>JAKAEO010000223.1 GCA_021818285.1 Myxococcales bacterium
GACGAACCCCGCCATCGTGCGCCGGGCCATCGAGAAGGGCGTCGCCAACTCGGTCCTGATCAAGCTGAACCAGATCGGCACCGTGACCGAGACGCGCCAGGCCATGGCGGTGGCCCGCCGCGCCGGCTACGGGACCGTTGTCAGCCACCGCTCCGGCGAGACGGCCGACGACTTCATCGCCGACTTCGCCGTCGCGACCGGGGCGGCGCAGCTCAAGACGGGAGCGCCCTGCCGGGGGGAGCGGGTCGCGAAATACAACCAGCTCCTGCGCATCGAGGAGGAGCTCGGGAGCGCCGCGCGCTACGCCGGGCCGCGGCCGTTCGGCCGGTAGGAGGGCACACGTGGGCCAGGCTCGCAACGTCCCGCCCGCCGCACGGGGGAAGCGCTGGCTGACGGCCTCGGTCTTCGGGTTCGGCGTCGCGAGCTTCCTCTCCGACATGGGGCACGAGGCGGCGACGGCGGCGCTGCCGGGGCTGCTCATCCTCCTCGGCTCGCCGCCCGCGGCCCTCGGGATCATCGAGGGGCTGTCCGACGGCCTCTCCAGCTTCGCCAAGCTCGCGGGCGGCTTCTGGGCGGACCGGCCCGCGCTGCGCAAGCCCATCGCGGTCGCGGGGTACCTCACCACCGGCCTCTCCACCGGTGCCTACGGGCTCGCCACGGCCTGGTGGCACCTCCTCGCATCTCGCGGCGTCGGCTGGTTCGCGCGCGGCGCCCGGGGCCCGGCGCGCGACGCGATGCTGGCCGACTCGGTGCCGCGGGAGGCGCTCGGCCGCGCCTTCGGCTTCCACCGGGCGGCCGACACCGCCGGCGCCATCGTCGGACCGGCGGCCGCGGCGGCGCTCCTCGCCGTGGTCCCGCTTCGCCAGGTCTTCCTCTACGCCCTGGGGCCGGGCGTCCTCGCCGGGATCGCCTTCCTCGTCCTGGTGCGCCCGCAGCGGGAGACGCCGAAGCCGGCGCTTCCCTTCTGGCACAGCGTCCGGTCGTTGCCGAACCGCTACCGGCGCTTCCTCGCCGCCGTGTTCCTCTTCGGCATGGGCGACTTCGCCCGGACGCTCCTCATCCTCCGCGCGACCCAGGTCCTCACGCCCGGCGCAGGGGCGATGAAGGCGGCGGCCGTGGCCATGTCGCTCTACGTCGTCCACAACGTCGTCTACGCGGCGGCGTCCTACCCCGTCGGCCACCTCGCGGATCGCTTCCGCCCCGAGCGGCTGCTGGTCGTCGGCTACGCGTTCGGGGCCGTCACCGCCGTCCTGGCCGCGGTGGCCACCCCCGCGCTGCCGGTGCTGGTCGCCCTGTTCCTCGCCGCCGGCCTCACGCTCGCCTTCGAGGACACGCTCGAGGGCATGATCGCCGCGGTGGAGGTGCCCGCCGGGATCCGCGGGACCGGGTTCGGCGTGCTGGCCTCGGTCAACGGGGTGGGCGACATGGTCTCGAGCACGCTCGTCGGCGTGGCCTGGTCGGTGTGGGGGCCGGGGGCGGCGTTCGGCATCGCCGCGGTGCTGTGCGCGGCGGGGACCCTCGTCCTCGCGGCGCACCGACGGACCTGACGACGTGCTCGTCCGGACGGCCTCATGCGGGGCGTGGATTCCTGGCCCGTTGCCTCGCAATCGGGAACATCGACACGGCGACCGAGAGCGTGAACCAGTCGGCGGAGAGCCTGGCTGCGGGCCGCGCGCTGACGACGCAGAGCACGGCCTACCGGTACCCTTCGCCAGCTCAAGCCCCAGGCTGAACGAGATCGTTTGCTGCCGACGATCCCCACGACGCGCTACGGCTTCGCGGCCGCCGCCGGCACCGTGGGGCCCGACGGCGCCGGCCCGCAGGCCACCGGCTGGCAGGCGCCGGGGAAGTCGGCCTGGCAGCAGTCGAGCGGCTCGCCCTGGTCGTCCTGGAAGCGCACCGACCAGTGGCGGGCCGACACCTCCAGGGTGGCGAAGCCCCAGGCGGTCGAGGCGAAGAAGAGCTGGGCGCCGATCGGCCCCACCCGGGTGAACTTCTCGTCGCGCCAGCGGGAGCCGTTGCCGGCGACGAAGACGTCGTAGCCGGCGGCGGCACGCAGGTGCTGCAGGTCGTGGTCGTGGCCGCCGAAGTAGGCGGCGATGGGCCCTCGCGCCGCCTCCTGGATGCGCCGCATCCGCGGCACCCACTGGTTGCCCTCGCCCAGCAGGGCGCCGGCGTGCTCGCCGGCTGCGGCCGGCGGGTGGTGGCCCACCAGGAAGCAGGGGCGAGCGTCGCAGCCCACCGTGGCCTGGGCCACGAAGGCCTCCTCCTGCTCCAGCGTGAAGCCGCCGTAGTCGGCGCCGATGACGTTGGAGTCCACCACGATGAAGCGCGCCGGCCCCCGGTCGATCACGTAGTGGCGCGCCGGCATGTCCCAGTGCGGCGCGTGGTGGGCCACCTCCAGGCAGGCGCGGAGCCGGCCGAGCCGGTCCAGCGGGACGTCGCCCTCGGCGCAGCTCCGGTCGGAGCGCACGTCGTGGTTGCCGAGCGCGAGGTAGACCGGCAGCGGCCTGCCGTCGCGCTGCAGGGGCGCGAGCGCGTCCTCGAAGTGCTTGCGGAAGCGCGGGTCGTCGGGCGCGGTGAAGCCCGGCGCCACGGTGTTCCCGTCGGCGGCGAAGGCGCAGGCGGCCGCGCCCGCGATCCGCGCGTCGGGGCCGCACTCGTAGAGGTTGTCGCCCGCCGAGAAGGCCAGGTCGAAGGGGGCGCGGGCGTTGGCCGCCGCCATGGACTTGGCGACGGACGCCTGCTGGCAGGTGTTGTCGCCGAAGTCGGCGAAGAACAGCACCCGCAGCTCCGGTGGGGGCGCCGGGGCCGGCCCGGCCGCCGCCGCCGGCGGGAGGGCCTTGCGGACGGTGTAGGGGGAATGGCCGGCGAGCCAGCAGCAGCCGGACCGGTTTGCCCAGAGGAAGGCCAGCACCGCGGCCAGGGCCCAGCCCTTCACCGCCGCCTCGCCGCGAGGTCGACGGTGTTCTTGAGCAGCATGGCGATGGTCATGGGACCGACGCCTCCCGGCACCGGGGTGATGGCCGAGGCCCGCTCCGCCGCCGGCCCGTACTCGACGTCGCCCACCAGCTTCCCGTCGGGGCGCCGGTTCATGCCGACGTCGATCACCACCGCGCCCGGATTCACCCAGGCGCCCCGGATGATCTCGGCCTTGCCGATGGCCGCCACCAGCACGTCGGCGCGCGCCACCTCGCCGGCGAGGTCGGTGGTGCGGGAGTGGGCCACGGTCACCGTGGCGTGCTGCTCGAGCAGCATCGCCGCCATGGGCTTGCCGACGATGTTGGACCGGCCCACCACCAGCGCCCGCTTGCCCTTCAGCTCCACCTTGGCCTCGGCGAGCAGCCGCATCACGCCCCAGGGGGTGCAGGCGCGGGGGGCCGGCTTCCCGGTCCAGAGGCAGCCGACGTTGAAGGGGTGGAAGCCGTCGGCGTCCTTGGCCGGGTCGATGGCCTCCAGCACCGGCTCCTCGTCGACGTGGTCGGGGAGGGGGAGCTGCACCAGGATGCCGTGGACCGACGGGTCGGCGTCGAGCCGGCGCACCAGCGCCATGAGCTCGGCCTGGCCGGTGGTCGCCGGCAGGTGGTGCTCGACCGAGTGGATGCCCACCTCGTCGCAGGCCTTGCGCTTGCCGCGGACGTAGATGGCCGAGGCGGGATCCTCGCCGACGCGGACCACGGTGAGGCCCGGCGTCACCCCGCGCCCCTTCAGCTCCTGCACCGCCTTCGCCACCTCGGCGCGGACCTGCGCCGCGATGGCCTTGCCGTCGATGATCATGGGGCGCGGATTCTACCCGACCGCCGGGAGGGTGGCACGGGGCGCCATACCGCGCCCCCCGGGCGGCCGCGCCGGCGTTAGGATGGGGGCACGGGGGCTCGCCCCGAGGAGGCGCCATGGACGTGCCGGTCTGCGCGAAGTGCAACACGCCGCTGGACGAGAGCGGGTCGTGCGTCACCTGCGCCGCCGAGGCCCAGGGGCTCAAGCTCCTCTCCCGGTCGGGCTACGCCTCGGTGAAGGAGATGCTGGAGCTGCTGGAGGAGGAGGGCGTGGCGGCCGAGATGGAGCAGGTCCCGGCCCGGCGCGAGGAGGAGCGGTCGCGGCCGCTCTGGAACCTCTACGCGCCGGTGGCCGAGGTGGAGCACGCCGTCGGCTTCCTGCAGCGGGACTGGGCCGAGCTGCTCGCCGATCCGGAGGCGGCGCGGGCGGCGCAGCGCGGCCTCGCCGGCATCGACCTGGACGCCGGCGGGGAGATCGAGTGCCCGGCCTGCGGCCACCGCTTCACGCCCCGGGCCGGCGCGGCCGAGTGCCCCGACTGCGGCCTGTCGCTGGGGGCGCCCTCCGAGGCGGCGCCGGACGAGGCGGAGCATTAGAACGCGGGATGCCCCGCGAGCTCACCGACCTCCACATCCACGTGGGCGGCGCCGTCGCCCCCCACGTCCTCTGGTCCATCGCCCACGAGCAGGGCTTCAAGCTCCCGGTGAACGACTACTGGGAGTTCCGGGAGCTGGTGAGCGCCCGGCCCGGCAAGGTGCGGTCGCTGGAGGAGTACCTGGCGGTGCTCCACACCTGGACCGAGAAGATCCAGTCCTCGCCCCAGGCCATCGAGCGCAGCGTCCACGAGATCATCGGCAAGGAGTACCGCTCCTCCCGGGTGGACCTCATCGAGCTGCGCTTCAACCCCATGAAGCGCAACGTGGGGGGCGAGCGGGACCTGGACCACATCATCCACGCCGCCATCCGCGGCATGGACCGGGCGGTGCTGGAGTACGGGGTCCGGGCCGGCCTGATCTTCTGCCTGGCCCGCGAGTTCGAGCCGCGCCTGAACGAGATCCTGGTGGAGAAGGCGATCCGCTACCGGCGGCGCGGCGTGGTCGGCATCGACCTGGCCGGGACCGAGCGGAACGCGCTGGAGCTGGACGCCGGCGCGCTGCCCCGCTACCGGGAGCTGTTCCGGAGGGCGCGGGCGGCGGGGCTGAAGACCACCGTCCACACCGGCGAGACGGCCGGCACCGGCGCCGAGGGGGTGCGCGCGGTGGTGGAGCAGCTCGAGCCGGAGCGCATCGGCCACGGCATCGCGGCGGCGCGGGACGAGGGGGTGATGGACCTCTTGCGCGAGCGCGGGGTGGTGCTGGAGATCTGCCCCACCTCCAACCTGGCGACGCGCGCGGTGGCCTCGCTCGAGGAGCTGAAGGACGTCCTCCAGCGCTTCTGGGCGCGGGGGGTGCGCTTCACCATCAACACCGACGGCCCCTACCTGCTCGACACCAGCATGCGCCGCGAGGTGGACATGCTCCACGACGCGCTGGTGCTCGCGAACGAGCAGATCGAGCAGAGCTTCCGGTGGGCCCGC
>JAKAEO010000224.1 GCA_021818285.1 Myxococcales bacterium
CCGGCGGCCGGGTCGCGGCCGAGGTGATGCGCATCCGGAAGTGGGGACGGTCGTCGAGGAACGCCGGGCCCGTCGGGCCCACCGGCGCGGCCGCGACCGGAGCCTCGACGGGCGCGGCGGCCGGCCGGGCCCGCCGCGCCGGCGCCGCGGCCAGGCCGAAGCCGAGGCTCACCCGGAAGCCGCGCACGTCCGGGAGCCAGGAGAGGCCGAGCGACACGCCCACCTTGGGCGTCACCGACCAGCGGAAGGCGCCGCCGACCAGGGGGCCCCGGGGCGAGGTGGTCGCCTCCAGCACCGTCTCCAGGTCGCTGCGGTGGATCACCGAGACCGCCAGGCCGGCGGTGGGGCCGACGGCCAGCGGGCGCGGGCCGTGTCCCTCGGCGCCGGCGTAGGCGGCGAGGCGCAGCCGCCCGATGTCCGCGGTCGAGGCCACCAGGCGCCCGCCGAGGACGCCGCCCAGGTTGAAGGAGTCGAGGGTGACGCTGGCCGCGAGGCCCGGCCACAGCCCGCTGGCCTGCGCGAGCCGGAGCTTGGTGGCCGCCGAGAAGACCGGGGCGGACGCGGGCGCGTCGCCCGGTTGCCCGCCCTCCCGCATCGCCAGGCCGCCGTCCAGGCGGTCGGAGAGGCCGAAGACCAGCGAGAGGGGCAGGGGGCCGAAGGCGGTCGGCCGGCCCGGCGTGCGGTCCAGCCGCAGCTCGCCGCCGACCAGGCCGCCGGCGGTGCCGGCGGTTTCGGCGGTGGGGACGTCGAGCAGGCCCACCTCGCCGCCGCGCGTGGGAAAGGGAGAGGCCCGGGACATTCCGGGGAGGAGCGCGGCGGCCAGCGCCGCGGCGAAACCGGTGGCGAGCCGTCCCGCCACCTACTTCCTCCGCTCCTCGCGCTCGCCGGGCCGGGGCAGGCGCGTCAGGCCGAACTGGGTGAGCGTCCGCTCCACGCTGCGGACGCTGACCGCGTGGCCGGCGCGGGCCAGCTCCTCGGCGATGGCGGCGGCGCCGCGCTCCGGGTCGCGCATCCGGGCGGTGACGATGAAGCGGACCACCTCGAGAGGGCGCCGCCAGGCGCTGCGGGGACCGGGCGGCCGCGCGAGCAAGCCCTCCAGCCCCTGCTCGCGGAAGCGGCGCAGCTTCTCGTAGTAGGTGCTGCGGGAGCGGCCGAACCGGGCCAGGATCTCCTCGAGGGGGCGGCCGCTGGTCTCGCCCTCGACGAGCATGAGCAGGTCGAGGGAGGCCTCGTCGCCGGCGCGCAGCGGCAGCGTGCCGCCCGGGCCGGTGATTTCCCTGATGGGAGAGGCTGGCTCCATGGCTCCCCTGCCGACAGCGTCCAGCGGACTATGGCGGTGCTGGAAACGGGAAGGAGCGCGGAGCGAGCTGCGCGCCCCGCGCTCCTCTCGACTCGTTACTTGATGTGGCAGGCCAGGCAGATCGCCGAGCCGGTCGCCGTCACCCGCAGGAAGTAGGTGTTGTTGAGCTTGTTGTGCACGTCGTGGCAGCTGCCGCACTCGACGCCGCCCGTGTCCGCGCCCACGACCTTGAACAGCGGGAGCGTGTTGGCGCCGGCGGTGATGCAGATGCCGCTCGGCGAGCCGGTGCAGGAGCTGTTGACCGCGGTGTAGTTGCCGGTGACGTTGCCCGACGAGATGCCGCTGGGGATGCCGTTGTAGGTCGCGCCGGCGTAGGGGATGGAGACCGGGTGGTTGCCGTTCAGGCTCGTCCCGTTGCCGACGAGGGCGTAGCCGATGAGCATCCCCGTCGCGTTGGTGTGGTTCGCGACGGTGGTGACGCCGATGATGCCCGCGCCGCCGTTGGCGACGGTGGTGCTGTTCACGTCGCCGAGGGCGACCGTGCCGTCGTGGCAGTTCAGGCAGGCCATCGAAGGCGCCTGGACCGTGGTCGGGAGCGTCGTGCCGCCGACGGTGTACTGACCGGCGGTGAATCCCGTCACGGAGCCGGCCCGGTGGTTCCAGATGAGCGACTGGCTCAGGGCCTTGTGCGGCGCGTGGCAGAAGATGCAGATCTGGTCGGTCGCGTTCGCGCCGGTCGAGTGGACCGCGACGCCGGTGTTGGTGCTCGACAGGTCGTGCTTGCTGCCGGTGATCGCCGCGAACGCCACGGCCGGGACCGCGACCGCGACCACCGCCAGCGTCTTCAGGAGACTCTTCATTTCGGTGTTCCTCCCGTGCGAGGCCCTCCGCCTCGCGCTGGCCCGCGGCTCCATGCCATGGACCACCCTGCGCGCGTCAGCGCCTTCTAAGACGAATCGGCGTCCTGGGTGCCGCCCGACAAAGCAACCAGAATGCCATGATGTCGCATTGAGAACATGTCGTGTTCACTCGTGTTTTACGAATGTCGGTGGGTGCTGGCTCCCAATCGTGGGGCAACCCACCCAGGCTGGTCACCCAGATCAGCGCCGTTCCCCAAGCGCTGCCGCTCCCGGGGGAGGCGCCTCCGCGGGCAGGTCCCTCGGCCGGACCGAGTCGGCGGCGGTGGTGTTCACGAGGTCGTAGGCGTTGATCCGGGCGTTGTGCTCGTTGCACACGTAGATGCGGTTGATCTTCCGGTCGATGGCGAGGCAGCTCGGGATGTCGAAGTACTCGACGAACGGCGCGAAGGCGCCGAAGGTCAGGAGGACGTCCCACTCCCGGTTGAAGATCTGGACCGTCGAGTGACCGCCGTCCGCCACGTAGAGGTTGCCGAAGCCGTCGAAGTCGAGCCCCTTGATGCGCGCGAAGGTCCCCGGGCCGTCGCCGTTCTCGCCGTACTTCCCGAGGTACTGGCCGTCGCGGCCGAAGACCTCGATCCGGAAGTTCATGGTGTCGCCGACGTACAGCTTCCCGGCCGAGTCCACCGCGCAGTAGACGGGGAAGTGGAACTGGTTGTCCTCCGAGCCGCGCCCGTTCCCGATCTCGCGGAGCCGCGTGCCCTTGAGGTCGTACTGCCAGACCCGGTGGCTCTGCGAGGCCTGGGTCCCGGAGTCCACGACGTAGAGCAGCCCGGCCTCCCGGTCCAGGCACAGGCCGGTGGGACGCTCGAACTCCCGGCCGACCGACCAGAGCTTCTCCCCCCTGGCGTCGTAGGCGGTGACGGTCCTGGCTCCCGAGTCGGAGACGTAGACGTGCTCCTGCGCGTCCACGGCGACGCCGAAGGGCTGGGCGAAGCCCTGGTCGGGGGCGAAGTAGCCGAAGCGCTTCGCCTGGAGGTCGGCCTTGAAGACCGTCCCGGCGCCGAAGTCGGCGATGTACATCCGGTGGCCGTCGGGGGAGAGGGCGAGCCCCATCGGCTGGCGCAGCCGCGCCGGATCCTCCCCGCCGAGGATGGAGCGCTTGAAGCGGTTCCAGCCCGAGTCGTCGAGCGTGTCCTCGTTGGCGAAGGCGCTGACGAACTTGATCCGGGCCTTCTCCGGAGGGTCGGGCCAGACCACGTCCTTCTTCCGGGGAGGCGTGGCGCAGGCCAGCAGGGCCAGGGCGGCGACGGCGGCGGGCAGGCGGTGCTTCATGGCTTCCTCCACTTCCGGTGCTTCACTTCCGCGCGGCGGCCCGCTGCAGCGCCGCCTCGTCGATCGAGACCTTGGCCCCGGCCCGCGCCGCGGCCATGCGGGCGCGGACGGCGTCGTCGCCGTGCTGCCGCTCCAGGAACGCGGTGATGGCCGGCGCCACCTCGGCCAGCGGCGGGGTCGAGGGCGGCCGGTGGGCCTGGCAGAGCAGCAGGTGCCACCCCGCGCGGCTGCGCACCGGGCCCGCCACCCGGCCGGCCCCGGCGTCCCGGATGGCGGCGGCGAGGTCCGGCTCCTGGCGGGCCAGCGCCTGGAGCCGGTCGTCGGGGATGTCCCCGAGGAGCCCGCCCTGCGCCGCGGTGGCGCCGTCGATCGAGAGGTCCCGGGCCACGTCGGCGAACGGCTGGCCGCCGCGGACGCGCTCGAGCGCCATCTCCGCCTGGCCCCGGGTCCTGGTGAGCAGGTGGGAGCAGGCGCGCCGTCCGGGCTGCTCGAGGCGGGCGCGGTTGGCAGCGTAGTGGGCCTCGACCTCGGCCGGCGTGGGCTTCGGCGCGCGGGCCCGCAGGTCGGCGGCGTAGGCCCGGACCAGCTCGTCGCGCTCGACCGGGGCGAGCGCGGCCTCGATCTCGCCTCCGCGGTCGAGCCCGGCCGCCACCGCGGCGTCCTCCATGACGCGCTCGTCGACGGCCTGCCCGGCCACCTCCAGCTTCACGCTGGGTCCGGAGAAGTGGCCGCCCTCCATGCCCCGGGCGAGCCGCCGGATCTCGGGCAGGATCTCGCCGTAGGTGATGGGCTTGCCGTGCACCCGGGCCACCGCGTGCGCCTCCTCCTCGGGCGTGGCCTCGAGGCGCTTCCCGGTGGAGCGCAGGAAGCCCTCGTCCACGGTCGCCCCGGCCTCGCGGCGCAGCTTGGCGAGGATCTGCTGCCGGGCGTGGCCCCGGAGCTGGTCGGCGGCGAAGCGGCGCAGCCCGTCGCGCTTGGCCGCGAACTCCTCCTCGGTGCCGACGGTGCGCTCCAGCACCTGGATCACGGCCGAGCCCAGGCCGAGGCCGACCGGTCCGGCGAACTCCTTCAGGGGCGCCGAGAAGGCGGCCTGCAGCAGGGCCCCGTCCAGCTGGCTGCGGGTGCGCCACTGCGCCTTGCCGTCGCGGCCGGCGGGGTCGAGGGAGCGCCGCGCCTCGACGGCGAAGTCGGCGCCCGCGGCGAGCCGGGCCTTGACCCTGGCCGCCTCCGCGGCGTCGAGCACGACGATGGTCCGGATCCGGACGCCGTCCGCCTGGCCGTGGAAGAGGGCGCGGAGCGCGGCGTCGTCCACCGGCGGCATGTCCGCGAGGGCCTTCGCGATCCAGCGCCGGGCCGCCAGGCGCCGGCGCTCCCGGTCGACGGCGGCGGTGACGCGCGGGTCGGCCGCGTAGCCGGCGCGCTCGGCGTCGATGGCCAGGGCGGCGTCGTTCAGGAGGTCCTGGAGGACGGCCGCCGGCGGCGCGCCCGGCGCCGCGTCGAGCCGCGCCCGGACGGCGGACGCCGGGATGGCGACCGCGTCGATGCGGGCGACGGTCTCGTCGGGCGCGCCGGCTGCGCCGGCGGCGAGGATCAGGGCCAGGGCCAGCATGGCTACGGCGACGCCGGGGCGCCGGGCGGCGGATCGGCGGGGGTCACCAGCCCCGCCGGCGCCTTCGCCGGCCGCTCCGCGGGCCAGACCCAGTTGCGCCAGGGCGGCAGGCCGGTGGGGACGCCGTAGCGGCGCGCCACGTCGGGCCAGAGGGTCCAGCCGTAGCCCCAGGCGGCCTCGCCCGCGCCGCCGCCGGGCCGCGGCGCGCCGTCCGAGCCGCCGC
>JAKAEO010000225.1 GCA_021818285.1 Myxococcales bacterium
GGCCTGGGCCGCGTCGCCCGGGCCCTGCGCGGCGTCGGCCTGGCGCTGCAGGGCGGCGTCGGCCGCCTGCGCGGTGTCGCGGGCCTGCCGCGCGGATTCCAGCGCGCGCGTCTGCGCCGTGGCGCTCGCGGGGAGAAGCGCGATCGCTGCGGCGATGGTTGCGGCTCTCATGGCGGCTCCTCGCGGGCCGGGACCGCGCGCGAGGCGATATCGCGCCGCGGCCCCGATCCGGCCTGAACGAACGGATCGTAGGGGCGCGCCCCGGTTAGTCAAGAAAGGGGGTCCGCGCGGGTGCGATGAATCCCACCTGGCGGCCGGTCCGCGCCCCGTCGCGCCGGTGCGAGAAGAAGCTCTCGGCGTCGCAGGCGGTGCAGCGGTCGATGATCTCGATGCGCTCCGGGGGGACGCCGGCGGCGCGCAGCACCGCCTCGTTCGCCGACCAGAGGTCCACGCGCGGGGTCCGGGGGTGGAGCATCGCCACCGACGGCCCGATCTCGGCGACGAAGCGCTCCGCCAGGTCGGGCGACACCTCGTAGCAGCAGGGGCCGATGGCCGGCCCCACCGCCACCAGCAGGTTCTCGGGGTGCGCGCCGAACTCGCGCACCAGGGCCTCGACCGCCGTGGCCGCCACCCGCGCCAGCGTGCCGCGCCAGCCGGCGTGGGCCGCGGCCACCGCGCCGGTGCGCGGGTCGCCGATGAGGATGGGGACGCAGTCGGCCGTGAGCACGCTGGCCGCCAGCCCCGGCCGCGCCGTGACCACCGCGTCGGCCTCGTCGGCCTCGTCGCCGGCGCCGCCCGCCTCGCCGCGCGTGACCACCCGGCAGCCGTGCACCTGCCGCACCCGGGCGAAGCCGAGCCCGGTCTCCTGCCGGAGCCGGCCCCAGTTCTCCTCCACCGCGGCGCGGTCGTCCCCGGTGGCGCCGCCCAGGTTCAGGCTCTCCCAGGGGGCGCGGGAGACGCCGCCGTGGCGCGTGGTGAAGCCGTGGGGGAAACCGGCGAGGAGCGCGCTCGACAGGATGACCATCGACCCCTTCAGATGGCGCGCGCCCGGGCGGTTCGCCACCGAATGTTCCGCGCCCGTCCCGGGCTACCCCTCGCCCGGCTCCGGCTCGCCCGCCAGCCGCCGCTCCAGCCGGGCGATCTCCTCGACCGCCCCGTCCAGCGCCTCCTTGCGCCGCGCCAGGTCCTCGTCCCGCCGCCGGAGCTCGCGCTCCAGCTCGGCCACCCGGCGCTCCTTGGAGGCCACCACCTCGATGAGCTCCTTCTCCAGGGAGATGCGCTCCAGCAGCAGCCCCTCCACCGAGGCGCCGTGCTCCCGCTCCGTCGCCAGGACGCGGTCCCGCGCCTCCGCCAGCCGCCGCAGCAGCTCGTCCACCCGGAGCTTGAGCCCCTGGATCTCCACCTCCTTCTCGTGGAGCCGGTCGTCGGCCAGGGCCACCTCCCGCTCGCGGGCCTCCCAGATGGCGGAGAGGCGCGCCAGCTGCGCCTCGCGGAGCTTCAGCTCCTCGCGCAGCAGGGAGAGGCGCCCCTCCGGCGTCGCCCGGAGCTGGCGCGGCGGCGGCGGGCGGCGGCGCCGCGACTCGGCGACCAGGTCGGCCCGGCGGTCGGCGACCGAGCCGAAGGCCCGCTCCACGAAGAGCCGGTCCTCGTCGGTGAGGGCGCCGAGCCGGGTGCGCCGGGGCACCGGCGGCGGGTGCGGCGCCGCCGGCGGGGCCGGCGGGCGAGGCGCGCCGGGCCGGACCTCCACCGGGCCGGTGGCCTCGACCACCGCCTCCTCCCCCACCTCCACCGGCGCCTGCGTCGCCAGCAGCTCGCGCGAGAGGCGCAGCAGCGCCGCGGTGTCGAGCGGCACCGCCAGGTAGGCGTGGGCCGCCGACGGCGAGCGGGCGTGCTCGGCCAGCGCCTCGGGCGTGCTCTCCGACGAGAAGATCACCAGCGGCAGGCCCGGCCGCTCCCGGCGCAGCCGGCCGCAGAGCGAGAAGCCGGAGAGGTCCGGCAGCTCGGCCCGCACCACCGCCAGGTCGGGCGGCCGCGCCCCGACCTCCCGCTCCGCCTCGGCGGCGGAGGCGGCCACCGCGGTGGCGTACCCCTCGCCGCGGTAGACCGAGGCCAGGGAGAGCGCGAAGGCGCCGTCGGGCTCGACGATGAGGACGCGCTTCGGCTCCATGGGGCTCCCGGGGCGGCGCGGGCCGTCAGGACCCGGCGATCTCCCGCAGCTTGCCGCGGGCCCGCTCGACGTCCGCCTCGTGCTTCAGCACCAGCGAGAGCGTCTCCTGGACGCGCTGCGGGTCCAGCGCCTCGGCGCCCAGCAGCGCCAGCGCCCGGGCCCAGTCCAGGGTCTCGGAGACGCTCGGGGCCTTCTGCAGGTCCAGCTCCCGCAGCCGGCCCACCGCCGCGACGATCTGCCGGGCCAGCGCCTCCGGCACCTCGGGGGCTCGGGCGCGCAGGATGGCCAGCTCCCGCACCGCGTCGGGGTGGTCCATGAAGAGGTGCAGGCAGCGGCGGCGCAGGGCGTCCGAGAGCTCGCGGGTGGCGTTGGAGGTGAGCACCACCCGCGGCGGGTGGCGGGCGCGCAGCGTGCCCAGCTCGGGGATGGTGGCGGCGCCGTCGGCCAGGGTCTCGAGCAGGAAGGCCTCGAACTCCGGATCGGCCTTGTCCACCTCGTCGACGAGGAGCAGCGCCGGGCGCTCCGAGAGCAGGGCCCGCAGCACCGGGCGCGGCAGCAGGAAGCGGTCGCTGAAGAAGACGTTGCCCTCGGCGGCGATGCGGTCGGCCGCCTCGGCCAGGGTGCCGGCCCCGCCGATGGCGGCGCCGATGCGGTCCTTCAGGATCTGGGTGTAGAGGAGCTGCTTGGCGTACTCCCACTCGTAGAGCGCCTTGGCCTCGTCGAGCCCCTCGTAGCACTGCAGCCGGACCAGCTCCCGGCCCGCGGCCGCCGCGAAGGCCCGGGCCAGCTCGGTCTTGCCGACGCCGGCGGGCCCCTCGACGAGGATCGGCTTCTCCAGGCGGTCCGCCAGGTAGACGGCCGTGGAGATCTCCCGGGACGGGAGGTAGCCGGTCGCCTCGAGCCGGGCCTCGACCTCTTCCACCGACGCGAACATCACACCTGTATAACCTGTCGCATGCTCCCGGGTCTGCGTCAGGAAGTCTCCGGATCCGCGCACCCTTGGCGCGTCGTGGGTGTTCCGGACGGTCAGGACCACCCCAACCAAACGCAGGGGCCCCAGGAATTGCAGTGTCGTCCCTTCTGGGACGGGCGCAAGTCCGCGGATTCACGTATTCACGTTGGGGAATAGCGACGGCACGGGAATTGTACCGTCAGTGCAGCGAGTCCCACCGGAGGCCGTTCAGGAGTCCCCGCCTTGAGTTCCTACCTCGACACTCGAATCGCAGGGGCCCACCTCCCGTTGCCCATCCAAGTCGACGCGTGGACGGACGCCCGGCTCCTCCCACCGCTGGGGGTCCTCTAGTCGAAGGGCCTCCAGCGGAGACCGCAGTGCGGGCGCGAGCCCGAGCCGATGAGGCCGCGAAAGCGGCCTCTCGCTTTTTCGGCGAGCGGTCGGACGGAGACCCACACCGGCGCCGCTCCCCCTGGTGGACCCGGCGCGCCGCCGACCGGTGGCGCCGGGGCTCCGGGCGCTCGGCGTGCCGGCGGCGAGGCTCGATCGGATATGCTGCCGCCCCATGGAAGCCCAGACCCAGGGACCGATCACCGAAGAGATCTTCCACTCGTTCCTGCAGCTGGCCGTGAAGCGGCAGGCCAGCGACGTCCACTTCGAGGTCGGCTACCCGCCGACCTACCGGGTGTTCGGGGAGCTGCTGGCCGCCAAGTACCCGCCGCTGACCCACGCCGACACCGAGGCCATCGCCAACTTCGTCCTGCAGGCCCCCGGGTCGGGCTTCACCCCCCTCGACTTCCGCGAGGTGGACCGCAGCTACTCGCTGCCCGGGGTCTCGCGCTTCCGGGCCTCGGTCTTCAAGCAGCGGGGGAGCTGGGGCGCGGTGATGCGCACCATCCCCTTCCTCATCCCCGACTTCGCCACGCTGAACCTCCCGTCGGTGATCCAGACGGTGGCCGAGGCGCGGCGCGGGCTGGTGCTGGTGACCGGCGCCACCGGCAACGGGAAGTCCACCACCATCGCCGCCATCATCAACCACATCATCCAGGCGGAGCGGCTCCACGTGGTGACGGTGGAGGACCCCATCGAGTTCATCTTCCAGTCGGGGAAGGGGCTGGTGATCCAGCGGGAGGTGGGCGCCGACACCGCCAGCTACCAGGACGCGCTGCGGGCGGCGCTGCGCCAGGACCCGGACGTCATCATGGTCGGCGAGCTGCGCGACCGGGAGTCGGCCGACATCTGCCTCAAGGCGGCCGAGACCGGCCACCTGGTGATCACCTCGCTCCACACCCCGGACGTGGTCCGGTCGGTGGGCCGGGTGGTGGGGCTCTTCCCGGCCGACGAGCAGGAGGGGGTGCGCCAGCGGCTGGCCGACAACCTCCAGGCGGCGGTCTCGCTGCGGCTCCTGCTGCGGGCCGACGCCACCGGCCTGGTGCCGGCGGTGGAGGCCCTGCTGGCCACCAGCTTCGTGCGCGAGGCCATCCGCGACGGCGCGCGCATCCACGAGCTGAAGAACTACATGGAGACCGCCGGCGCCGACCTGGGCATGCACAGCTTCGACCAGTTCCTGTACCGGCTCCACGAGGCCAAGAAGATCTCCCTGGAGACGGCGCTGAACGCCGCCACCAACCGGGCCGACCTGGAGCGCCGGCTGCTCATCGAGACCGGGGGCCGCAGCGCGTGAGCCCTCCGGGCCTGCCCGCCGGTTCGCGCGTCCTCGCCGTCGGCTCCGACACCGACGTCGCCGTGGCGCTGCACCTGCACCTCACGGTGGCGGGTCACCTCCTCTACTGCGTCCCCTCCCCCGCCGACCTGGAGTCCTTCCTCCGGGTGGTGGCCCCGCAGGTGGTGGTGCTGATGCTCCCGGCCGCGCCCGACGCCTCCTGGGGCGGGGCGCTCACCGCCACCGCCGCGGCCAGCCGGGTGGGCGTCCGGGTGGTGGTGGTGGCCCCGGCCAAGGAGGTGGTGGAGCCGCTCGCCGCGGTGGCCGGCGCGGAGCGCGCCCTGTCGCGCGCGGAGGTGCTGGCGCGCCCGCTGCTGGTGGTCGAGCGCAACCCGGCCCCGCCCCGCCCGCCGGCCCCGGCCGCGCCGCCGGTGGCCGCGCCGGCCGGCTCGCCCCCACCCGCCGCCTGGGCACCCCCG
>JAKAEO010000226.1 GCA_021818285.1 Myxococcales bacterium
CCCGCGCGCGCGCACGAGCCCGGCCCCGGTGGCGGCGCGCCGTGGCGGCGGCGGCGCTGGCGGCGGCCCTCCTCCCCGGGACGGCCGCGGCGAAGGCGAGCTGCCTGCGCGTCTCCGGGCCGGGCCTGCGGCGCTGCTGGTTCCTGCCAGACGGCACCTTCGGCCTCTCCTGGATCCACTCGGTGGAGCGCACCTGGTGGCGGGAGAGCTACCGGGTCGGGCCCGGCGGCGGCGTGCTGCTGACCGCCTCGGACTTCGCCTCGGCCGGCGCCGGCCTCCCCGACCGGCTCGGGCCGGGCGAGCGCTTCCGCCTGGTGCACGGCCGGATGCGCATCGAGGGGCGCCACGTCCCGGTCGGGACCTTGCGCGTGCGCCTGTCGCCGCTGTCCCATCACCTGCTGGACCTCGCGGATCGAGACGTGGACCTGACCTCGCTGTTCGGCGAGGGCCTGGTGACGATCCGCGGGCAACCCCCCACCGGAGGAAACCGATGCGAGTGCTCAAGGTAGCCGCCGCCGTCGCCGTCACCCTCGCCGCCGGGCTGGCGTCCCGGACGCAGGCCGCGCAGAAGTTCATCTCCATCGCCACGGGCGGCACCGGGGGCGCCTACTTCCCCATCGGCGCCGGGCTGGCCGACCTCATCAACCACAAGCTCACCGGCTACAACGCCTCGGCCGAGGTCACCGCCGCGTCCAAGGTGAACTGCATCAACGTGAACGACGGCAAGAGCGACCTCGCCCTGGTGCTGGGCGACACCCTCGCCTACGGCTACGAGGGCGACAAGCTCGGCGGCTTCAACAAGCCGCTCCCGAACCTCCGCGCCATCGCCAACATCTACCCGAACATCATCCAGATCGTGGCGCGGAAGGACTCGGGCATCACCAGGCTCGCCGACCTGAAGGGGAAGAAGGTCTCGGTCGGCGCCCCCGGCTCCGGCACCGAGATCAACGCGCGGCAGATCCTGGCGGCGGCCGGCCTCTCCTACGCCGACTTCGCCCGGACCGACTACCTCTCCTTCTCGGAGAGCGCCGACGAGATGAAGAACCGCACCATCGACGCGACCCTGATCAGCTCCGGCCTCCCCAACCCGGGGATCATGGACATCGCCACCTCGCAGGACATCGTCATCGTCCCCGTCGAGGCGGCGGTGCAGCAGAAGCTCTCGAAGGAGCACCCCTTCTTCGTGGCCTCCACCATCCCGGCGAACACCTACCGGGACCAGCCCAAGGCGGTCGAGACCGTCGCCGTCCCGAACTTCCTCATCACCCGGGCCGGCCTCGACGACCAGACCGTCTACGAGATCACCAAGGTGATGTTCGGCAACCTCGACCGGCTGGTGCAGGCGCACGCCGCCGCCAAGGGGATCCACCTGGAATCCGCGGTCACCGGGCTCCCGGTGCCGCTG
The DNA here is from genome assembly GCA_021818285.1 of Myxococcales bacterium. Lineage (GTDB taxonomy): Bacteria > Myxococcota > Myxococcia > Myxococcales > Anaeromyxobacteraceae > JACRMN01. Next base: position 1,406 of record JAKAEO010000226.1, read on the forward strand.
CACCCCGGGGCGGCGCGCTTCTACCGTGAGATGAAGATCCTGAAGTGAACGACGGCACGCGCGGGGAGAGGGGAACGAGCGACATGGCACAGGGCGCGGCAGGTGCGGCGGGCGGCGTGGCGGAGGCGGAGGCGATCGCCGGGCCGCCGCAGGTGGATCTGGAGAAGGAGATCGCGAAGTACGACCCGGAGATGCGGTTCCGCGATCTCCGCGGCACCTGGCGGTGGGTGGCCTTCGCCGTGGGCGCCGGGCTGTCGGTGTTCCAGCTCTACACCGCCGGCGCGGGGCTCCTGAACGCCCACGTCCAGCGGGCCGTCCACCTGGCCTTCATCCTCGCCCTGACGTTCCTCCTCTTCCCGGCGCGGCGCCAGAAGGGGAGCGGCTCCCTCCCCTGGTACGACGTCCTGCTGGCGCTGGCGGGGGCCGGCGTCGGGCTCTACATCCCGCTCGACTACCAGGCGCTGGTGCTCCGCGCCGGGCTCCCCTCCACCCTCGACCTGGCGCTGGGCTTCGCCACCATCCTGCTGGTGATGGAGGCGAGCCGCCGCATCATCGGCTGGCCCATGGTCATCCTCTCGGTGGCCTTCCTCCTCTACGCCATCCTCGGCCCGTGGATGCCGGGCATCTTCGCCCACCGGGGCTACTCCCTCACCGACATCTCCGACTACATGTACCTCACCACCGAGGGCATCTTCGGCATCCCCATCGGCGTCTCCGCCACCTACATCTTCCTGTTCATCCTCATGGGGGCCTACCTGGAGCAGGCGGGGATCATCGCCTTCTTCTCCGACCTGGCCATGTCGCTGGTGGGCCACACCAAGGGCGGACCGGCCAAGGTGGCGGTCTTCTCCAGCGCCATCCTCGGCATGGTGAACGGGTCGGCCATCGCCAACGTCGTCACGGTGGGCACCTTCACCATCCCGCTGATGAAGCGCAACGGCTTCCGGCCGCAGTTCGCCGGGGCGGTGGAGGCCACCGCGTCGATGGGCGGCCAGATCATGCCGCCGGTGATGGGCGCGGTCGCCTTCATCATGGCCGACACCCTCGGCATCCCCTACGTGGACATCTGCAAGGCGGCGGCGGTCCCGGCCGTCCTCTACTTCCTGGCGGTGGGCGTGATGGTGCACTTCGAGGCGGGCCGCACCGGCCTGCACGGGCTGCCGCGCTCGGAGCTGCCCCGCCTCTCCACGGTGCTGCGCAAGGGCTGGTACCTGCTGCTCCCGCTGGTCGCCCTCATCTACCTGCTCATCGCGGGCTACACGCCGCTCTTCGCCGGCTTCTACGGCATCGTGCTCACCATGGGGCTCATCCTGGTGCAGCGGCTCTGGTCGGTCTTCCCGGGCACGGCGATGCGGACGGTGGTCATGGTCGGCACCGGTGCCGGCGCCGGCCTCACCCTGCGCTTCGGGGCCGTCGGCGTGGCCGTCCTCCTCGCCTTCCTGGTCGCGCTCTCCGCCTTCCGCTCCGAGACCCGCGCCACGCTCTGGGACCTGGTGAAGTCGCTCCACGCCGGCGCCCGCAGCGCCCTGGGCGTGGCCATCGCCTGCGCCGTCATCGGCATCGTGGTGGGCGTCGCCACCATGACCGGCTTCGGCGTGAAGCTCTCCAGCGCCATCACCGCCCTGGCCCACGGGAGCCTGTTCCTCACCCTGGTCTTCACCATGGTGTCGTCGCTCATCCTGGGCATGGGGCTGCCGACCATCCCCACCTACATCATCACCTCCACCATGGCGGCGCCGGCCCTGGCCGTATTCGGCGTCCCGCCGCTGGTGGCGCACATGTTCGTCTTCTACTTCGGCCTGCTCGCCGACCTCACGCCCCCGGTGGCCCTGGCGGCCTTCGCCGGCGCCGGCATCGCCAAGGCCAGCCCCACCGCCACCGGTCTCAACGCGGTGCGCCTCGCCATCGCCGGGTTCGTCGTGCCCTTCGTCTTCGTCTACGACAACTCGCTGCTGCTGCTGAACACCACCGTCGCCGGGGCCATCGTCACCACCACCATGGCGCTCGCCGGGATCGTGCTCCTCGGCGCCGGCGCCATCGGGTACTTCGTCGTCCCGGCCCGCTGGTACGAGCGGGTGGTCCTGATCGTGGCGGCGATGCTCCTCATCGTCCCCGGGGCGACCAGCGACGCCATCGGCCTGGCCCTGGGCGGCCTGGTGCTCGCCGCCCAGCTCCTGCGGCGGTCGCGCGGGCCGCGGCTCCCCGGGGCCGCGACCGGGTAGCCCCCGGGGAGGCCGCCCCGGCCGCGCCCGGCCCGGGCGGCCGGGCCGCCGTCCTGCTACAAGGGGTGGATGGGCTTCGCCGAGCTGCCGGTCCACCCCGCCCTGCGCGCCGCCCTGGAGGCCCGCGGCTGGGCGGAGCCCACGCCGGTGCAGGCGGCGGTGCTGGCGCCGGAACTGGCGGGGCGCGACCTGCTCGTCTCCTCGCGCACCGGCTCGGGCAAGACCGTGGCCTTCGGGATGGTCCTGGCCGGGGAACTGCTCGGCGAGGCGCCGGCCTTCGGCCGGGCCGGGAGCCCGCTGGCGCTGGTCATCGCCCCCACCCGGGAGCTGGCGGTGCAGGTGCAGCGGGAGCTGGCCTGGCTCCTCGCCCCGGCCGGCGGACGGGTCGTCGCCTGCGTGGGCGGCATGGACCCGCGGCGCGAGGCGCGCACCCTCGCCGACGGTGCCCACCTGGTGGTGGGGACCCCGGGCCGCCTCCGGGACCACCTCGACCGCAAGAACCTGAAGCTCGGCGCGCTGCGCGCCCTGGTGCTGGACGAGGCGGACGAGATGCTGGACATGGGCTTCCGCGAGGAGCTGGAGGCCATCCTCGAGGCGGCGCCCGCCGAGCGGCGGACCATCCTCTTCTCCGCCACGCTGCCCCGGCCCATCGTCGACCTGGCGCGCCGCTACACCCGGGAGGCCGCCCGGGTGGCGGCCACGCCGCCCGAGGAGGCCCACGAGGACATCGCCTACCGCGCCCACCTGGTGGCGGCGCGGGAGCGGGAGCACGCCGTGGTCAACGTCCTGCGCCACCTGGAGCCGGCCAGCGCCCTGGTCTTCCGCGGGACCCGCGAGGCGGTGACCCACACCGCCGCCGGCCTGGGGGAGCGGGGCTTCGAGACGGTCGCCATCTCCGGCGAGCTGACCCAGGCCGAGCGGACCCGCGCCCTGAAGGCGCTGCGCGACGGGCGCGCCCGGGTGCTGGTGGCCACCGACGTCGCCGCCCGCGGGCTGGACCTGCCGGGCATCGAGCTGGTGCTGCACGCCGACCTGCCCCGCGACGCCCAGGCGCTGCAGCACCGCAGCGGCCGCACCGGGCGCGCCGGCCGCAAGGGGCTGGCGGTGCTGCTGGCCGCGCCGGCGGAGCGCTTCCGGCTGACCCGCATGCTGAAGGAGGCCGGCGTCGCCGCCGCCTGGGAGCCGGTGCCGGGGGCCGAGGAGATCCGGGCGCGCGACGACGCCCGGCTCGCCGCCGAGGTGGCGGCGCTCGCCGGCGAGGGGGCGCAGCCGGCCCCGGCCAGCGACGAGGAGCTGGCGGCGGCGCGGAGGCTGATCGCGGGGCGCGACCCGCTGCTGGTGGCGGCGGCGCTGGTGCGGCGGGACCGTGCGCGGCTGCCGGCCCCCGAGGAGCTGCCCCTCACCGCCGCGGCGGCGCGCGAGGCGCCGGCCGGGAAGGGGCCCCGCAAGCCCCGGCCCGGGCCGCCGCGGGACACCGTCTGGTTCCGGGTGGGCCTGGGCCGGGAGAAGAAGGCCGACCCCCGCTGGCTGCTGCCGCTGCTGCGCCGGCGCGGCGGCGTCACCCGCGACGACATCGGCAAGATCGTCGTCCTGCCGCGCGAGACCCGCTGCGAGGTGGCCCG
>JAKAEO010000227.1 GCA_021818285.1 Myxococcales bacterium
GCGATGCCCTGGCCGCCGCCGATGCACATGGTGACGAGCGCCCAGCGCTTCTTCGTGCGCCGCAGCGCGTAGGAGGCGGTCAGCGTCAGGATCGAGCCGGTGGCGCCCAGCGGGTGGCCCATGGCGATGGCGTTGCCCATGGGATTCACCTTCGCCGGGTCGATGCCCATGCCCTCGAAGTCCTTCATGCAGGCGAGCGCCTGCGGGGCGAAGGCCTCGTTGATCTCCACCAGGTCGACGTCCTTCCCCTGGATGCCGGCCTTCTCCAGCGCCCGCTTCGTCGCCGGCACCGGCCCCCACCCCATGATCTCCGGCGGGCAGCCGGCCACGCCCACCCCGGCGACCCGCGCCAGGGGGCGCAGCTTCTCCCGGGCCGCGTCGGCCTCGAGCCCGATGACCATCGCCGCGGCGCCGTCCACCACCGCGCTGGCGTTGCCGGCGGTGACGATCCCGCCCGGCTCGAAGGCCGGCGGCAGGCGCGCCATGCCCTCGGCCTTCGGCGCCTCGAGGATGTGGGTGTCGTACTTCACGGTGACGGGGTCGGCGGCGCCGTCGCGCTTCACCACCACCGGCTCGATCTCCTCGTCGAACCAGCCGGCGTCGCGCGCCTTCTTCGCGTTCACGTGCGAGCGCAGGCCGAAGGCGTCGGCCTCGGCGCGGGTGATCCGGTAGCGGCGGGCCAGCTCCTCGGCGGTGTTGGCCATCGACATCTTCGCGCTCGGGTCGTACAGGTTCGCGAGGAGCGCGTCCTGCAGGTGGGTCCCGGGCGGCAGGGTCTTCGCGTCCACCGCCCCGTACTTCTGCACCGACCCGCCGACCTTCCGGCCCCGCAGGCCGTAGGCGGCGAAGGGGTACTGCATGCTCTCGGCGCCCCCCACCACGATGAAGGGTCGGGCCGCGTCGTGGCGCATCCCCGCCAGGATGATCTCCGAGCCCACCGCCACCGCCTCGGCGCCGCTGCCGCAGATGCGGGCCACGGTGAGGGCCGGGACGTCGTGGGGCAGCCCGCCGCGCCAGCGCATGCCCTGGGCCGCGTAGATCGAGTCGCGGTGGGCGTGCTGGGCCATGCCCATGACCACGTGGCCGATCTTCCCGGCCGGGACCTTGCTCTCGCGGACCGCGGCCCGGATGGCCATCCCGCCGAGCTGGGTGGCGGTGAAGCGGGCGAAGAGACCCGCCTCCTTGTTGCCGTGGAGGATGTCGGCGCGCGGCAGCCGCCGCCCGCCGTCGAGGATGACGATGCTCCCGTCGCGTGCCATGGGGGCTCTCCTACTCGTGCAGGAACGCCGCCGGGACGCGCGGGCCGTTCTGGATGAAGTTCTTCATGCCGATGTCCATGTCCACGGTGGACTTGCACAGGCCGAAGCCGCGCGACTCGACGGCCAGCCCCTCGGGGAGCGGCTTGCGCAGCCCCTCCCGCAGCACCTCCACCACGATCTCGTCGATGCGGAGCGACCGGTGGCCCAGGTCCACCGGCGGGAAGGGCCCCACCGCCATGGGCTTCGGGTCCACCGGCGCGAGCTTCACCTCGCCGGCGAGGTGCCGCCGCACCAGCGCCTTGGCGGCGCCGACGAAGTCCTCGGCCGGAGCCCCGGTGGCCCAGCCCCAGGCGCAGGCCTCCTTCGCGCCCACCGGGCGCCCGGTGCGGATGAGATCGGCGGCCCGCTCGAAGCCGATGAGCCGCGGCAGCCGCTGGGTGCCGCCGTAGCCGGGGATGATGCCCAGGTTCACCTCCGGCTGCCCCAGGGCCAGGCTCGGCCCCACCACCCGGGCGTGGCAGCCCATGGAGAGCTCGGCGCCGCCGCCCATGACCGGGCCGTCGACCGCCGCCACCACCGGCTTCGGGAAGGCGGCGATGCGGTCCACCACCCGCTGGCCGGTGGAGGAGGAGCGCTCGCAGTCGGCCACGTCCTTCAGGGCCGCCAGCTCGGTGATGTCGGCGCCGGCGATGGCGCCGTCGAAGCTCGTCAGCACCACGCCCTTCACGGCGGCGTCGCCCGCAAGGGCCGCGAACGCCTCGTCCAGCTCCTTCATCGTGAGCTCGGAGAGGGCGTTCTTCACCTCGGGGCGGCGCAGCACCACCACCGCGAGCTCGCCGTCCCGCTCCACCACCACGTTGCGGTGGAAGCGGACCGGCCGCTTCTCGCGGACGCTGCGCGGCACCTCGAAGCCCGGGTGGGCGGCGGCGTAGGCGGTGCAGAGCCGGTGCACCTCGTCGGCGCCCAGCGACGCGGCCAGCGAGAGCAGCCCTTGCGAGAAGCCCAGGGCGTTGCGGGTGAGCCAGTCGAGGTCGGAGGGGGCGCAGATCCCCTCGTCGGCGACGTACGCGGTCCGGGCCAGCAGCACCGCCAGGATGCGCTCCCGGATCCGCGTCGCCACCTCGGGGGCGCAGGGCTCGCGGCCCGGCCTGCCGCCCGGGAACCAGGGCTTGTTCCCCTGGGTCGAGAAGGCCGGCGGCGGGGCGAACCACTTCCCGCCCGCCTCGGCCATGAGCTCGCCGCAGTGGACGTTGAGGAGGTTGCCGCGGGTGAGGTCCATCACCCAGAACGGGCCGCCGCCGCCCACCGCCCGGTCCACCACCTCGTCCACCTGGGCCGGCGTGGCCAGCCCCTCGGAGACGATGCGCACCGCCTCGGCGCAGTAGTTCACGAACACGTCGTCGGCGGCGAAGCAGGGGACGTCCCGGGTGACGATGGGCACCTTGCCGAGCTGCTTCATCAGCGCCACCATCCGGGCGCTCAGGGCGGCGTCGGGCGAGGGCACGATCTCCACGGGCAGCGCGCGCCAGGCCGGGAAGAAGGGGTGGTTCACGAAGCAGCGGTCGGGCCGCTTCGCCTTCGCCGCGATGCGGGCGCGGGGGATGCCCGAGGTGGAGAAGCCGATCAGGCAGTCGGGCCCGACCACCTCCTCGAGGCGGGCCAGGATGGCCTGCTTCACCTCGAGGTTCTCGGTGGCGGCCTCGAGCACGTAGCCGCAGGACGCCAGGTCCGAGAGCTCCAGGGTCGGCACCAGCCGGGCGCGCATGGCCTCGGCGTCCTTCGCCGAGAGCTTCCCCTTGGCGCGGGCCTTGGCCATGTAGCCCTCGATGCGGGCCACCCCGGCGTCGAGCGCCTCCTTCTTGATGTCGTGGAGGGTGACCGTACCCCCCGCGCGGGCCACGGGCCCGAGGAACCCGTACGCCAGATCGGGGCCGATGGAACCCGAACCGATGACGCCGACGTGCATGCTCTCTCCCGTTGTTTTTGGTATACTCGTACCAGATAGCACATATGGGGTCGGGCGGGCCACGGGGCGCCGCGCGCGGGAACCGGGGGCGCGCGGGACGAAACGTGGGCGGGGCGGCGTTCCGGATGTGGCGCGGCACGGAGGCCTGCGATGCGGATTCTGGTGCTCGGAGCGGGTGCCCTCGGCGGCCTGATCGGCGGCCGGCTGGGCGAGGCCGGCCAGGACGTCACCTTCCTGGAGGCCAACGTCGCCCGGGCCAAGCTCCTGTCCGAGGACGGCCTCTACCTGGCCGAGGCCGACAAGGGGGAGCGGCAGGTCCGCCTCAAGGTCGTCACCAGCGCCGAGGGGCTGGCGCCGGTGGACCTCATGTTCGTGGCGGTGAAGAGCTACCAGACCGAGGGGGCGGTCCGCGCCGGGCTGCCCGCCATGGGCGAGAAGACCTGGATCCTCTCCACCCAGAACGGCATCGGCAACGTGGAGCGCATCCGGAGCGTCGCGCCGGACGCCCGCGTCCTCACCGGCATCACCTTCCACAGCATCCAGCACACCGGCCCGAACCGGATGCGCTACCGCACCGGCATCAAGCCCATCCAGATGGCGCCGGTGGACGGGGTGGTGACCGACGAGGTGCGGGCCATCTGCCAGATGTTCAACGACGCCGGGCTGGCGGCGGAGATCTCGCCGGCGGTGGACACCGTGGTCTGGCAGAAGCTGGTCCACAACGCCGTGGTGAACCCGGTCTCGGCCCTCACCGGCATGAGCTGCACCGAGCTCCTCGACGACGAGGACATGCAGGCCTTCATGCGGGCCCTGGCCCTGGAGATCGCCGGGGTGATGAAGGCCCGGGGCACGCCGCTGGAGGACGAGGCGGACCCCTACGCCCCCATCGTCCGCTCGCAGAAGGCGCTGGCCAAGAACCGCCCCTCGATGTGGCAGGACCTGGTCCGCGGCTTCCGGACCGAGGTGGACGCCATGAACGGCGGCATCGTCGCCGAGGCGGAGCGGCTGGGGATGCAGGCGCCGCTGAACTGGGCCATCACCCAGCTCGTCCACTCGCGGGAGCGGCAGCAGCGCCACAAGCAGGAGCAGAGCGCCCGGACGGTGGCCGAGGTGAAGGCCGACCAGGCCCAGGCCGCCCTCAAGGTGCCGGCCGGCACCGGGCGCAACGGGCTCATGCCCAGCGGCCGCGTGCCGCTGGAGTGCGCGCCCAAGCTCAAGGAGCTGATCCACGGCTACTACCAGGACCTGGCGGCGGCCGACCGCGACCCCGACCGCCACGTCGCCTGGTGCTCGGGCCTGGGTCCGGTCGAGCTGGTCCGGGCCATGGGCTACACCCCCTACTTCCCGGAGAACCACGCCGCGCTCATCGGCGCCAGCCGGCAGCACCGGCAGTACATCGCCCGCGCGCTGGCCGACGGCTTCTCCCCCTTCGCCCCCAGCGAGATGGCCAGCGACGTCGGCGCGATGCTGCTGGGGGAGAGCCCGCTCGCCGCCATCCACGGCGTCGAGCGCATCCCCCGCCCCGAGGTGCTGGTCTACAGCACCAACCTGGGACGCTACGTGGCCCGCTGGTTCGAGTACTACTCGCACCGGATGGGCGTGCCCATGCTCGGGCTCCATCCGCCGCCGGTGCTCGACGAGATCGAGAAGGTGGAGGTGGACGCCTCGGTCCAGCAGACCATCCGGCTGGCGCACCGGCTGGAGAAGCTCTCGCGCCGCACGCTGAGCCAGGACCGGCTCGCCGAGGTGGTGGACCTGTCGGCGCGCGCCTCCCGGCTCTGGGGCGAGGTGCTGGACCTGGCCTGCTACACCCCCAGCCCGCTCACCTACTTCGACACCCTGATCCACGTGGCCCCGATGCTGCTGATGCGCGGCACCGAGGCGGCGGTCCGCTACTACGAGATCCTGCTCGCCGAGCTGAAGACCCGGGTCGCCGACAAGGTGGCGGCGGTGCCGGGCGAGCGGATGCGCTTCTACTGGGAGGGGCCCGCCATCTGGTGCGCGCTGCGCCCGC
>JAKAEO010000228.1 GCA_021818285.1 Myxococcales bacterium
CGCGGCGGCGCGGACGGCGCGGGCGCGGGCGGCGAGGAGCGCGGCGACGGCGGGGCGCCCGCTCTCCCCGAGCGCGCCCAGGGCCTCGGCGGCAGCGGCCCGGAGCGCGGCCGACGGGCTCGCCAGCCGGGCCCGGACCAGCGCCCCGGCGCCGTCGGCGCCGAGCCTGGCCACCGCGACGAGCAGCGCCGCCCGCTCCTCCTCGGGGAGCGTCTCCCCCTGCTCGGCGAGCCGCTTCGCGAGCAGCGGTCCGGCGCCCGGCGGCTGGCGCAGCCGCCCCAGGGCCCGGTCGGCCGCGGCCCGGGCGGCAGGGTCGAGGGCGGCGGCGGTGGCGAGCGGCAGGATCTTCCCGGCGAGGGCCAGCGCCCGGTCCGGCGGCAGCCGCAGCTCGGCGGCCACCTCGAGCGCGGCGAGCTGGTCGGGACCGCGGCGGGCGAGCCGGGGGAGCAGCGGCTTCTCCGGGCAGTCGGCGTCACGCAGGCGGGCGAGCCGGGCGGCCCGGGTGGCCAGCGCCGGGATGGGCGAGCGCAGCGCCACCTCGCACAGCGCCACGCCGACCTCCGGGGCGTTGGGGAGCGCGCCCAGCGCCTCGACCGCCGCCGCCGCGGGCCGCTCCGAGCTCCCCGTGGCGATCCGCGCCAGCCCGTCGGCCGCGCCCGGGTCCGCCAGCTCGGACAGGGCCGCGGCGGCTGCCTCCACCACCCGTGCGTCGCCGCTGGCCAGCAGCCGGAGCAGCACCGGGCGGGCCGAGGGGTCGCCGGCGTGGCCGAGCCCGCGCGCCGCCGCCGCCGCGAGCCGGGGATCGGCGCCGGCGGCGAGGGGCAGGAGCAGCTTCACCGCCTCGGTCCGGCCGCTGCGCCCCAGCTCCTCGGCGGCACCGGCCCGGGCGCCGGCCGTCGTCCCCCGCTCCAGCGCGCGGACGTTGCGCGCCCAGGCCCGGGCCGCCTCCCGCTCGATGGCCTCGCGCGGGGCGACGCCCGCCGCCCCGAGCGCCGCGGCCAGTTCCGGTCTCGCCTCCGCCGGCGCGTCGGCCCAGGCCTCGACGAGCAGCGGCCGGACGCGTGCCTCCCGGGGGAGGCCCGCGAGCCCCCGGGCCGCGACCCGCACCACCTCGGGGTCCGGATCGCGCGCCAGGAGCCCCAGCGCCTCGACCGCGCGGGGACCACCGCGCGCCGCGAGCGCCCTGGCCGCCGCGCGGCGCACGGCCGGGCTGGGGTCGGCCTGGGCCGCGAGCAGCACCGGCCAGTCGCCCTCGGCGCGGGAGCCCACCAGCGCCGCGACGGCGGCGGCGCGGCGCGCGGGGTCGAGGGAGCGCGGGTCGGCGCCGGAGCAGGCGGCGGCGAGCGCCACGGCGAGGAGCAGGAGGGCGGGTCGGCGCATCGCCGGGAATCTCCCCCGGGGCCGGCCGGCGGCGCAAGCGCCGTCGCTCAGCGCTTGCGGCGGCGCGGGGCGGGCTCGGGCGGCTCGCTGCCCGGCGGCGGCGGCGGTCCGTGGCCGTGGCGCCGCGCCGCCCGGGGCAGCTCGGCCGAGGGGCGAGGGACGATGGCGGCGGCGGTGCCGCCGGAGAGCCCCACGGCCCGGCGCAGCCCGCGGACCTCCTCGGCGGTGAGCGGGCGGAACCGCCCCGGGCGCAGCCCCTCCACGCCGATGCCTCCGAACTCGGGCCGGAAGAGCCGGAGCACCGGGAGCCCCACCGCCTCGCAGAGCCGCTTCACCAGGTGGAAGCGCCCCTCCCCCACCTCGATGCGGATCCAGACGTTCTTCTCCGCCTTCTCGTGGACCGCCGCGGCCAGGGCGCGGGCCGGGCCGTCCTCGAGCCGCACCCCGGCGACCATCCGGGCCAGGGCCTCGGCGAGCCGCGCCTCGTCGCCGCCCTTCACCTTGGCGAGGTAGACGCGGCGGTGGCCGTAGCGCGGGTGGGCCAGCCGGTTCGCCAGTTCGCCGTCGGTGGTGAAGAGCACCGCCCCCTCGGCGTCGTAGTCGAGCCGGCCCACCGGGAAGACCCGCTCCCGGACGCCGGCCAGGTACCCGGCGGCGGTGGGGCGCCCCTGCGGATCGGAGAGCGTGGTGACGCAGCCGGGCGGCTTGTAGAGCAGGAAGTAGCGCTCCTCCTGCCGCTGCAGCGCCGCCTTGCCGTCCACCGCGACCAGGTCGCGCGCCGGGTCCACCTTGGTGCCGAGCGCGGTGACGGCGCGGCCGTTCACCGTCACCCGGCCCTCGGCGATCAGCTCCTCGGCCTTGCGCCGCGAGGCGACGCCGGCCCGGGCCAGGAACTTCTGGAGGCGCTCTTCCGTCATTTCGTCTCGGGGGGACGATCGCCGTCCGGGCTCCCCTCGCCGGCCTCCGGCGCCGGCGGCTTCAGCGCGGCGTCGGCGGCGCGGCCCGTCTCCTCGGCGCGCCCCAGGGCCGCCTCCAGCTCGGCGAGCGCGGCCTCCCCCTCGGCCTGCTTCGCCTCCAGGGCGGCCCGCAGCGCCGGGTCGGCCAGCTCCGCCACCAGGCCGTCGAGCCGGGGCGGCTCGGCCGGCGGGCGCTCCTTCTCGACGATGTCCCGGTGCTCCTCCGAGAGCTCGTGGAACTCGCGCAGGGTCGGGAGGGAGGCCAGGTCCTTGAGCGCGAAGAACTCCAGGAACTCGCGGCTGGTCCCGTAGAGGATGGGCCGGCCCGGCTCCTCCTTCTTGCCGAGGATCTTGAGGAGCTTGCGCTCCAGCAGCGCCTTCACCACCGCCCCGGAGTCGACCCCGCGGATGTCCTCGATCTCCGGCCGCGTGACCGGCTGGCGGTAGGCGACGATCGCCAGGGTCTCCAGCGCCGCCCGGGTGAGCCGCTGCGGCTTCACCCGCAGGAAGCGGCGCGCGAACTCGGCGTTGTCGGGGGAGCTGCGCAGCTGCCAGCCGCCCGCCACCTCGTGGAGCACGATGCCGGCGACCCCCTCCCGGTGGTGGCCGCCGATCTGGTCCAGCGCCTGGGCGACGCGGGCCGGTTCCAGCCCGGTGGCGGCCTGGATCTCGGCGACGCCCAGGGGGTGCTCGGCGAGGAAGAGCAGGCTCTCCACCACCGTCCGCGCCCGCTCCGGCGAGAGCCGCTTCGCCCGGGCGGCGAGCTTGTCGAAGGGCTCCTCCTTCTCGTCCGCCGGCAGGTCGATGGCGGCGGGCTCGACCTCGTCGAGGGCCGGGTCGCCCTTCGCCTCCTCGGCGGCCTGCGCCGCGGCCAGCTCCTCCGGGCCCAGCGGCGGCTTCTGCTCTTCGCTCATCGGTAGTCCTCGGTCGTCGGTTCGAGCGGGCCGTCGCCCAGCGTCTCCCGGGCCTCGACCACGATCTCCGCCCCCGCCCCGGCCTCGTCCACCGCCGGCTGGAAGAGGCGCAGGAGCTTCAGCCGGGCCATCTCCAGCACCGCCAGGAAGGTGGCGATGACCGCGGAGCGGCCGTGCTCGCCGCCCGGACCGGCCAGCAGCTCGGCGAAGGACACCCGCCGCCGGGCCTTGAGCACCTCGGCGACGCGGGTGATGGCGTCGGTGATGCTGAGCCGGTCGGCGGCGATCTCGGCGCCCAGCTCCGGCCGGGCGTTCTTCACCGCCCGGTCCAGCGCCTCCACCAGCTTGAAGACCGAGACGTCGGCCAGCCCCTCCGGGCCCTCGGGCGGCGCCGGCCGCTCGGCCCGGGCCCGGCGGGCGAAGACGTCCCGGTCCAGGATGTCGTGGCGCCCCAGCTCCTCGGCGGCGGCCCGGTACTTCTGGTACTCGAGCAGCCGCCGCACCAGCTCGGCGCGCGGGTCGCCGGCCGGCTCCTCGGCCTGGGCGTCCTCCGCCACCTCGGTGCGCGGCAGCAGCAGCCGCGACTTCATGAGCAGCAGCTGCGCCGCCATGTGGAGGAACTCGCCGGCGATGTCGATGTCCAGCTCCCGCATCGCCTGGAGGGTCGCCAGGTAGGCCTCGGTGATGCGGGCGACGGGGATGTCGAAGAGGTCGACCTGGTGCTCCTGCACCAGGTGGAGCAGCAGGTCGAGCGGCCCCTCGAAGGGCTGCTCCCCCTCGCGGAAGGGCGGCAGGCGGACGCGGAAGGACTCGGCGGCGGCGCGGGCCGCGGCGCCGGCGGGCGGGTCGTCGGCGCCGGGCGCCGGGCTGGTGGGGGCCTTGGGCATCTCTCGACGCGCTGCCCCGGGGTGACCCGGGCGCTAGGACAGCTTCATCGCCGCGCGGACCTCCTCCATGGTCCGCTCGGCCACCACCCGGGCCTTGCCGATCCCGAGCTGGACCAGGTCGTCCAGCTCCTTCGGCCGGGCCAGCAGCTCCTCGCGGCGGGCCCGCATCCGCTCCTGGTCGGGGGCGAGCTTCTCGAGCAGCTTCCGCTTGCAGTCCACGCAGCCGATCCCGGCCACCCGGCACTCCCGGTCCACCCAGCCGACGACGTCGGGCGGGCTGTAGATCTTGTGCAGGTAGAAGATGCCGCAGACGTCGGGGTTCCCCGGGTCCTTGCGCAGCTTGCGGGCCGGGTCGGTGACCGCCCCCATGATCTTCTTGCCGGTGGACTCGGCGCTCTCGCCCAGCTCGATCGAGTTCCCGTAGCTCTTCGACATCTTCCGGCCGTCGGTGCCCACCACCTTGGCGGCCTCGGTGAGCATGGGCTGCGGCTCGGGGAAGACCGGCCCGTAGTGGAAGTTGAAGCGCCGGACGATCTCGCGGCACAGCTCCAGGTGGCTCACCTGGTCGGCGCCCACCGGCACCCGCAGCGCCTTGTAGAGGATGATGTCGGCGGTCATCAGCACCGGGTAGCCGAGGAAGCCGTAGAGGGCCAGGTCGCGGTCGGTGATGTTCTCCCGGACCTCCTTGTAGGAGGGGGAGCGCTCCAGCCAGCCGAGCGGCGTGATCATGCCGAGCAGGAGGTTCAGCTCGGCGTGCTGCTTCACCTGGCTCTGGACGAAGAGGGTGGAGCGCTGCGGGTCGATGCCCGCGGCGATGAAGTCCACGAACATCTCGCGCTCGGCCCTCTTGATCTCCTCGGTGCGGTCGTAGCTGGTGGTGAGGGCGTGCCAGTCGGCCGAGAAGTAGTAGCACTGGTGGCCGGCCTGCAGCCGTACCCAGTTCGCCAGCGCGCCGTGGAGGTGGCCGAGGTGTAGGCGCCCGGTGGGGCGCATGCCGGAGACGACGATGGGGAGCGCGGGGGTGGTCATGGAGGCGAAGGGAAGGT
>JAKAEO010000022.1 GCA_021818285.1 Myxococcales bacterium
CTGGCCCTCTCCCACGCCGCCGCGCCGGTGCCCGAGCCGGCCGAGGGGCGGGTGGCGCGCTACGCCCGGGGGCGCGACTACCACGCGGTGATGAAGCGGCGGCTCGCCGGCCTGCTCCGGCGCCTGCGGGAGCGCGACCCGGAGCTGCGCGCCTTCGCCACCTCCGACGTCGCGCCGGTGATGGAGAAGGCCTGGGCGCACCGGGCGGGCATCGGCTGGGTCGGCAAGAACGGCTGCCTCATCACCCCGCGCCACGGGAGCTGGGTGCTGCTCGCCACGGTGATCCTCGACCGGGAGCTGGAGCCGGACGCCCCCCACCCGGAGCGCTGCGGCAGCTGCGAGGCCTGCCTCCCGGCCTGCCCCACCGGCGCCTTCCCGGCGCCGGGCTTCGTGGACGCGCGGCGCTGCATCTCCTTCCAGACCATCGAGCGCCGCGGCGCCGTCCCCGCGGCGGTGGCGGAGCGGCTCGGCCCCTGGGTCTTCGGCTGCGACGACTGCCAGACCGCCTGCCCCTGGAACCGGGCGGTGGAGCCCTCCTCCGATCCGGAGCTGCTGCCGCGCCGGCCCGGGCTGGAGCTGTCCGCGCTGCTGCGGCTCCGCCTCGACGAGTACCGGCGCGACTTCTGGGGCACCTCGCTGGCGCGCGCCCGCTACGAGGGGCTGCTGCGCAACGCCCTGCTGGCCGCCGGCTGGTCGGGCCAGGCGCGCCACGCCGAGGCGGTGCGCGCCCACCTGGACTCGGAGTTCCCGGGCGTCCGGGAGGCGGCGCGGTGGGCCGCGGCCCGGCTGGCGGCGCCGGTTGAAGCGCGGCCGGCCGGCCGTTAGGCCATGGCCATGACCCAGGCCGAGCGGCTCGCGGCCGCGCGCGACGGCGCCGCGGTGGGACCGGTGGAGGAGCGGACCCTGTACCGCCTCACCGGCAGGGACGCCGTCCCCTTCCTGCACCGCATGTCCACCCAGGAGGTGACGCGGCTCGGCCCCGGCGCCACCGCCTACGCCGCCTTCCTGGAGGTGAAGGGCCACCTGGTCTCCGACGCGCTCCTCGGCTTCCGCGAGGGCGAGGTGCTCCTCGCCGCGCCCGCCGAGGCGGGTCCGGCGCTGCGCGCCCACCTCGCCAGGTACCTGCTCGCCTCCCGGGTGACCATCGAGGACCGGTCGGCCGGCTGGCGCTGCCTGCCGGTGCTGGGGCCGGACGGCCTGGCTCGCGCCCGCGCCGCCTTCCCGGGCGCGGCCGCGGTGGAGGACCCGCGGCGCGGCGCCCCGGCGCTCGACCTGATCCTGCCGGCCGCCGAGGCGGAGCCGGCCCGGGAGGCGCTGCTCGCCGGCGGGGCCGCCGCGCTCGGGCCCGGCGACCTCGAGGCGCTGCGGCTGCTCGCCGGCGTCCCCCGCTTCGGCGCCGACATGGACGGCAGCCGCCTGGCGGTGGAGGCGGCGCTCGCCGGGCCGGCGGTCAGCTTCGAGAAGGGCTGCTACCTGGGGCAGGAGGTGGTGCTGCGCGCCACCTTCCGCGGGCAGCTGCAGCGCGGGCTGGTGCAGCTCACGCTGCCGCCCGGCGCCGGGCCGGGGGCGCGGCTCCGGGCCGGCGAGGCGGAGGCCGGCTGGGTGACGAGCGGCGCCGACACGCCCGAGGGGCGCGTCGGCCTGGGTTACCTCAAGCGGGCCTGGTGGCCGGCCGGCACGCGCCTCGCCACCGACGGCGGCGAGGCGGTGGTGCGGCGGGCCCTGGTGGAGGAGCGGGGGTAGGCCGCTCAGTGCGCCTGGGCGCAGGCGTCCACGGCCGCGGTGGGGTCGATGGCCGCGCTGCCCTCGACGACCGACAGGATCCGGCCGTCCTTGCCCACCACGTAGTTGGCCCGGTTGGCGACCCCCACCACCGGCATGGTGCCCGACCAGTGCGGGACCACCTTCTTGCCGGCGTCGGAGAGGAACTCGAAGGGCGCCTTGCGCTCCTCCTTGAACCTCTTCAGCGTCGCCACGTCGTCGGTGGAGATGGCCACCACCTGCGCGCCCGCCTTCACGATGTCGGCGTTCCGGTCCCGGAACGCTGCGGCCTGGCGGGTTCAACCGGGCGTGAAGGCCTTGGGGAAGAAGTAGACGATCACCGGCCCCTGCGCGAGGAGCTTCGACAGCGTCACCGGCCTGCCCTCGGTGTCGGGCAGGGTGAAGTCGGGGGCCTCGTCGCCCACCTTGAGGGCGCCGGAGGCGCCGAGCAGCATCGAGAGCAGTGCGGCGGCCATGTCCCCTCCCTATCGTCGCCGCGCCCGCGCCGCAAGGGTGTCGGCGGGCGGCACCCGAGGAAGTCGCCGGCGGCCCCGGGGACGCGCCCACCGGCGGGGTTGCCAGCCGGGGGCGGGTGGGGAGAGGATCGCCGCACTGCTCTCGATGCTGCTCGCCTCCCGGGCCCAGTTCGGCAAGATCGTGCTCGTGCCCTGAATCCCGGCGCGCCCCGGCGCGTCGCCCTGCGAGGAGGAAACGCCATGAAGAAGCTGCTCGCGCTCGCCCTGGTTCCCGCCGCGCTCTGGGCCGCCGGCTGCGGAGACACCTGCACGAACAAGCCGGCCGAGGCACGGGTGACGGGTTCCGCGAACTGCACCGTCGCGGGCGGCGGCCCGGTGACCATCAACGTGACGCCTGCCTGCGCCTCCTGCGCCGACGACGCGCCGAAGTGCGACATCAGCGCCACCGGCACCGGCGGGTCGCAGCAGCTCGACATCCAGGTCCGGGAGTGCGACTCGAACAAGGGCTGCAGCAGCGCCAGCTGCACCTTCGGGGCGGTGAGCTGCTCCTTCTCGGTCCCGGCGGCCTGTGGCCCCGTCCAGGTGATCTACCGGACCGGCGGGACGACCGGGTACCTCAACCTGACCTGCGACGGCACGTCCCCCAACAGCTGCACGATCTGATCGCGGGCCCGGCGCGGGCGCCGGCGGCCGGGCGCCCCGCGGCTCCCGGTCAGGCCACCCGCATCCCGCGCTTCATCGCGCGCAGGCGGGCCACCCGCTCCTCGATGGGCGGGTGGGTGGACATGAGGTTCATGAGCGCCCCGCCCATGCCGGCGAAGGGGTTCACGATGAAGAAGTGGGCGGTGGCCGGCCCGCCGTACTCGTAGGGGCGGACCTCGTTCCCGGCCTCGAGCTTGAGGAGCGCCGAGGCCAGCGGCTCCGGGTCCCCCACCAGCTCGGCCCCGCCGGCGTCGGCGGCGTACTCGCGCGACCGGGAGACCGCCAGCTGGATGACCATCGCCAGCAGCGGCGCCAGGATGGCCCAGGCCAGCGTGCCGATGATCCCGCCGGAGCGGTCGTCGTCGCTGGAGCGCATCCCGCCGAACATCGCCCCCCACTGGATGACGTGGCCGAGCGAGGCCACCAGCCCGGCCACCGCCGCCGCCATGGTGGCGATGAGGATGTCCCGGTTGCGGACGTGGGTCAGCTCGTGGCCCAGCACGCCTTCCAGCTCTCGCTTGTCGAGCAGCCGGACGATCCCCTCGGTGACCGCGACCGCGGCGTGCGAGGGGTTGCGGCCGGTGGCGAAGGCGTTGGGGGTCTCGGAGGGGATGAGGTAGACGCGCGGCATGGGCAGCCCGGCCTTGCGCGTGAGCCGCTCCACGATCTCGTAGACCTCGGGGAGCTGGTCGCGCGTCACCGGCTGCGCGCGGTGCATCGCCAGCGCCATCCTGTCCGAGAACCAGTAGGAGACGAAGTTGAAGACCAGCCCGATGCCGCCGAAGAGCAGCATGCCGCCGTAGCCGCCCCACATCTGGCCGCCGATGGCGAGCAGCGCGATGAGGAAGGCCATCAGCGCCGCGGTCTTCACGTAGTTCCGTCCCACGCCGGGGATCCGGGCGGGGGAGGGCATGCCGCGGGTCGGGGTCGTCTCGTTCCAGGCCATGGACGCAAGATAACCATGGGCCCGATCGCGTCAAACGAAAAGGGACGCGACATTTCGCAGCCGGACCAAGGAGTTGGGCGGTGCCGGGCACGCCGTCCTGGGCGAACGGGCGGGGGCGGCCGGCGCTTCCCGGCCCGCCGCCGGTTACTCGCCGCCGGATCGGGTCCGTGCTAGAGGATACCCAGCGATATCGCGGGGTACGGCCGGATGGCGACGACGGGGAAGGGCTCGGGGAGGAGGGGGAAGGCCATGGCGCGTCCCGCCGCGAGGCAGCTGGAGCTGGTGCCCGCCGAGCCGCCCGGGCGCAAGCCGGCACGGCTCGAGGTGGCCCGCCCCCCTCGCGCCGGAGCCCCCGCGCCCGCCGGGGCCGGGGCCGGAGGAGCCGCCGCCCCGGCGGCCCCGGAGCGGGCCGCCGCCGCGCCCGCGCCGCACGCCCCCAGGCGCCGCGCCACCGCCGAGCAGATGGCGCAGCGCCAGCGCGAGATCTCCATCTCGGAGTTCTTCACCAAGAACCGCCACCTCCTCGGCTTCGACAACCCCTCCAAGGCGCTGCTCACCACCATCAAGGAGGCGGTGGACAACTCCCTCGACGCCTGCGAGGAGGCCGGCATCCTCCCCGAGATCACCGTCGAGGTGCGGGACCTCGCCTGGGAGAAGAGCCAGGGCAACGACCTGACGAAGGGCGAGGGGCGCTTCGTGGTCGTGGTGGAGGACAACGGCCCGGGCATCGTCAAGGCCCAGGTGCCGAAGATCTTCGGCAAGCTGCTCTACGGCTCCAAGTTCCACCGCCTGAAGCAGTCGCGCGGCCAGCAGGGCATCGGCATCAGCGCCGCCGCCATGTACGGCCAGCTCACCACCGGCCAGCCCATCCGCGTGGTCTCGCGCACCGGGAAGGCCCGCCCGGCCCACCTCTTCGAGATCCAGATCGACACCCGGAAGAACGACCCGGTGGTCACCCGCGACGACGAGCAGCGCGAGTGGCACCAGGAGCACGGCACGCGGGTGGAGCTGGAGATCGTCGCCAACTGGCAGCAGGGGCAGAAGTTCGTGAACCGGTACGTGGAGCACACCGCGCTCGCCAACCCCCACGCCACCGTCCACTACCTGCGCCCCAAGCAGGAGCGGCTCACCTTCCCGCGGGCCACCGACGAGCTGCCCAAGGAGGCGCTGGAGATCAAGCCGCACCCGCACGGCGTCGAGCTGGGCGCCCTGATGCTCATGGCGGCGGAGTCGAGGAGCCACGACGTGAAGGGGTTCCTCGGCTCGGCCTTCTCGCGGGTCTCTCCCGCGGTCGCCGACGAGATCCTGAAGGCCGCCGCCTTCAAGGGCCGGGTGCGGCCCCGCGACCTGGCCGAGGACCGCCACCTCGCCGAGAGCCTGCACCGGGCCATCCAGGCGACGAAGATCATGGCGCCGCCGACCAACTGCCTCTCCCCCATCGGCGACGCGCTGATGAAGAAGGGGCTGGTCTCCTTCCTCCAGGTCATCGAGAGCGAGGGGCCGGAGGCCGAGGAGGAGGGGCAGCTCGACCTGGACAGCGCCGGCAAGAAGCGGAAGTCGGCGAAGGAGCGGCGGGCCGAGGCCGCCGCCCCCGAGGTGCCGGACGCCCCGCCGGAGGAGGGTGTCGAGAAGATCAAGGGGCACAACTACTTCATCGCCACCGTCACCCGGCCGCCCAGGGTCTACCGCGGCAACCCCTTCCAGGTGGAGGTGGGGCTGGCCTACGGCGGCAGCTGGCCGGCCGACAAGCCCATCGAGCTCTTCCGCTTCGCGAACCGCGTGCCGCTGCTCTTCCAGCGCGGCGCCTGCGGCGTCACCGAGGCGGTGGTGAAGACCGACTGGCGCAACTACCTGCTCAGCCAGCCCCGGGGCTCGCTGCCGGTCGGCCCCATGGCGCTGCTGGTCCACGTCGCCTCGGTCTGGGTGCCCTTCACCAGCGAGTCGAAGGAGGCGGTGGCCCACTACCCGGAGATCATCCGGGAGATCCAGCTCGCCGCGCAGGAGTGCGGCCGCAAGCTCGCCACCCACATCCGCAAGCGCCAGCACGCCGACTACCAGGCCCAGCGCCGGTCCATCTTCGAGCTGTACATCGAGGAGGTCGCCCAGGCCCTCGGCAAGATCACCGGCAAGAGCCCGGCCCCGATCAAGCGCGAGTTCCTCCGGGTGGCCGAGCAGGTGACCGAGGCGGAGCTGGAGGAGAAGGAGGCCGCGGAGAAGGCCTCCGGGAACCCCCGCCGCCGCGACGAGGACGAGTAGGCCATGGCACGGATGGACGTGGTCTCGAAGCAGACGGCGCAGAAGATCGAGCGGCTCGCCGAGCAGGTGATGCGCGCGGTGAAGGGCGGCAAGAACCCCTTCGTGGAGATCCCGGTCCGCTCGCTCGCCAACGTCCGCTTCGACCCCCGGAAGCGGATCGTCCAGCTCGGCGGCCAGCGCCAGAAGCGCTACTTCTTCAACGTGGCGATGGCCAAGAAGTTCATGCAGACCTTCCTGGTCTCGGACGCCTGCAAGGAGCTGGTGGAGAGCGGCAAGACCACCAGCATCCGCGACCTCTACTACATCACCAAGCACACCATCGGGGAGACCCGGCAGAACACCTTCGAGGAGCAGGACGAGTCGGACCCCATCATCGAGGACCTGGAGGTGGCGCTCGACGCGCTGCGAGAGGAGCTGCACCTCTTCGCCTCGCGCAAGGGCTCGATGGTCGGCCCCATCACCATCCGCGACTCGGGCGATACCATCGACCTGCGCCGCATGGGCTCCGGCGGCTGGGCGGTTCCCTCCATCGTGGAGGAGAACGTCATCGAGTTCGTCCGCCACGAGGCGAGGTACGTCCTGCTCATCGAGAAGGACGCGGTCTGGACCCGCTTCAACGAGGACAAGTTCTGGAAGCGGGAGCGCTGCGTCATCCTCCAGGGCGGGGGGCAGCCGCCGCGCGGCGTGCGCCGGCTGGTGCAGCGGCTCCACGCCGAGCTGAAGCTGCCGGTCTACGTGCTGGTCGACAACGATCCCTGGGGCTTCTACATCTACTCGGTGATGAAGCAGGGCTCCATCAACCTGGCCTACGAGTCGATGCGGATGGCCGTCCCCGACGCCCGCTTCGTCGGTCTCTCCAGCTTCGACAAGGACAAGTTCCGCCTGCCCGCGAACGTGGCCATCAAGATGGACGACGGCGACGTCTCGCGGGCCAAGCAGATGCTGGGCTACCCCTGGTTCAAGGAGGCGAGGTGGCAGCGGGAGATCCAGGAGATGGTCCGCTCCGGCGTGAAGTTCGAGCTGGAGGCCCTCTCCCGGCGCGGCATCAGCTTCATCACCGAGGAGTACCTGCCGCGGAAGCTGAAGGAGAAGGACTGGCTGGAGTGACGGCGCGCCATTGACCTGCGGCGAACCGCGGGTAGACTCGCGCCCCAACCCGATCCGGAGGCACCGATGGCCCGCTCCAAGAAGAAGCTCGCGAACCGCAGCAAGGTGAAGAAGGCGACCGCGAAGCGGAAGCGCACCCTGTCCATCAAGCGGAAGCGCCGCGCCAAGCGGGCGTCGTAGCCGGAGCTACAGCGCCCGGCGCAGCGGCGGGACGGCGGCCTCCTCGAAGAAGGGCTGGCAGCGGGCCAGGAAGCCGTCGAGCAGCTCCCGCTCGCCCGGGCGCAGCCGCTCCGCGAAGAGCGCCGGCAGCCGGTCGCGGGCCGAGGCGACGCTGGCGGCGTAGCCGGCGGGGGTGAGCGTCCCCTCCAGCAGCCGCCAGCGCAGGAACAGCAGCCAGGTCTGGGCCACGTCGGTCATGCAGTAGGCGGCGATCCGGTCGCGGGCGCCCACCGCGTACAGCCCCCGCACGTCCTTCCCGGCCGTCTCCTCCTTGCCGGGCAGCCCCACCAGCTTGGCGTAGAGGTCGAGGGGGGCCGGGGCGGCGCCGCCCTTGGAGAGCACGTCGTAGAGGTCCACGTGCCGGTCGCCGGCGCGCCCCGCCGAGAAGTGGGACGGGGCCGGGACGCCGAGCTTCAGCGAGCGCAGCTCCAGCACCGGCAGGTCGAAGCCGGCGCCGTGGAAGGTGACCAGCGTCCGGCCCTCCAGCCGCTCCCAGGTGCGGGAGAGGAAGGCCGCCTCGCCGCCGGCCTCGTCGCTCCAGCGCCCCAGGTCGGTGACGCGGACCTGGGCGCCGATCTCCTCGGCCTCGAGCCAGCAGCCCGCCACCGGGCGGTGGTAGGGCAGGGGCAGGAAGTCGCCGCGCCCGCGCCCCTGCGCCCGCCGCGCGGCGAGCAGCCGCGAGAGCTGCTCCCCGTAGGGCCGGCCCGGCTCGCCGTCCACCGCCGACACCAGCCCCTCGTCGGGGACGGTCTCGAGGTCGAGGGTCAGGAAGCGCCGCACCCCGCGAGGATAGGGGGTGCCTCTGACAGGCGGGCCGCGCCTACCGCGGGAAGATCCGCGGCGGGGCGTCGGCGAAGCCGCGCCCGTCGAGCGCCTCCAGGAAGGCGACCAGCGCCGGGATCTCACCCGGGGTGAACTGGGCCAGGGCCACGTCGGGCGCCAGGTTGGGGCTGGCGTCGCCCCGCTGCTGGTAGTGCTCCACCACCTCGCGGAGCGTCTTCATCGACCCGTCGTGCATGTAGGGCGCGCGCCGTGCCACGTCGCGCAGGGTCGGCGTCTTGAAGGCGCCGAGGTCCTTCGGGTCCCGGGTCACCGCGAAGCGGCCCGGGTCGCGGTAGCCCTCGGCGGCCGGGTGGCCCGGCGGCGGCGGCCGCCAGCCCACGCCGACGTCGTGGAAGCGGGAGTCGGTGAAGTTCGGCCCCAGGTGGCAGGCCGAGCAGCGGGCCCGGCCGAAGAACAGGTCGCGCCCCTGCCGCGCCAGGGGCGAGAGCGCCCGCTCGTCGCCGGCGTCGAAGCGGTCGTAGGCGGAGTCGCCGGAGAGGCGCGTCGCCTCGTAGGCGGCGATGGCCTCGGCGACCCGGTCGATGTCGATCCGGTCGTCGCCGAAGGCCTGGCGGAAGTAGGGGCGGTAGCCCTCCACGCCGTGAAGGGTGCGCAGCACGCCGGCGTGGGAGTTGCCCATCTCGATCGGGTTCTCCATCGGCCCCTTGGCCTGCTCCTGCAGCGAGCGGGCGCGGCCGTCCCAGAAGAACACCGGGTAGATGGGCCAGGCGGCGTTCAGCACCGGCGGCGACTTGCGCGTGCCCACCTGCCCGCGGATGCCGGCGGAGGTGGGCCGGTCCTCCGAGTAGCCGTGCTCCGGCTCGTGACAGGTGGCGCAGGAGATGGTGCCGTCGGCGCTGAGCCGCCGGTCGTAGAAGAGCCAGCGCCCCAGCCGGACCTTCTCGGGCGTGACCCAGGGGACGGTGGCGAAGTCGGCGGGCGAGCCGAGCGGCGGGACCGGGAGCGGGCGCACCGGGTTGTCGGCCTCCCAGGGCGGCGGCGACGGGGCGGCGGCCTCCGGGCGGACGGCTGCCGGACTGCAGCCGGCGGCGGCGAGGGCGGCGGCGAGGGCGGCGGCGAGGGCGGGGAGGGCGGAGCGGAGGGATCGTCCCGTGGTCATGGTCCGCGTCCGACCATGCGGCGGGGCCCGGCGGGCGTCAAGAGGCGCCTCGCCGCGCCGGATGCGCCGGCTTCGCCGAACGGCGGCGCCTCCCGGCGTCCCGGACGGGATGGTCCCTGGCGCGTGAGCCGGACGCGCGGCACATTGCGGCGATGAGGATCCTGGCCCCCGCCGTCCTGGCGGCCGCCCTGCTCGGCGCCGCGCCGGCCGCCCGCGCCTGCTCGGTCTGCGGCTGCGGAGACCCGCTGCTGTCCGCCAGCGACCCGGCGGCCATCAGCGGCCAGCTCAGCCTGCAACTCGACACCGAGGTGCTCCAGGTGACGGCCGGCACCGATGGCGCGCCCGGCTCGACCGACACGCTCACCCAGTGGACCACCCGGCTCGGCGCCGTGTACCGGCCGCTCGACGACCTGGCCTTCACGCTCACCGTCCCCTTCACAGCCAAGCGGATGCGGACCTCCCCCGCCGACCCGGCGCTGCCGGAGGTGAGCCAGACCGGCCTCGGCGACGTGGAACTCGGGGCCCGCTACGCCCTGTGGCGCACGGTGAACCTGGGCAGCGGCCGGGTGCAGGAGGCGGCGGTCTCGGCCGGCTCGGCGCTGCCCACCGGCGCGCACGGCGCCCGGGGCGCCGACGGCGCCGTCCTCGACCCGCACGCCCAGCTCGGCACCGGCGGCTTCGGGCCCTTCGCCGGGCTCCACTACCGCATCGAGCAGGGGCGCTGGCTGGCCTTCGCGAGCCTCTCCTGGCGGGTCCGCACCCAGGCCTCCTACCCCGGGGGCTTCAAGTACAAGTTCGGCGACGCGCTGCTGTGGAGCGTGCACGGCCAGTACCGCCCGGCGGAGAGCGTGGCCCTGGACCTCGGGCTCGACGGCCGCGACGCCCGGTCCGACCGGTTCGTGGACGTGGGCGGGGCCGTGACCCCGAGCGTCGAGAACACCGGCGGGACGGTGCTCTCGGTCTCGCCCGGCGCCTACTACAACGCCGTCGGCGGCCTCTGGATCTTCCTGCGGGGGCAGCTCCCGGTGGTGAAGAGCCTGCGCGGCGCGCAGGACGTGAAGCCGTCCGTCACCGGCGGCCTGCAGCTGGAGGTCCTGTAGCTCCGGCGCCGTGGGCCGGCCCCTGGCCGTGGCCGGAGGGCCGCGGGCCCTTCGGCTCCAGGATCTCGTTGGAGATGGTGGACACCGAGACCACCTTCCAGCGCCCGTCCTGGCGCGCCAGCTGGTAGCGCATCGCCATGGCGGCGACGATCTCCGGCCCGGGGGCCGCGCCGGGCTGCAGGGGGCGGTCGTGGTAGCGCCAGCGCTCGCGGGTCTCGACCACGCCCTGGCCGCCGGTGGCGGTGGCGCTCGTCACCTCGAGCGACTCGAGGGTGCTCTCCAGCACCAGCTTCGACGCGGTCTTGAGGTCGATGAGCACGCGGACCCGGTCCGCCTCCTTCCGGTCGGCGACGCCGTACAGCCGCGACGGGTCGGAGGTGCCGTAGGCGCGCACCAGCTCGTCGTCGTACTCCCGCACGGCGCGGGAGAGCTCGCGCGCCGGCCCGGGGCAGGCGGCGAGCAGCAGCAGGGCGGCCGGGGCGAGGCGGCGCATCAGCTCCCCACCATGTAGGAGTTGTGGATGGTCGGCACCGCGATCGCCACCACGAAGATGGTCACCACCGCGAAGGCCAGGGCCACGAAGGTGAGCCAGGCCATGCGGCGCCCGCTCCAGCGGTGCAGCACGCGGAAGTGGAGCACGATGCCGAAGACGATCCAGGTGACGAGCGCGCTGGTCTCCATGGGATCCCAGCCCCAGTAGCGGCCCCAGGACTGCTGGGCCCAGATGGCGCCGGCGACGATCATCACGCCCAGGAAGAGGAAGGAGACCAGGGTGAGCTGGTGCCCGTAGAGGTCGAGCCGCTCCGCCGAGGGCAGGCGCGGCAGCGCCGCCGGGTTGCGGACCTTCACCAGGTAGGCCCCGGCGCTGAAGGCGGCCAGCAGGATGGTGGCGAAGAAGAGCTTGGCGAAGCCGATGTGCAGCACCAGCCACCAGGACTTGAAGATGATGGGCACCTCGCGCTTCAGGCCGAAGTTGGTGACCGCCCAGCCCATGAGCAGCAGGGCGGCCGGGGCCACCAGCACCCCGAGGCCGCGCAGCCCGCGGGCCAGGGCGGCGGCGACGAGGAAGACCGCCACCAGCAGGAAGGTGTCGGCCGAGACGACCTCGTAGCGGGTGTTGTACGGGCCGTGGCCCACCTCGGCCCAGCGCAGCGCCAGCGAGCCGGCGTGGGGCAGGAGCGCGAGGCCCAGCAGCGCCCCTCCGGCGGCGGCGCCCCGCTCGCGCCCGAAGGAGGCCCAGGCGAAGTAGGCCACCGTGGCCAGCGCGTAGAGGGTGGTGGCGCTCCAGAAGAGGATGCTCTGCATGCTCGCCTTTCAGGCCGGCGGCCCGGCCCGCTCCCACTCGGCCGCGACGGCCGCCGCGCCCCGCACCGTGAATACCACGGCCGCCGCCCCCTCACCCGGCCGCCCCAGCCTCGCCACCCCGGCGGGGAAGGCGAGCAAGGCGCAGCCGGCGAGGACGAGGGCGAAGCCCGCGAAGACGCCGGAGAGGCCCGGCGTCCGGGTCCAGGTGAAGCGGCCCCAGCGTCCCACCGCGACGAGGCGGGCCGGGGCGGCGCCGAAGGGGAAGGCCAGGCCCGGCTCCAGCGCCAGGCGGGCGCCGCCGGCCTCGAGCGCGATGCGCAGGCGGCCGGTGCCCTGGGGGCTGTCGAGGTCGCGCTCGCTCTCCACCACGAAGCGCGCCGGCGCGCCGGCCGGGTCGGAGAGGGAGGCGGCGGCCCGGCGCGGTCCCTCGCCCTGGAGCCGGACGGCGCGCAGCCCCATGCCGGGGATGTCGAGGGTGAGCTCGAGCCCCGCCGGGATGGCCTGGAAGATCTCGGCGTCGCCGGCGCGGATCCCGGCCGCCCGGTCGATCACCTCGGCGCGCGGCGCCTGGCCCGCCACCGTCACGGTGAGCCGCGAGAGCCGGTCGGGGGCGTAGCCGGGCTGGTGCAGGTACGGGTCGAAGTGGTCGAGCCGCACCTCGACGTCGGGGAGCGCGGCCGGCGCGAAGGGCCCGCGCTCCCGGCCGGAGACGGTGCCCGGCGCGGAGAGGCGCGCCGTCTCCCCCTCGGTGAGGTCGAAGACCCCCGAGTCCGAGAAGGCCTGCTGGACCAGCACCGCGGCGATGAGCGTGAGCAGCCCGACGTGCAGCAGCCAGCCGCCCCAGAGCGCCGGGGCGAAGCGGGTGAGGAGCTCCCCCTCGCCGCGGTAGCCCTGCTCGACGAGGAAGGCGCGGACGTCGGCGGCGCGCGGGGGGAGGCGCAGCGCCGCCGGGGGGAGCTGCCCGCGGCGGACGGCGAGGATGCGGGAGCGCCGGCCCCAGGTGCAGGCCAGCGTCGAGGCGAAGAGCAGGGCCACCGCCGCCAGGAAGGGCCAGGCGGTGAAGGGATGGGCGAGGCCGGCGGCCCGCGCCCAGGCGAGCGCGGCCGGCCCGCCGGGCTGGGTCCACGGGGCCCAGGCGCCGGTGGCGGTCCAGGCGGCGAGGAAGCCGATCACCGCCAGGGCGAGGCGCGGCGCGCGCAGCAGCTTCACGATCCGGTCCACGTTCCCGTCCGCTCTACCCGGTCTCCGCCGGCCGATCAAATGGGCGGCGGACGCCGGGAGCGCCGGCGCCGCCGCCCCGTGCCGGGTCAGTGGCCGTTCGAGACGCTGTCGCAGCCGCAGTTCGAGTTTCCCCACGCCGTCGTGTTGGTCGCCGGGTAGCTGAAGATGCCGAGGCGAGGGTTCACCGCGTACGGAGCCGAGTCGGTCACCTGGACGCCGCCGGCGGGCGTGCCGCCGGTGCTCACCGAGACCAGCATGCCGACGTGGCCGGAGCCGTGGGGGATGGCGATGTGGCAGCTCATGCAGTAGACGGGCGCGCCCTGCTGGCTCCCTTCATGGAATCCGTTGGTGTGCGGGAATCGGCTGCCCGAGAAGCTCGCGGCATGGCAGTTCGCGCAGAAGGTGCCCGCCGGCATGGTCCCCCCGGTCGCCGGCTGCAGCGTGGCATTCCACGTCGTGTTCGGCCCCTTGAGAATGAACTTCGCGGCGGAGCCGTGCGGACCGTTCGGGTCGGTGGTGACGTCCGACTCGTGGCAGTCGGTGCAGGTCATCAGGCTGGTCCGGGTCCATGGCGCCAGGACGTTGCCGGTGTTCCCGAGCTTGGCGGAACTGGAGCCGAGCACCGGGTGGAAGCTCACGTTTGCCGGGTTGAACTCGCGGGCCTGGTCGGTCTCGGTGAAGCCGCCCGACGGGGAGGCCGGCAGCGTCCCGTAGTAGGCCGAGTGGCACTTGAAGCAGAGCGTGGCCTCGGGCTCGGTGCCGGCGGCGATGGTGGTCTTGGTGAAATTCGCGCTGGTCGGGGCCGCGAAGGCGGCGAGGGTGCCGCCGAACTTCGCGCCCCAGGCTCCCTGCAGCGCCGGCCCCGCGACGTTTCCGTTGGTCGCGCTGCCGACGACCCGGACGTTGCCGGAGGTCGGCTGGG
The DNA here is from genome assembly GCA_021818285.1 of Myxococcales bacterium. Classification (GTDB taxonomy): domain Bacteria; phylum Myxococcota; class Myxococcia; order Myxococcales; family Anaeromyxobacteraceae; genus JACRMN01. Next base: position 13,958 of record JAKAEO010000022.1, read on the forward strand.
CCTGGTGCGGTTCGTGGCAGTCGAGGCAGTTGGCGTGACGCCCGGTCACGCCCAGGGTGTTGCCGAAGGCGGCGTTGTTGAACTCGGTCGCGCTGTTGTGCACCGCGTCCGTGTTGGCCGGGTGGCCCGACTGGCCGGCGGTGGTGGCGTGGGCGATCTGGCTCTGGATGTCCTTGCCGGAGCGGTTGCCCTGGGCGCCGGCGGCCGGGGAGGCGGCCGAGCCGTGGCAGTTGTAGCAGACGAAGTTCGCCGCCGAGCCGGCGGGGTTGGTGGTGCCGGCGAGCAGGTGCGGGTCGGTGTCGGAGTAGTGGACCGCGACCGTCGTGGTGGCCGCGGGCGTGTTCCCCTCGGCGCGGCTGGCGTGGCACTTGGTGCAGTTGCGCAGGAACACGCTGCCGTCGTGGATCGGGTAGGTCCAGGCGTAGCTGTTGGCGCCCACGGTGTTGGCGGTGAAGTCGTGGGCCGAGGCGCCGAAGGTGGCGGCGGAGACGGTGAGGCCGCCGGCGGCGACGGGCTTCTGGTGGCAGCTCGCGCAGGCCCCGGCGTTCTGGGTGGAGTCGAAGTCGGTCTTGGCCCGGTTCTGGGTGCCGGTCCCGCCGGCGCCGACGCGGCTCGCGGAGCCGTCGGCGCGGGTCGTCTGGGTGGTGGCGTCGAAGTAGAGGTTGTTCTCGTGGGTGGCCGTGACCGGGCTGGTGAGGTCGTGGGGGTGGTCGCCGTGGCACATGGTGACGCAGGAGCGGTTGGCGACGGTGACCGAGGAGGTCAGGTCGGTGCCGGTCCAGCTGAAGGCGCCGTCCAGCGGCGAGTCGGTCCCGACGGTGTGCTTCGAGATCTTCCCGGTGGTGACGCCGTTCATCCCGTTGAAGGTGGTGGTGTGGCACCCGCCGCAGCTGGTGCCGCCGGTGGACTCGCCGCCGCCGTCGATCTTCCCGTTCATGTGCAGGGTCGGATCCACGGTGGTGCTGGTGTAGGCGCCGCCGTGGCAGGAGCCGCAGGCGGTGCTGGTGGTGTGGGCGGTGACGCCGTCCGACTGGAAGGCCGGCGGGATGCCGTGGCAGCTGCCGCAGGCGACCGAGCCCGGCGACGTCCAGCTCGGCGACGGGTTCAGCCCGCCGGGGAAGGCGCCGTGGCAGTAGACCGAGGAGCAGGTGGTCGAGGCCGCGCCGCCGGCGCCGTTCCAGGTCGGGGTGATGGCCGGCTTCCCGGCCCAGGCGGTCGAGGCCAGCGTGCCGAAGGTGAGGAGCGGGTTCCCGTTGGCGTGCGCCACGTCCCCGGTGGCCGGGACGGCGTGGCACTCGGCGCAGGCGATGGGGGCCGAGCGCCAGGTGGTCCCGGTGAGGTGCTTCGCGTGCGCGCCGACGCCGCGGGCGGTGGTGGCGGTGGCGGCGTTGCCGTGGGCGTCGATGGCGCTGGCGTCCCCGCCGGGGGCGGCGCGGACATCGGTGTTCGCTACCCCGCTCACGGTGACGTCGCCGTGGCACTGGGTGCAGCCGGTCGCCGGGGCGTGCTCCACCGTCCCGTTCACGTGGGTGGCGGCGTTGACCGTGGTGGTGGAGTAGTTCGCCCCGTGGCAGACGACGCAGTTCGGGTTCGGCGGGTGGTGCGAGCTGGCGTTCGCCGGCGGGGGCGCCTGGTGGCAGCTGGTGCAGGCGAGCTGCGCGCCGGGGCTGGCGTTCCAGGCCGGGGCGGCCGCCGTGCCGTTGCCGCCGGTGAAGTTGCCGTGGCAGTAGGTGGCCGAGCAGGTCGGCGACGCGTAGCTGGCGCTGGTGATGCCCCCGGTGACGGAGAGGCCGCTGAAGGTCACCTGGGTGGTGCCGTTGGCGTGCCGGTTCACGGCCGGGACGGGGTGGCAGGCGGCGCAGGAGATGGGCGAGGACAGCGCCGGGGCGCGAGCCCCGTTCACGTGGGCCAGGTGGGCCCCAACGCGGGCGGTCGAGGCCAGGGTGCCGCCGGTGGTGTCGATGGGCGGCGCGGCGGCCTGGTTCCCGTCGGCGCCGGCGACACCGGCGCGCCCGGCGGTGCCGTGGCAGCTGGTGCAGCTCTCTGCGGCGACGAGGTCCACCGTCCCGTTCACGTGCGTGGCGGCGACGACGGTGCCGGTGGTCGCGCCGGTCTTGGAGTAGCCGGCGCCGTGGCAGGTGCCGCAGGCGTCGTTCTGCGGGTGGCCGGTGGACTGGGCCGGCGGGTTGCCGTGGCAGGAGGTGCAGCCGAGCTGGGCGGCCGGGTTCAGGTTCCAGACCGGGGCCGCGGCGGTGCCGGCGCCGCCGGCGAAGTTGCCGTGGCAGTAGGTGGCCGAGCAGCTGGGCGAGGCGTAGCTCGCCGTGGTGATGCCGCCGGTGACCGCGAGGCCGGTGAAGGTCACCTGGGTGGTGCCGTTGGCGTGCCGGTTCAGGGTCGGGACCGGGTGGCAGACGGCGCAGCCGATGGGCGAGGAGAGGGCCGGGGCGCGCGCGCCGTTCACGTGGGCCAGGTGGGCGCCGACCCGGGCGATCGAGGCCGAGGTCGCGCCGGTGGTGTCGATGGGCGGCGCGGCGGCCTGGTTCCCGTCGGCGCCGGTGACTCCGGCGCGCCCGGCGGTGCCGTGGCAGCTGGTGCAGCTCTCGGCCCCGGTGAGGGTGACCACGCCGTCGACGTGCGTCGCCGCGGCGACCGTCGTCGTCGAGTAGCCGGCGCCGTGGCAGGCCGCGCAGTTGGTGTTCTGCGGGTGGCCCTGCGCCGCGGTCGGCGGATCGCCGTGGCAGGCGGTGCAGGAGAGCTGGCCAGCCACGTTCCAGGTGGGGGTGGCGCTCGCGCCGCCGGCGAAGTTGCCGTGGCAGTAGGTGCTGGAGCAGGTGAGGGTCGGGGCGCCGCCGGCGCCGTTCCAGGCGGCCGCGACGGCGCCGTTGCTGGTGGCGACGCCGGAGAAGGCGACGGCCGCCGTCCCGGTGACGTGGGTGGTGTCGCCCGCCGCGGGGACGGCGTGGCACTCGGCGCAAAGCACCGCGCGCGAGCGGCCGCTCCCGCCGGTGAGGTGGGCGGCGTGGACGCCGACGCCGCGGGCGGTGGTGGCGGTGTTGCCGTGCGAGTCCTTCGAGGTCGGCGTGGCGCCGTACCCGGGCGCGGCGAAGCTGGAGCCGCTCGCCACCGGCTGCGCGGCGACGGCCGGGTTCAGCTCGCCGTGGCAGGCGGTGCAGCCGGAGGGCTTCTGGACGGTGCCGTCCACGTGGGTGGCGGCGGCGACGGTCGTCGCGGTGTAGTTGGCGTGGCAGTCGCCGCAGGAGGTGCTCTGCGGGTGCTTCACCGTCGCCGAGATCGGGCCCGGCGGCGCCCCGTGGCAGGAGGCGCAGGTGAGCGTGAAGGTGGCGCCGAAGGTGCCGGTCCAGGCCGGCGCCGCGCCGGCGCCGCCGGTGAAGTTGCCGTGGCAGTAGTTGGCCGCGCAGCCGGTGCCGGACGTGTAGCTGCCGGGGTTGGGGGTCGCGCCGACCGCGTTGAAGAAGACGTCGGCGCTGGTCTTGTCCACGTGCCCGACGTCGGTGGCCGAGGTCCACATCGTCTGGTGGCAGGCGGTGCAGGCGAGGCTGCCGGCGATGGCGTGGCGCGTGGTCGTGCCGCCGGTGCCGACGTGCGAGGTGTGGGCGCCGATCCGGTTGTCGGTGGTGAGCTGCGGCGTGGTGGTGTCGGAGGAGATCACCAGCGTGGTGCGCGGAGGCGCGCCCGTCGTGTTGTCGCGGCCGCCGTGGCAGAAGGTGCACTCGGTCTGCCAGTTCGCGTGGTTCGGGTAGGTGCCGGTGGTGTAGGTGCCGCCGACCGCCGCCGGCGTCGCGTGGCAGGAGTTGCAGGAGCTGATGCTCCCGGCCGAGCCCACCGGGCCGAAGCCGGTGTGGCAGATGGTGCAGCCCGCGAAGCCGGCGCCGCCCTGCGGCTGGCCGGCGACCAGCACCTGGTTCAGGGCCGCGAGGCCGTGCTGGTTCGGCTCCTTCCAGCCGGCGGGGTGGCCGCTGGCGTCGACGACGCCGTTCAGGTGGAGCGCGGTGTTCACCGCGAAGGTGCCGGGCGCGCCGCCCACGGTCCCGGCGTAGCCGGTGTGGCAGCCGCTGCACGCGGTCCCGGCGGTGAGCGCCGGGTGGGTCCCGGCCGGCGGCAGGCCGTGGCAGCTGCCGCAGCTGGCGGTCGAGGCGGCGCCGGTCCAGCTCATGGTGACGTTGTTGCCGTTGGGGATGTTGCCGTGGCACCAGGTGGAGGCGCAGCTCCCGGCGGTGGTCCCGCCGGAGGCGGTGGTGCTGCCGGTGAAGCTCGGGGTCACCGGGACGCCGCTCGGCGCGCCGGTGGCGAGGCCGCCCCAGGTGAGCGTCGCCCGGGCGCCGCCGGTGCCGGTCCCGGTGGCGTGGCTGGTGTCGCCGGTGGCCGGCACGGCGTGGCATTCGGCGCAGGCGATGGGGGCCGAGCGGAAGTCGGTCTTGGTCAGGTGCGCGGCGTGGGCGCCGACGGCGGCGCCGGTGGTGCTGCCGGTGGCGTCCACCGCGGTGGCGACGTAGCCCGGGGCGGCCGAGGGGTCGGTGTTGGCCACCGCCGCGCCGGAGAGGCCCGCCAGGCTGCCGTGGCAGGCGGTGCAGCCGGAGGCCGGCTTCTCGACGGTCCCGTCCACGTGGGTGGCGAGCGCGCCGCCGGAGAGGCCGGCGAGCGAGTAGCCGGCGCCGTGGCAGGTGGCGCAGGCGGCGTTGCGCGGGTGGGGCGAGGCCGCCGACAGGGGCGGCGGCGACTGGTGGCAGGAGCCGCAGGTGGCCTGCGTGCCGTCCACGGTGGTCCAGACCGGCGCGGAGGCGCCGCCCAGGGCGGCGGCCGAGACCACGCCCGGCCCGTGGCAGGCGGCGCTGGCGCAGCTGCCGGTGGTGGCGGTGGGGCGCGAGTAGCCGAGCGGGGCGTTCACCGTCGCGGTGGCGGCGTCCACGTGGCCGGGGGCCAGCGCCGGATCGGCGGTGGTCCACTTCTGCGGGTGGCAGGCGGCGCAGTCGAGCGGCGCGGCGATCACGTGGGCGGTGGTGGCGGCGCCGGTGTTGGCGACGTGCGAGACGTGGGCGCCGACGGTGACCAGCGTGGTCGGCTGGACGGTGCCGGCGACGGCGTGGGTGTCGCGCGGCGGCGCGCCGGTGGTGTTGCCGCCGTTCCCGCCGTGGCAGAAGGTGCAGTTCTGCAGCCAGGTCGGGCCGGCGCCGGTGACGTTGGCGGTGTGGCAGACGGTGCAGTCGCTGGAGCTGGGGGTCGGGCCGCTCGGGTTGGCGCTGCCGAAGGCCACGTGGCAGGCGGCGCAGGTGGCGAGGCCGCCGGTGGCGGGGTTCAGCGCCGCCGGGCCGTGCTGGTAGGCCGGGAAGGGGATGGCGTGGCCGACGGCCTCGATGATCCCGTCCAGGTGGGTTGCGGGGTTCACCGCGAAGGTGCCCGGCGCGCCGCCCACGGCGCCGGTGGTACCGGCGTGGCAGTCGGAGCAGAGCCGGCCGGTGGCGAGCACCGGGTGCGTCCCGGCCGGCGGCAGGCCGTGGCAGCTGCCGCAGCTGGCGGTCGAGGCGGCGCCGGTCCAGCTCATGGTGACGTTGTTGCCGTTGGGGATGTTGCCGTGGCACCAGGTGGAGGCGCAGCTCCCGGCGGTGGTCCCGCCGGAGGCGGTGGTGCTGCCGGTGAAGCTCGGGGTCACCGGGACGCTGCTCGGCGTGCCGGTGGCGAGGCTGCCCCAGGTGAGCGTGGCCCGGGCGCCGCCCGTCCCGGCGCCGGTGGCGTGGGCGGTGGTGCCGCTGGCCGGCACCGCGTGGCACTCGGCGCAGGCGATGGGGGCCGAGCGGAAGTCGGTCTTGGTCAGGTGCGCGGCATGGGCGCCGACGGCGGCGCCCGTGGTGGCGCCGGTGGTGTCCACCGAGCCGGCGGCGTAGCCGGGGGCGGCCGACGGATCGCCGCTCGCGACCGCGGCGCCGCCGAGCCCCGCCAGGCTGCCGTGGCAGGCGGTGCAGCCGAGGGCCGGCGCCTGGAGCGTGCCGTCCACGTGGGTGGCGAGCGCGCCGCCGCTCATCCCGCCGAGGGCGTAGCCGGCGCCGTGGCACGAGGCGCAGGTCGCGTTCTGCGGGTGGGGCGAGGCCGCGGAGAGGGGCGGCGGCGACTGGTGGCAGGAGTTGCAGGTGGCCTGCGTGCCGTCCACGGTGGTCCAGATCGGGGAGGTCGCGCTCCCCTTGGCGGCGGCCGAGATGGTCGGGCCGGCCCCGTGGCAAGCGGCGCTGGCGCAGCTGCCGGTGGTGGTGGTGGGGCGCGAGTAGCCGAGCGGCCCGTTCACGGTGGCGGTGGCGGCGTCCACGTGGCCCGGAGCGAGCGCCGGATCGGCGGTGGTCCACTTCTGCGGGTGGCAGGCGGCGCAGTCGAGCGGCGCGGCGATGGCGTGGGCGGTCGCGGTGGCGCCGGTGTTCGCGACGTGCGAGAGGTGCGCGCCGACGGTGACCAGAGAGGTGGGCTGCGCGGTGCCGGCGAGGGCGTGGGTGTCGCGCGGCGGCGCGCCGGTGGTGTTGCCGCCGTTCCCGCCGTGGCAGAAGGTGCAGTTCTGCAGCCAGGTGGGGCCGCTCCCGGTGACGCCGGCGTGGCAGGCGTTGCAGCTCGAGGTCGCGAGGCCGACCGGGCTGTCGAAGTTGGCGTGGCAGCCCTCGCAGGTGGCGAGGCCGCCGGTGGCGGGGTTCAGCGCCGCCGGGCCGTGCTGCGAGGCCGGGTAGGGGATGGCGTGGGCCCCGGCCGGCGCCTGGAAGAGGCCGTCGAGGTGGGTCGCGAGCGCGGCGCCGGTGATGCCGGTGATGGCGTAGCCGGCCCCGTGGCAGCCGGAGCAGGTGGTGCTGCTGCTGTGCGGGGTGGCGCCGTCGCGCTGGAACGCGGGCGGGTCACCGTGGCAGCTGCCGCAGGCGGCGTCGGCGGTGGTCCCGGTCCAGCTCATCGTGGCGTTGGGGCCGCCGGGCTGGCCGCGGCCGCCGGGGAAGTTGCCGTGGCAGTAGGTCGCCGCGCAGCCGGACGCCGTGGCGGTGGGCGAGATGGCGGGCGCGCCCGCCCAGGAGACGGCGGCGAGGCCGCGGAGCTGGACCTTCTGCGACGGGTGGGTGCTGGCGGTCGCCGGGACCACGTGGCAGCTCGCGCAGTCCACGCCGCGGGAGCGCAGGCGGGTGCCGTGGAGGTGGGCCTGGTGCGCGCCGATGGCCGCGCCGCCGGTGGTGAGCCCGGCCGCGTCGCGCGGCGGCGCGATCTCGATGCCGGCCGCGTCGGTGGCGACGGCGACGCGCGCCGGGTCGCCGTGGCACTTGGTGCAGGCCTCGACGGTCACGCCGACGTCGCCGCCGGTTCCCCCGCCCCCGCCCGACCCACCGCCGGGGCCGCCGCCGGGGATGATCACGGTGGTCGCCGGCGTGGGGGCCCCCGCCCTGGGCCGGGACTTTCCGCAGGCCGCGACGGCGAGCGCCGACAGGGCGAGCAGGGCGAGGAGGTGCGGTCGGTGGCGGGGCATCGCGGCTCCTGTGGGCCCGGCGGACCGGGCGCGGGAGGGCATCGGCAACTGTTGGGCCGGCCCGGAGCCGGCGAGAGAAGCGGGGACTTGACCCTGGGCAAAGCAACGGCCATGCCTTGGCGGGCGGGCAAGTGCCCGTTCCGCGACTCGTTTTCCGGGGAGGCCGGGCACCGCCGCGAGCTGCGGCAAGGCCGCACACCCTTGAAATCAGGACAGGAGTGGCTGTGCGCAAATGGAGCCAATGGGCGCCGTCAGCGCATGCGCCGAAGGGGGCACGAAAGCCTTGCGGCCTGCCTGATCCGGATCAGGCGGGCCGCGCAGGTTTTCGCAAGGGCCGCCGGCAGGCGGCCGGGAGATCAGTGACCGTTCGAGACGCTGTCGCAGCCGCAGTTCGAGTTGGCCCAGGCCGTGGTGTTGTTCGCCGGGTAGCTGAAGATGCCGAGCCGAGGGTTCACCGCGTACGGAGCCGAGTCGGTGACCTGGACGCCGCCGGCCGGCGTGCCGCCGTTGCTCACCGAGACCAGCAAGCCGACGTGGCCGGAGCCGTGGGGGATGGCGACGTGGCAGCTCATGCAGTAGACGGGCGCGCCCCGCTGGCTCCCTTCATGGGATCCGTTGGTGTGCGGGAACCGGCTGCCCGAGAAGCTCGCGGCATGGCAGTTCGCGCAGAAGGTGCCCGCCGGCATGGTCCCTCCGGTCGCCGGCTGCAGCGTGGCATTCCACGTCGTGTTCGGTCCCTTGAGGATGAACTTCGCGGCGGAGCCGTGCGGACCGTTCGGGTCGGTGGTGAGGTCCGACTCGTGGCAGTCGGTGCAGGTCATCAGGCTGGTCCGTGTCCAGGGTACCAGGACGTTCCCGGTGTTTCCGATGGTGGCGGAGTTGGAGGCGAGCACCGGGTGGAAGCTCGGGTTCGCGGGGTTGAACTCGCGGGCCTGGTCGGTCTCGGTGAAGGCCGGGCTCGACGACGGCGAGGTCGGCAGCGCGCCGTAGTAGGCCGAGTGGCACTTGAAGCAGAGCGTCGCCTCGAGGTCGGTCCCGGCGGCGATGGTGGTCTTGGTGAAGTTGGCGCTGGTGGGCACGGCCCAGGCGGCGAGCGTGCCGCCGAACTTCGCGCCCCAGGCGCCCTGGAGCGGCGGCCCCGCGACGTTGGTGCCCTGCGCGTGGGTCCCGGCCCTCGCCTCGTGCGGGTCGTGGCAGTCGAGGCAGTTGGCGTGACGCCCGGTCACGCCCAGGGTGTTGCCGAAGGCGGCGTTGTTGAACTCGGTCGTCGAGTCGTGGACCGCGTCGGAGTTGGCGGGGTGGCCAGACTGCCCCGCCGTCGTGGCGTGGGCGATCTGGCTCTGGATGTCCTTGCCGGAGCGGTTGCCCTGGGCGCCGGCGGCCGGGGAGGCGGCCGAGCCGTGGCAGTTGTAGCAGACGAAGTTCGCCGCCGAGCCGGCCGGGTTGGTGGTGCCGGCGAGCAGGTGAGGGTCGGTGTCGGAGGAGTGGACCGCCGAGAAGGGCAGGGCGGTTCCGGCGACGGCCGGGGTGTTCCCCTCGGCGCGGCTGGCGTGGCACTTGGTGCAGTTGCGCAGGAACAGGCTGCCGTCGTGGATCTGGTAGCTCCAGGCGTAGGTCGTGCCGGCCGTGTTGCTGCTGAAGTCGTGGGCCGAGGCGCCGAAGGTGGCGGCGGAGACGGTGAGGCCGCCGGCGGCGACGGGCTTCTGGTGGCAGCTCGTGCAGGCCCCGGCGTTCTGGGTGGAATCGAAGTCGGTCTTGGCCCGGTCCTGCGTCCCGGTGCCGCCGGCGCCGACGAGGCTCGCGGAGCCGTCGGCGCGGCTCGCCTGGGTGGTGGCGTCGAAGTAGAGGTTGTTCTCGTGGGTGGCCGTGACCGGGCTGGTGAGGGTGTGCGGGTGGTCGCCGTGGCACATGGTGATGCAGGAGCGGTTGGCGAGGGTGACCGAGGAGGTCAGGTCGGTCCCGGTCCAGCTGAAGGCCCCGTCCACCGGCGAGTCGGTGCCGACCCCGTGCTTCGACACCTTGGTCACCGTGCCGTTCATCGCGTTGAAGTACCCAGGGTGGCAGGTGCCGCAGGAGGTTCCGCCGGTGCCGGGCTCGACGAACTCCACCGTGCCGTCGATGTGCAGGCCGCCGGCCACGTCGATGGTCACGTTGTCGGGGCCGACGGTGCCGGGGTGGCAGCTGTTGCAGTTGGTGTTGGTGGTGTGCGGGGCGGCGGGCGGGTAGGCGTGGCAGCTGCCGCAGCCCGCGCCGGTGGCGCTCCAGGTCCAGCTCGCGAAGCTCCCCTTCGCGTAGGCCGGGAGCGTGCCGCCGTGGCAGTAGGAGGCGTTGCAGTTGCCGCTCGCGTAGTTGGGGGTCGCGCCGTTGGCGAGTGCCTTCCCGGAGAAGGCGACGGTGGTGGTCCCGCTGGAGTGGAGGTTGTTGCCGGCCGCCGGGACGGCGCCGCTGTGGCACTCGGCGCAGGCGAGCGGCGGGTAGACCTGTCCGCTCGCCGGCGGGTCCACGTGCGCCAGGTGGGCGCCGACGCGCGTGCCGGTGGTCGCGCCGGTGGTGTCCTGGGGCGGCGCCGCCGGCTGGTTCGCGTCGAAGGCGCCGACCGCGCCGGCGCTGTTGGCCCGGCCGCCGGTGCCGTGGCAGGTGGTGCAGGAGAGCGTGCCGGCGACGTCCACCGTCCCGTTCTGGTGGGTCGTCGGGTTCACCGTGCCGGTGGTGGGCCCGGTCTTCGAGTAGCCGGCGCCGTGGCAGGCGGCGCAGTTGTCGTTCTGCGGGTGGTAGAAGATCGCGCCGGAGAGCCCGGTGGTCGTGGTCGGCGGGTTGCCGTGGCAGGCGGTGCAGTCGGTGATGGTGCAGCCGGCGGCCAGGGTGCAGGTCGAGCCCTTCACGTCGATCGCGCCGTTCACGTGGACGGCGGCGTTCACGGTGGTGGAGCTGTAACCGGCGTGGCAGGTGCCACAGGACTCCGTGCCGATGACCGGATGGCTGCCGGCCGGCGGCAGGCCGTGGCAGGTGCCGCAGGCGGCGGTGGCGGGGCTGCCCCACACCGGCGCGTTGGCGGCGTTCCCGTTGCGGAAGCCGCCGTGGCAGTAGACCGTGGCGCAGCCGTTCGACGCCTGGTCGAAGGCCGGGGCGGCGCCGCCGGCGGTGGCGACGTTGCCCCAGGTGAAGGTCACGGCGGCGTCGGCGTGGTACCAGAGGCTCGGCGTGGCGTGGCACTGGTTGCAGGTGAGGGTCGCGAGCGGCGCCATCGTCGAGCTGCCCGTCGCGGCGACGGCGTG
>JAKAEO010000229.1 GCA_021818285.1 Myxococcales bacterium
CGCCGACACCGTCGCGGGCCCGTCCGGTCCGGCGGCGACGAGGGCGGTGTCGCCGGCCACCGCGTAGCAGAGCGCGGCGGGCCGGCCCGGGGCGGCCCGGAAGGTCACCGCCACCGCGGCGGGCTCCCGCGCCTCCTCGCGGACCGAGGCGCCCAGCCGGTCGCGCGCCAGCCGGGCCAGGGTGGCGTCCAGGCGGGCGGCGTCGGCGACCGGCAGCGCCAGCAGCGCCCCCCCGCCGGGCAGGGCGGCGGCGCCGGCGGCGCGCGCCGGATCCAGCCCGGCCGAGGCCAGGCCCGGCGGATCGAGCGGATCGAAGCCCAGCTGGGCCTTCAGGGCCGCCACCGGCTCGGCGAGCCCGGCGGCGGCGGGGATGGCGAGCGCCGTCCGCAGCAGCCCGGCGGCCTGCGTGGCCGCCTCGCCGAGGGCCGGGAGCAGGACCACGGCCGGTGCGTCGGCGGGCAGCCAGCGCTCGGGCGGGACGGCGGCCGGCGGCCGTCCCCCGCAGCGCCCGCACCCCGCGGCGAGGAGCGCGAGCGACGCCGCCAGAGCCGTCCGTGGGCGCGGGCGCATGGGGAGGACCTTCTTATCATGGTAAGGACACCGGCCGTGATCGCCGCGCTCGACGACGACGCCCCGCTGTGCCTGGACCAGTTCCCCGACTGGGGAGCGCTGCTCGGGCCCCGCGCCCGGCGGCTGGAGCTGGAGATCGGCTCGGGCCACGGCGGCTACGCCCTGGCCTTCGCCCGGGAGCGGCCCGAGGCGGCGCTGGTGGCCGTCGAGCAGCGGCGCAAGTTCGCCGACGAGCTGCGGGCGCGCGCCGGGGCCCGGGGGCTGGGGAACCTGGTGGCCATCTGCGGCGACGCCCGGCTGCTGGCGCCGCGCCTCTTCCGCGAGGGGTCGCTGGCGGCGATCCACGTCCACTTCCCCGACCCCTGGTGGAAGCGGCGCCACCACCGGCGGCGGCTGGTGGACGACGGGATGAGCCTGCTGCTGCTGCGGCTGCTGGCGCCCGGGGGGCTGCTCGACTTCCGCACCGACGTCGAGACCTACGCCCGGGGGGCGGTGGAGCGGCTCGAGGCGGTGGGCTTCGCCAACGAGGCCGGGCCGGGCCGCTTCGCCGAGCGGCCCGCCGGGGAGATCCCCTCCACCCGGGAGAAGCGGTACCTGGCCGCCGGCCACCCGGTGTGGCGGCTGCGGCTGCGCCGGCCCGGCGGGTAGACCTCGCGCCGGGGCCGGTGCTATCACCGGAGCCCGCCTCCCAGGGGGCCTCCACCATGAAGAATCCCACCGCCGCCGAGATCCGCGAGGCCTTCCTGCGCTTCTTCGAGCAGCGCGGCCACCGCCGCGTCGCCTCCTCGGCGCTGGTGCCCCAGAACGACCCGACCCTGCTCTTCACCAACGCCGGCATGGTCCAGTTCAAGGACGTCTTCACCGGCCGCGAGCAGCGCGACTACCGCCGCGCCACCACCGCGCAGAAGTGCGTCCGCGCCGGCGGCAAGCACAACGACCTGGAGAACGTCGGCTTCACCGCCCGCCACCACACCTTCTTCGAGATGCTGGGGAACTTCTCCTTCGGCGATTACTTCAAGCGCGACGCGATCGCCTGGGGCTGGGAGTTCGTCACCAGCCCGGAGTGGCTGGGGCTCCCCAGGGACCGGCTGGCCGCCACCGTCTTCTCGGGCGAGGGCGGCCTGCCCTGGGACGAGGAGGCCTACGACCTCTGGCGGGCGCAGGGGCTGCCGGAGTCGGCGGTCCACAAGCTCGGCGCCAAGGACAACTTCTGGGCCATGGGCGACACCGGCCCCTGCGGCCCCTGCTCGGAGATCCACTTCTTCCAGGGCGCCGACATCCCCTGCGCCGAGGAGCGGGCCGGCGGGAGCTGCCTGGGGGTGGCCTGCGACTGCGACCGCTGGCTGGAGATCTGGAACCTGGTCTTCATGCAGTTCGAGCGCGGCGCCGACGGGAACCTCACGCCGCTGCCCAAGGCCTCGGTCGACACCGGCGCCGGCCTGGAGCGCATGGCCTCGGTGGCCCAGGGGAAGCGCTCCAACTACGACACCGACCTGTTCCGCAACATCATCCGGGCGGTGGAGCGGATCTCCGGCAAGGGGTACGGCAAGGACGCCGACGACGACGTCTCGATGCGCGTCATCGCCGACCACGCCCGGGCCACCACCTTCCTGGTGGGCGACGGGGTGCTGCCCTCCAACGAGGGGCGCGGCTACGTGCTCCGGCGCATCATGCGGCGCGGCATCCGGCACGGGAAGCGGCTGGGGCTGGAGCGGCCCTTCCTGGCGGAGGTCTGCGGTGCGGTGCTCGACGAGATGGGCACCGCCTACCCGGAGACGGAGCGGAACCGCGCCTTCGTGGAGAAGGTGGCGGCGCAGGAGGAGGAGGGCTTCCGCCGCACCCTGGACCGCGGCCTCGCCATCCTGGAGACCGAGATGAGCCGGCTGGCGGCGGCCCGGGACAAGGTCATCCCCGGCCGGGTGGCCTTCCAGCTCTACGACACCTTCGGCTTTCCCCTCGACCTCACCCGGGTCATCGCCGCCGAGCGCGGCCTGCGGGTGGACGAGCCGGGCTTCGACCGGCACATGGCCGAGCAGCGGGCCCGCTCCGAGTGGAAGGGGTCGGGAGCCGAGGCGGTGGGCGACCTGCACAAGCACGTGGCCGCCGAGCTGGGCGACGTCGCCTTCCTGGGCTACGAGACCACCGCCGCCGACGCCGAGGTGAAGGCGCTGGTGGTCGGCGGGACCCGCGCCGCGGCGGCGCGGCGGGGCGACGCGGTGGAGGTGGTGGCCGCGGCCACCCCCTTCTACGGCGAGTCCGGCGGCCAGGTGGGGGACCACGGCACCATCCGCGGCCCGCGCGGCCTGGTGAAGGTCTCCGACACCGTCCGCCCGGTGCCCGGGCTCACCGTCCACGTCGGCGAGGTGGTGGAGGGCGAGATCGCCGTCGGCGACATCGCCTCCCTGGCGGTGGACGAGGCCCGCCGCGACCTGATCCGCGCCAACCACTCCGCCACCCACCTGCTCCACCACGCGCTGCGCGAGCGGCTCGGCGAGCACGTGAAGCAGGCCGGCTCGGTGGTGGGGCCGGACCACCTGCGCTTCGACTTCAGCCACTTCCAGCCGCTCTCCGCCGAGGAGCTGCGCGACGTGGAGCGGACCGTCAACGAGCTGGTCCGCCAGAACGCCGCCACCGACACCTCGGTGCTGGAGCTGGAGGAGGCGCGCAAGACCGGCGCCATGATGATCTTCGGCGAGAAGTACGGCGACCGGGTCCGGGTGGTTCGCATCGGCCCCTCGAAGGAGCTGTGCGGCGGCACGCACGTGCGCCGCGCCGGGGACATCGCCTTCTTCAAGATCGCCAGCGAGGAGTCGATCGCCGCCGGGGTGCGCCGCATCGTCGCGGTCACCGGGCCGGCGGCGGTGGAGCTGGCGCAGCGCACCGACGAGGAGCTCCGCCACGCGGCGGCGCTGCTCAAGGCCGGCGCCTTCGAGGTGGCCCAGAAGATCGAGCAGGCGCAGCGGCGGCTCAAGGAGCTGGAGCGGGCGCTGGAGGAGGCGCAGGGCCAGGTGGCCGCGGCGCGCTCCGGCGACCTCGCCGCCCAGGCCCGCGACGTCGGCGGCGTGAAGCTCCTCGCCGCCCGCGTCCAGGGGGACGGCAAGCAGCTGCGCGACCTCGCCGACAAGCTGCGCGACCGGCTCGGCAGCGGCGTGGTGGCGCTGGGCGCCGAGCAAGGCGGCAAGGCGGTGCTGCTGGTGGCGGTGACCCGGGACCTCACCGGGCGGCTGCGGGCCGGCGACCTGGTGAAGGAGGCGGCCAAGCTGGTGGGCGGCTCGGGAGGCGGCAAGCCCGACCTGGCCCAGGCCGGCGGCTCCGATCCCTCCGGCCTCGACCGGGCGCTGGCCCGGGTCGAGGAGCTGGTGGCGGCCTCCCGCTGACCTCCGGCGGAGCGAAGATCGGCGCCGGCGTCAAGGGGGCGGCGCCGCCCGGCGCCACGGCGGGGGCCGGCGCCGTTTGACCCCGGCCGCGGCCCGGCCCTACCATCTCGCGCCGAGAGGGCCGAGCCACGCACCAGATCGGGCAGAGACGGGAGATGGCGGCCGCCGCGGTCGTCGACCTGGCCGCGGCCCGGGGCGACCGGCGCCTCCGCGACGCCCGCGCCCGCCTGCGGGGCATGGCGGACGGCAACCGGCGGGCGCTCACCCGGCTCTTCCACAGCGGGCTGATCTTCACGCGCCAGGGGGCGCGGCTGGGGCGGGAGCTGCTGCTCGCCCACCAGCACCTGGTCCGCGTCGCCGACCTGTTCTCGCGGCTGGCCGATCCCGGCGCTCGCCCGGGGCGCGACGCCGACGCCGAGGCGCTCCACGGCCAGGTGCAGCTGCTGCTGGCCCGCACCGCCGAGCTGTCGGCCCGCTCCGAGGGGCTGCTGGCGCGCGAGCGGTAGGCGCCCGTCCCCGCTCCGGCGGGCAGGCGCCTCGCGCCCCGTCGCTTGACGGCGGCGCCCTTGCCGCCCGCCCTCCGCCGGGTTACAGCTTCCTCCGCGATAACGGAGGATGCGATGCCCGCCACCGCCCGCGACCTGCTGGCCGAGAAGAACAGCTCGGTGGTCTACACCGTCGACGCCGCCACCCCGGTGGTGGAGGCCTGCCGGCTCATGGAGCTGAAGCGCATCGGCTGCCTCCTCGTCACCCGCGAGGCCCGGGTGGAGGGGATCTTCACCGAGTGGGACGTGGTGGCGCGGGTGGTGGCGGCGGGCCGCGACCCGGCCGCCCTCCGGGTCGGCGAGGTGATGACGCCCGAGGTGGTGATGGTGCCGGCCGGCGAGACCATCGACCGCCTGGAGGCGCTGATGCGGGCGCGCCGCTTCCGCCACCTGCCGGTGGCCGGGGAGCGGGGCAAGCTCCTCGGGCTGCTCTCCATCGGCGACGTGGCCGCCTGGCGCGCCCGGCCGGGCGCGGTGGCGGCCGACGCCGCGGCGCCGGCGCCGTAGGGCGCTACTCGGGCACGCCGTGGCCGCCCCGCCGGAGGAACGCGGGGATGTCGTAGGCGTCCTCGTCCAGCGCCTGGAAGCCGCCGCCCTTGGCCGCCGGGCGCTCGGCCCGCTCCGCCCGGCGCGGCGGCAGCGGCGGGGGCCG
>JAKAEO010000230.1 GCA_021818285.1 Myxococcales bacterium
GGGCGCGGGCCGGGCGAGCCGGCGGCCCGCACCGCGCCGGCGAGCGGCCCGAAGAAGCGCTCCCCGGCCTTCTCGAGCTCGGCGGTGCGGCTCTTCAGCAGCGCCGCCAGGTCGGGCCGGTCGCGGGCGGCGCGCTGGGCGTCGTGCGCCAGCTCCTCGATGCGCCAGGAGGAGACCGAGAGGCCGAAGTACTCGGTGGCCACGTCCTGCAGGGCGTGGGCCTCGTCGAAGATCGCCGCCTCGTACTCCGGGAGCACCTCCACCCCGGCCCGCGAGGTGCGCATCGACAGGTCGGCGAAGAAGAGGTGGTGGTTCACCAGCACCAGGTCGGCCGCCTGGGCGCGGGCCCGGGCCCGGGTGACGAAGCAGTCCTCGTAGGCCTCGCACTCCCGCCCCAGGCAGTTCTCGCCGGTGGCCGACAGCTCGCGCCAGGCGCCGAGCTGGTCGGGCAGGTCCACCTCGGAGCGGTCGCCGGTCTCGGTGCGCGCGGCCCAGTCGAGGAGCCCGGGCCAGAGGGCGGCCTCCTCGCGGCTCGGGAAGGTGGGGTTGCGGGCGAAGGCGGCGGCCCGCGCCAGGCACCAGTAGTTGGAGCGGCCCTTCAGCACCGCCGCCTTCACCTCCACGCCGCAGGGGCCGGAGAGCAGCGGCAGGTCCTTCAGCCAGATCTGCTCCTGCAGCGCCTTGGTGGCGGTGGAGACCACCACCTTGCGGCCGGAGAGGGCGGCCGGGACCAGGTAGGCGAGGGTCTTGCCGGTGCCGGTGCCGGCCTCGGCGACCAGGTAGCGGCGCTCCTCCAGCGCCGCGGCCACCTCCCGCGCCAGCGCCAGCTGGTCGGGGCGGTGCTCGTAGCCGGGGAGCGCCCGGGCCAGCGCGCCGCCGGGCCCGAGGATCGCCTCCACCGCGCCGGCCAGGGAGGAGCCGCCCGGGGCGCTCATGCGGACATGGGGATGGGGATGAAGGTCAGCGCGAAGAGCACCAGCGCGAGCACCGCGATCGCGGCCCGGGGCCGGTCGAGCGGCTCCTCCTCCAGCGCCGGCGGGTGGTCGAGCCGCACCACGAAGCGGGTGATGGCCCACCAGACCAGCCAGTTCCAGGAGAGCAGCAGGCCGGCGGCGAGCAGCCCCCAGGAGACCAGCCGCGACACCCGCAGCGCCCGGGCGCGGCCCAGCCAGGCGTAGAGCACGTGGCCGCCGTCGAGCTGCCCGATGGGGAGCAGGTTCAGGGTGGTGACGAAGAGGCCGAGCCAGGCGGCGTAGGCCACCGGGTGGAGGAAGAGGTCGTGGCCGGGGGGCAGCGGCCCGAGCAGGAGCCGCTGCACGCCCCAGGAGAGCAGGCTGTCGCCCATGAGCTGGGCCGCGCCCCCGTCGCCGAGGATGGGCTGGCCGGCGATCCAGGCGTGGAGCATGGCCAGCGGCGAGGTGGCGTGGGAGGTGGAGAGGGCGGCGTCGCCGAGAGCGTGGACCTGGGAGTGGAGGACGCCCCAGGCGAGCAGCGGCACCGCCACCGCCAGGCCGGCCAGCGGCCCGGCCACCCCGACGTCCAGCACCGCGCGGCGGCTGGGGAGCGGCGAGCGGATGCGGATCACCGCGCCCAGGGTCCCGGCCGGCGGCGGGCCGGGGATGAAGTGGGGGAGCGTGGTGTCCACGCCCCAGGCCCGGGCCATGAGCCAGTGGCCCATCTCGTGGGCGAGGAGGATGGCGAGGATGGAGGCGGCGTAGGGGATCCCGGCCAGCGCCAGGGTGCCGAGGCCGGCGTCGCCGGGGAGGTCGGCCATGCCGGCGCCGACCAGCAGGGTGGTGGCGACGGTGGCGAGGAAGAGCAGCGGGACCAGGGCCCGCCGCCGCCGGGGCGCGGGGAGCGGCGCGGCCGGGTCCATCTAGCGCGCCCCGGGGGCGGGGACGGCCGCCGCCGGCGCCGGCGGGAAGACCGGCGGCCCGGCCGAGAGCTCGGCCGGCGTCAGCTCCCGCACCGTCCCCTTCTCCACGGTGAGGAAGAAGAGGGGCTTCTGGACCTCGCGCCGGTCGTCGAAGGAGAGGTCGCCGGTGGCGCCGGGCACGTTCCGGGCCGCGGCCAGCTGCGCCCGCAGCGCCTCGCGGGTCGAGGCGCCCCGCTCCAGCGCCAGCCGGACCAGCCGGGCGGCGTCGTGGGCGCTCGCCTCGAGGATGGTGGGCGGGTGGCCGAAGCGCTGCTGGAACCCGTCCACGAACTTCCGGGTCTCGGGCCGCTGCGAGCCGGCGAAGAAGCCGTCCACGAAGACCGCGCACTCGACGTACTTGCCGGCCCGCTCCACCAGCTGGGGGTCGTTCCAGCCGTTGGCGCCGAGCAGCTGCACCGGCTGCAGGTCCTCCCGCCCGGTGGTCTTGCGGATCTTGTCCAGCTCGCGGGGGTCGCAGGTGGAGGTGACCACGTCCTCCACCGCCAGGGCCGGCGCCACGTAGCCGACGTTCCGCGCGAAGTCGGGGATGAAGACCGCGTCGAAGTCGGTGACGGGGGCGATGCGGTCGCGCAGCTTCTCCAGCGCCTTGCGGCGGCGGAAGGGGTCCTTCTCCTCCTCGACGATGCTCTTCACCTGCTCGACGTAGTCGGGCCGCTCGTCGAGGAAGCGCTTGCCCACCAGCTCCTTCACCAGCGGCGCGAAGGTGGTGCGGTCGTAGGCGTAGGGCTCGGCGCCGCGGATCTCCCCGCCCCGGGCCTCGACGTCGTCCCAGAAGGCCGCGGCCAGCTCCTGGCCGTAGGGGATGTCGGGGTAGAGCAGCGCGAAGCGCTTCATGGCCCGCGGCCCCATGGCCCAGTCGGTGAGCGCCCGGGCCTGGGCCTCGGCGGTGAGCATCACCCGGAACACCCACGGGCCGGCGTCGGTGACGTGCTCGGTCTTGGCGAGCGAGAGGAAGGGCAGCTCCAGCCCCTGCGCCGCCTGGGCGGCGCGCGCCGCCTCGGCGTTGGTCACGCCCCCGATGGCGGCCACCGCGCCGTCGGAGAGCGCCAGCTCCTCCAGCGCCTGGGCCGCGCCCTCCGGCTCGCCGCGGGTGTCCTTGACGACGATGCGGTAGCCGCCGTCGGCCAGCGCCATGGAGACGCCCTGGAGGATGGCCGCGCCCCAGTCCTTGAAGCGGCCGGAGAGCGGGACGGCCACCCCGACGACCTTGGGGTCGACGCGGGCCCGCGCCGCCGCCCGGTCGACGAGCGCCTGGGCCTCGGCGGCCCAGCTGGTCCCGGGGAAGCGCTGGAGCAGGACCCGGGCCTCGGCCTGGGCCCCGTCGGCGTCGCGCAGGTGCCAGCGGACCTTGGCGAGCTTCAGCAGCAGCGGCGCCATCACCGGCGAGTCGGGCGGCAGCTCCTCGCGGAGGCGGGCCACGTCGAGGAAGGCGAGCTGGTCGACGTCGTCCGCGGCCGCCGCCAGCTCGGCGGCCCGCTCCGCCTCCGGGGCCAGCCCGGCGGCGTCGGCCCGGAAGCGCACCGCCGCCGGCCACTGCCCCGCCTGCTCGGCGGCCCGGGCCGCCGCCCGCGCGGCCTGGAGCCGCTCCCCGGGCGGCAGCTTGCCCTGGAGCGAGCCGAGGGTCTGGACCGCGTCGCCGGGCCGCCCCGCCTCCAGCTGCGCCAGGCCGAGCTGCAGCTTGGCGTCGAGGGCCCGCGGCGAGAGCGGGTAGGCGCTGAGGAGCCGGCCGAGGTCGTCGGCGGCCCGCTCCGGCCGGCGGGCGGCGCGCCAGGAGAGGCCGGCGTCGTAGAGCGCCTCGGCCGCCTCGGGCAGCCCGTCGCTGCGCGCCGCCAGGGCCTCGAAGGACTCGGCGGCCCGGTCCGGCGAGAGCCGGTCCTTGCCCTCGCGCAGCTGGGCCAGCTCCGCCGCCGCCCGGGCCCGGGCCTCGGACTCCGGCATCACCACCCCGCCCATCTCGACGCGCCGGGGGCAGCCGGCGGCGACGAGGAGGACCAGGGCGAGGGGGAGCGTCGCGAGGCGCATCGAGCGCGGTTGTAGCAGGTTTCAGCCCCGCTTCCTGTTCCCGAGCAGGTCCGCCACCTGGCGCAGGAACCCGCGGCTGCGCGGGTTTGTTTCCTCGCCGGAGAGGGCGGCGAACTGCTCCAGCAGCTCGCGCTGCTCCTTGCTCAGGTGGGTGGGCGTCTCCACCACCACCCGGACGTGCTGGTCGCCGCGCCCCGAGCCCTGCAGCGCCGGGATGCCGTGGCCGCGCATGCGGAAGACCTTGCCGGACTGGGTGCCGGCCGGGATCTTCAGCTTCACCGGGCCGTCCAGCGTCGGGACCTCGAGCTGCGTCCCCAGCGAGGCCTGGGTGAAGCTGATGGGCATCTCGCACACCACCTCGGTGTCCTCGCGCCGGAAGATGGGGTGCTCCTTCACCTGGACCACGACGTAGAGGTCGCCGGCCTGGGCCCCGGGCGCCGGGGGCGGCTCCCCCTCGCCGGAGAGCTTGAGCCGGGTGCCGCTGTCCACGCCGGGCGGGACCTTCACCTCGACGGTGGCCTCCTCGCGGCTGTGGCCCTGGCCGGCGCAGGCCGGGCACTTGTCGGTGATCACCTGGCCGCTGCCGCCGCAGTGGTGGCAGGTGCGGGCGATGGAGAAGAAGCCCTGCGCCATCCGGATCTCGCCGGAGCCGCCGCAGGTGGGGCAGGCCCGCGGGCCGGTGCCGGGCCGGGCGCCCGAGCCCTTGCAGGTCTCGCAGCGGCGCGGCCGCGGGATCTGGATGCGGGCGGTGGTGCCGAAGGCCGCCTCCTCGAAGGCGATCTCCAGGTGGTAGCGCAGGTCGGCGCCGCGCGGCCGGGCGCGGCTCCGGCCGCGGACCCCGCCGCCGAACATCTCCGAGAAGATGTCGCCGAAGATGTCGTTGATGGTCCCGGCGCCGCCGGCGAAGGGGCCGCCGAACCCCTCGAAGGGGCTGCCCCCGGCGCCGCCGTGGCCGAAGCGGTCGTAGCGGGCCCGCTTCTCCGGGTCGGAGAGCACCGCGTAGGCCTCGCTCACCTCCTTGAAGCGGGCCTCGGCCTGGGGATCCCCCTGGTTCTTGTCCGGGTGGTACTGGTGGGCGAGCTTGCGGTAGGCGCTCTTCAGCTCCGGCTCGCCCGCCTCCCGGCCGACGCCCAGGACCTCGTAGTAGTCGCGCTTTTCCAATGGAAGTCCGGGTGGTGGTGCCCGA
>JAKAEO010000231.1 GCA_021818285.1 Myxococcales bacterium
CCGGGCGCGCCGCCCCCGCGCTCCGCCCTTCCGGCCGGCCGCCGCGGCCGCGCGCTCCTTGAGCACCGCCTGCGCCGCCGCCAGCCGGGCGATGGGCAGCCGGTAGGGGGAGCAGGAGACGTAGTCCAGCCCGATCTCGTGGCAGAACTCGACCGACCTCGGGTCGCCGCCGTGCTCGCCGCAGATGCCCATCTTCATCCCGGGCCGGGTGGCGCGGCCGGCCTCCACCGCCATGCGCATGAGCTGGCCGACGCCGTCGCGGTCGACGCTGACGAAGGGGTCGACCGCGTAGATCTCCTTCTGCACGTAGGCGTTCAGCACCGTGCCGACGTCGTCGCGGGAGATGCCGAAGGTGGTCTGGGTGAGGTCGTTGGTGCCGAAGGAGAAGAACTCGGCGGTCCGGGCGATCTCCCCGGCGGTGAGGGCGCCGCGCGGCACCTCGATCATCGTGCCCACCGCGTACCGCACCTTGCGCCGGCGCTCGGCGAAGACCTGGGCGGCCACCGCGTGGACCACCCGGGCCTGGTGCTCCAGCTCCTTGCGGTGGCCCACCAGCGGGATCATCACCTCGGGCTGGGTCCGCACCCCCTCGGCGGCCACCTCGCAGGCCGCCTCGAAGACCGCCCGGGCCTGCATCTCGGTGATCTCCGGGTAGCTGATGCCCAGCCGGCAGCCGCGGTGGCCGAGCATGGGGTTCGACTCCACCAGCTCCTCGATGCGGGCCCTCACCTGCTCCAGGCTGCGGCCGGTGGCCCGCGCCAGCTCCTCCTGCCCCTGCGGGTCCTGCGGCAGGAACTCGTGGAGCGGCGGGTCGATGGTGCGCACCGTGACCGGCCGCGAGCCCATGGCCCGGAAGATGCCGGCGAAGTCCGCGCGCTGCAGCGGCAGCAGCTTCGCCAGGGCGGCGCGCCGCTCCGCCTCGGTCTCGGCCACGATCATCTCCCGCATCGGGCCGATCTTCCCCTCCCCGAAGAACATGTGCTCGGTCCGGCACAGGCCGATGCCCTGGGCGCCGAAGGCCACCGCGGTGGCGGCCTGGTCGGGCTGGTCGGCGTTGGCGCGGACGCCCAGCCGGCGCACGCCGTCGGCCCAGCCGAGCAGCCGGGTGAAGAGCCGGTACATGGGGGCGTCGCCGGGCTTCACGGTCCCGTCGACGAGCACGCCCACCACCTCCGAGGAGGTGGTGGGGATCTTCCCCTCGACCACCTCGCCGAGCAGGCCGTCCACCGAGATCCAGTCCCCCTCGCGCACCACCCGCGGCCCGGCGGCGGTGGCCACCGTCATGGTGCGGGCGTGGTAGTCGAAGGTGAGCGCGTCGCAGCCCACCACCGCCACCTTGCCCATCTGCCGGGCCACCAGCGCGGCGTGGCTGGTCATGCCGCCGAAGGCGGTGAGGAAGCCGGCGGCCGCGTCCATGCCGCGGATGTCCTCCGGGCTGGTCTCGTGGCGCGCCAGGATCACCGTCTCCCCGCGGGCCTTCCAGGCCACCGCGTCCTCGGCGAAGAGCACCACGCGCCCGCAGGCCGCGCCCGGCCCGGCGGGGAGCCCCCGGGCCAGCAGGCGCCCGGCCTTCACCGCCGCCTCCCGGGCCCGGGCGTCGAAGATGGGGCGCAGCACGTGGTTCAGCGACTCCGGGTCCACGCGCAGCAGCGCCTCCTCCCGGGAGATGATCCGCTCGTCGGCCATCTCCACGGCGATGCGCACCGCCGCCAGGCCGGTGCGCTTGCCGGTCCGGGTCTGCAGCACGTAGAGCCGGCCGCGCTCGATGGTGAACTCGATGTCCTGCATGTCGCGGTAGTGGCGCTCCAGCCGGGTGCGCACCTCGCCCAGCTGCCGGGAGATGGCGGGCCAGCGGCCGGCCATCTCGGCGATCTCCAGCGGCGTGCGGATGCCCGCCACCACGTCCTCGCCCTGCGCGTTCACCAGGAACTCGCCGAAGAACTCGTCCGCGCCGGTGGCGGCGTTGCGGGTGAAGGCCACGCCGGTGCCCGAGTCCTCGCCCATGTTCCCGAAGACCATGGCCTGCACCGACACCGCCGTGCCCCAGTCGGAGGGGATGCCGTTGAGCTTCCGGTAGGCGTCGGCCCGGTCGTTCTCCCAGCTCCGGAAGACCGCGGCCACCGCCATGGCGAGCTGCTCGTGGGGGTCCTCGGGGAGGTCGATGCCCCGGCGCGCCCGGATCTCGGCCTTGAACTCGCCCACCAGCTCCCGCAGGGCGTCGACGGGGAGCTCGTGGTCGAGCTTCACCCCGCGCGCCTCCTTCTTGGCGTGGAGGACGACCTCGAAGGGATCGCGGTCCTCCTTGCGCTCGGGCTTCATGCCCAGCACCACGTCGCCGAACATGGCGCAGAAGCGGCGGTAGCTGTCCCAGGCGAAGCGCTCGTCGCCGGAGCGGCGGGCCAGCCCCTCGACGGTGCGGTCGTTCAGCCCCAGGTTGAGGACGGTGTCCATCATGCCCGGCATCGACACCCGCGCGCCGGAGCGGACCGAGACCAGCAGCGGGTTCTCCGGGTCCCCGAAGCCCTTGCCGGTGAGCGCCTCGACCTTCCGCAGGGCCGCGCGGATCTCCGGGTCGAGCCCCTTCGGCAGCCGCCGGCCGGCGGCGTAGAAGGCGGTGCAGACCTCGGTGGTGATGGTGAAGCCCGGCGGGACCGGGATCCCGATGTTGCTCATCTCCGCCAGGCCGGCTCCCTTGCCGCCCAGCAGCTCCTTCATGTCCTTGTTGCCCTCGGCCCTGCCGCCGCCGAAGGAGTAGATGCGCTTCGCCATGGCGAGACTCCCAGGAGTGGACGAGTGGAGTCCGGGCCCTGCCGCGGGTCCCGGCCGGTTCGGAAGAGTTCGGAGGCGATCACGCTAGCAGATGACGCGGGGCGTCCTGAAGGGCGCCGCGCCGCGTCATGGGGCCAAGACGGCGTGGTTGACGCGTGTCAAGGCGCCGCCGCGCCGGCGGCGACCTCGGGGCCGCGTCAGATCCGCATCGCCTCGATGCGGGCCTCGTCGGCCTCGGGCGGAACCTCGTAGCACTCGACGAGCTCCCCCTCGCGCCACTCCACCGCCACCGCCGGGGCGGCGCGCCCCTGGCCGTACCGGGCCACGATCCGCGCCGCCAGCACCCGCTCCTCCCAGGTGGGCTCGCCCTCCACCAGCGCCACCGGGCCGTTCACGTCGCGCGCCGCCAGCCGCGCCCGCCCCTCGACGTGGCGCTCGAGCAGCGCGTTCTCGACCTCGGTGCGCCCGACGATGAGCTTGGCGCGCGCCGAGAGGCGGAAGTGCCTCCCGGTGGAGAGCAGCACCACGTCCTCCTGCTCGAGCCGCCGCTCCCGCCCCAGCGCCTCGCGCCCGCCGAGCAGGTCGAAGAACTTCCGGCCGAAGCTCTCGTCGGTGAGGTAGCAGCAGCCGCCGGCCGGCTGCGGCCAGCCGGTGACGCCCCACTCCCGGGCCAGCGCCATCTGGCGCAGCCGGGAGCGGCCGCTGATGTCGAGCAGCCGCTCGCGGTCCACCAGCCCCTCCTGCTCGGCCCGGGTGGGCGGCAGCAGCCTCGCCGAGAGCGGCCGCAGCAGGCGGCCCTGCAGCCCGCTCTCCCGCTCGATGACCCAGAGGGTGTCGCGCCGCTGGCTCTTGGGGCGCTGGCCCAGCACCTCGCCGGTGAAGACCAGGTCCGCCCCCTCCCGCTCCATGATCTCCCGCGCCTTGCGCATCATGAAGATGCGGCAGTCCACGCAGGGGTTGGCGTTCTTCCCGTACCCGTACCGGGGGTGGACCAGCATGTCGAGGTAGGCGCGGCCGGAGACGTCCACGTACTCGATGTCCACCTCGAGATCGGCGGCGGCGCGCAGCGCCTCGTTCTGCGGCACCGTTCCGTCGGGGCGCCCGCCCTTGCGCCGCTGCGTCTCGGTGACGCAGAAGCCGGTGTAGAAGTTCACCGCCTTGATCTCGGCGCCCAGCCGCTGCATCAGCGCCAGCGCCAGCGTCGAGTCGAGGCCGCCGGAGATGAGGGCGATCGCCCTGGCCTTGCGCATCGGGCTCCCCTCCGCCTCAGGGCCGCCGCGCCCGCTTGCGGACCAGGCTCTTCCAGGCCGGGCCGTCGCGCCAGGTGGCGAGGTGCTCGTGGCGGGTGGCCTTGCACCACATGGGCATGTCGGTGGCGATGCCGGCGTCGGTGGCGACGACCAGGAGCACCGCGCCGTCGGCCATGGCCTTCACCGCCCTGGCGGTCTCGACGATGGGCCAGGGGCAGAGCGTCCCCGAGGTGTCGAGGACCCGATCCGGCGCGGGGAGGGCGGAGGGCGCGGCCTGCATGCGGCAGCCCCTTTAACCCGGCGGCGGGGCGCGCCGCAATCGTCCCGCTGCCGGGGGGCGGGATCTTGCCGCGCTGCGTCGGCGGCGATAGCTTCCGGCGCCATGACCACCTTGCGCCCGCTCGCCCTCGCCGTCCTGGTCCTGGCCGCCGCGCCCGCCGCGGCCCAGGGGCGTCACCCCGGCCCCATCGGCCTCACCGGCTTCGCCGACCTGGGCGCCGGCGGCGCCGTCGCCGGGAGCAAGGCGGACGCGACGAACGGCGGGATGTTCGAGGCCGAGGCCGGCCTCGGCTACGACCTCGGCCAGGGGCTGCGCCCGGAGCTGGGGCTGCTGGTGGGGCTGGCGCCGTCGGCCTACCTGGGGCTGCGCCCCGGCGTCCGCTACCTCTTCCCGGACATGCCCTTCTCCTTCCGGCTGGCGCTGGACCTCGCGGCGCCGGGCGGCTCCTGGCGCATGCGCGGCCTGCTCGGCGGCGCCGGCGCCGAGCTGCGGCTCACCGACCTGCTCTCGGTCTTCGGGGAGGCCGACGTCGTCGTCCCGGTGGCCAGCAAGGCCGGGTTCCCCTTCCTGTTGCGGGCCGGCGTCGGCTTCCGGCTGTAGCCGCCACCGGAATTCTGCTACACCACGCGCGTTCCCCATCCGCAGCACCTCGCGAGGAAGACCGACATGAAGAAGGCGAGCTGGTTCATCGCCCTGATCGTGGGCATCGCCATCGGCGCCATCGGCGACCGGATGATCGGCGGCGGCGGCTCCCGCCCCTGGGTGGCGCCCGCCGGCGCGCCCGGCC
>JAKAEO010000232.1 GCA_021818285.1 Myxococcales bacterium
CCGGGGCCCCTCCGCGGGGCGCCGGCCCGGAGGGCGCGATCGCCGCGCTACCGGGCGGCCCGGGCCGCGAGCAGCCGCCGGGCGATGGCGCCGGCCGCCCAGCCGGCCAGCGAGCCACCCGCCGCCCCGAGCGCCAGCGCGCCCATCACCGGCCCCACCGCCGCGTAGGGCGTGG
The DNA here is from genome assembly GCA_021818285.1 of Myxococcales bacterium. GTDB lineage: Bacteria > Myxococcota > Myxococcia > Myxococcales > Anaeromyxobacteraceae > JACRMN01. The sequence continues at coordinate 176 of JAKAEO010000232.1, forward strand.
CGTTGGCGGTGACCAGCAGCCCGAACGCCAGGGCCATGCCGGAGGGCACCGCCACCATGTTCTTCTTCGCCAGCCGCGCCTCGGCCAGGGCGGCGAGCGCCAGGGTGAGGCCGGAGAGGACCCAGGGCCAGGGGTACGGGAGCAGCGGCCGGTGGCCGTAGACCTGGAGCGGCCCCCCCATCTCGCCGGTGACGCGCCGCAGGGTCAGGGCGGTGGCGCCCTCCGGGATGGTGGCGTCGTACCAGTCGGCGGTGTGGTCGGCCTCGACCCGGGCGCGGCCGCTGCGCCCCACCCGCACCGAGCGGTAGAGCCGCTCCAGCTTCCCCTCCACCGGCCGGGCGGCGCCGCCCAGCACGTAGCTGGCCGTGCCCTGGCCCTCCTTGCGCAGGTGGCCGACCACCAGCAGCCGGATCCTGCCGGCCGCGCCGGGCGGCAGCGGGAGCTGGTCTCCTTCGGCGGAGAGCTGCCCCTCGAAGAGCGGCCGGCCGGGGTAGACGGTGGGCAGCGCGCTGAGCAGCACCACCAGCGCGGTGGCCGCGGCGGCGGCGACGGCCAGCGTCCGGTCGGCGCCGGTGCGGGACAGGCCCGGGCGCGCCACCAGGAAGGCCGACCCCAGCGCCACGGCGGCGACGGCCAGGGCCGCGGTCTGCTCCTCGGTGGCGACGCCGAGCAGGTAGAGGCCCGCCACCACCGCCACCGCGGCGAGGAGCGCCACCGGCAGGATCCAGCTGGTCAGGGCCTCCTCCAGCCAGAGGGTGAACTCGGTGGGTCGCTGGGCCATGTCGCTCCTCGTCGGTCCCGGGGTCGGGCTTCGGGGCGCGGAGGATAGACGGAGCCCGGCGCGCGGGCAACGGGGCGGAGGCGGGAGGACGCGGCGCGGGAGGTGGCGCGGCGGCCGGCCCGGCGCCGGGCGGCGGAGGGCACCGGCGGCGCGATCCGCTCCGCGCCGCCGAAAACTTTACGCAGGCGATATCGCCCATACGATGCCGGCATGGCCCGACGCCTCGACCTGCACGAGTGGGACGCGCTGCCGGACACCGCGGAGCGCGGCGGGGGCTGGGCCATCGTCCGGGGCGACTGCATCGCCACCCTGGAGCGGCTGCCGCCCCGGTCGGCCGACCTGGTCTTCGCCGACCCGCCCTACCACCTGTCGAACGGCGGGACCACCTGCCAGTCGGGCCGGCGCGTCAGCGTGAACAAGGGAGGCTGGGACGCCTCCCACGGCGTCGCCCAGGACCACGCCTTCCAGCGCGAGTGGCTCGCCGCCTGCCGCCGGGTGCTCAAGCCCTCCGGCACGCTCTGGGTCTCGGGCACGCAGCACGTCATCTTCTCGGTCGGCTACGCCATGCAGGAGCTGGGCTTCCACCTGCTCAACACCGTCACCTGGTACAAGCCCAACGCCGCGCCCAACCTGGCCTGCCGGATGTTCACCCACTCCACCGAGATCCTGCTGTGGGCCAGCCCCTTGAAGACCCGGCCGCTCGGCCACCGCTTCAACTACCGGGAGATGAAGGCCCGCAACGGCGGCAAGCAGATGCGCGACCTGTGGGAGATCGCCGAGCGGCCCGAGCCGGGCGGCGCGCAGGTGGTCTGGCCGCTCCCCACGCCCGGGCCGCGGGAGAAGGAGCACGGCCGCCACCCCACCCAGAAGCCGCTGGCGCTGCTGGAGCGGGTGATCGCGGCCAGCGCCGCGCCCGGCGACCTGGTGGTGGACCCCTTCGCCGGCTCCGGCACCACCGGGGTGGCGGCCGTCGCCGCCGGCTGCCGCTTCCTGGGCGTGGAGCGCGACCCCGCCTACGTGGACCTCGCCGCCCGGCGCCTCCGCGGTGCGCCGCCCGAGCGGCGGGAGCAGGCCCGCCCGGCCCGGTAGCGCCCCCCCGCCGGGGCGACGTCGCGCTTCTCGCTGCGCGGGGCGCGTGGTAAGCAAGCCTCGTGAAGCCGGAGAGCCCCGAGACCGAGGCCGGCAGCGCCGAAGGGCTGATCAGCGACCCCTCCTCGCTGAAGCCGGGCGATCGGGTGGTCTACCCGAACCAGGGCGTCTGCCGGGTGACCGGCGCCGACGTCCAGGAGATCGCCGGGCAGAAGCTCGAGCTGGTGCGGATGGTGCGGGAGGAGGACGGGGCCGCGGTGCTCATCCCGCGCGCCAAGGTCTCCTCGGTCGGGCTCCGCCGCGTCGCCAGCCGCTCCTACATCGAGGGGGTCTTCCACTACCTCGCGGCGCAGTCCGCCGACCCGGAGCTGGACTGGAAGATCCGCCACCGCGACAACGCCGACCGGCTGGTCACGGGCGGCGTGCTGGGCGTCGCCGAGGTGGTGAAGGGGCTCCACTCCCTGTCCCACATCCGGCCGCTGCCCACCAAGGAGCGCGAGCAGTACGACAGCTCGCGCCACCTGCTGGTGGCCGAGATCTCGGCCTCCCTGGGCGTGCCGCCGTCGGTCGCCGAGGACTACGTCGACTACGCGCTGATGCCGCCGGCCGGCGTGACCTTCAAGCTGAAGCCGCCGCCCCGGCCGGTGGAGCTGCCGGTGCGCTTCGCCCGGCGCAAGCCGGTCGTCAAGGCGGAGGAGGAGCTCGGCCTCGACGACATGGGGCTGGAGCTCGGCGAGCTGGCGGAGCTGGGCGAGGGCGCGGCCGCCGAGGAGGGCGGCGAGAAGGGCGAGGAGGCGGCCGGCGCCGAGGGAGCCGAGGGCGAGGCGGGCGCCGGGACGGGCGAGGAGGCCGGGCAGGCGCCGGCCCGCGCCGCGCCCCACGCCAAGGCCCGCCCGGCCGCGAGGAAGGCCGCGCCGGCGCCGAAGAGGGCTGCCCCGAAGAAGGCGGCGCGGCCCGAGGCGAAGCGGGCCCGGGCCGCCGCGAAGGCGGCGCCGAGGAAGGCGGCCCCGGCCAAGGCGGCCCGCAAGGCGCCGAGGAAGCCGGCGAAGGGGGGCAAGAGGTGATCCGCATCGTCACGCTGGCCCCGTACGACGCCGCCGACCTGGCCTGGCTCGGCAAGACGCTCTACACCGCCTTCGGCCTGGGGACCGAGATCGCCGGGGAGCGCAGGCCCCCGGCGTCGGCCGAGCTGCCCGGCGGGCGCACCGACGCCGAGAAGCTGGTCCAGGCGGCCGGCGCGCCCCGCGTCGTCGCCGACGACAAGATCCTCTTCCTCGCCGCCGCCGACCTGGCGCTGCCGCCCGGGCCGCTGGGCGAGCCGCCGGCGTGGGGCTTCTCGCAGCAGGGGGGCGAGCGGGCGGTGGTCTCGACGCGGCGGCTGCCGGCCCGCGGGTCCACCGAGGCCTCGGTGGAGGCGTGGCGGCGGCGGCTGGCCCGGGAGTGCATCCACTTCATCGGGCACCTCTGGGAGCTGCACCACTGCTACGACCCGCGCTGCGCCATGCACCCGTCCTGGTCCCCGGACCTGGCGCCGATCCCGGACGCGGCGCTCTGCAACTTCTGCCGCGAGAAGAGCGAGCGGAAGATCCGGCTTGCCAAGACCTGAGCTCCCCTTCCCCGCCCTGCTGCGCCGCCGCACCGGCGAGGCGCTCCGGGGCTGGGCCGGCGACGCCCGCCGCTGGCGCTCCGCCCTGGCGGCGCTGCTCTGGCCGCCGCGCCCGCGCCACGCCGCCGCCGCCTTCGCGCTCGCGGTGGCGGCCGCCGGGCTCGGCGGGCTCTCCTTCCAGCGCGGCCTCGCCGGCCGGCTGCCCTCCGACCTCGACTGGCGCGCGGCGGCCGCCGTGCTGGAGCGGGACGCCCGGCCGGGCGACGCCGTCGCCCTCTCGCCGCGCTGGGCCGGGCGGGCCCGGCTGGCGCTCCCGCCCTGGCTGCCGGTCCTCGACCTCCCCGCCGACCCGGCCGAGCCGCTCTGGGGCGTGCGCCGCGTCTGGCTGCTTGCCCTGCCCGACGCCCCCGGCGCCGGCGGCGCGGCGCGCGCGCTGGCGGCGCGCTCCGCGGGCGGGGAGGCGCCGCAGCGGCTCGGGGCGCTCGCGCTCTCGCGCCACGACCTCGCCGCCCCGGAGTTGCCCGTCGCCTTCCTCCCGGACCTGCTCGCGCGGGCCTCGGTCCGGCTCGGCGGGACGCCCTGCCCCGGCGCCGGCGGCGCCTTCCGCTGCGGGCACCGGTCGGGCGTGGCGCGGGAGGTCCGGGAGGTCGCCGGGCTGCCGAGGCCCTGCATCGTGCTCGCGCCCGACGCGGGCGCGCCCCTCACCGTCGAGCTCTCCGGCCTGCCCGCCGGGCGCGTGATCTCCGGCCACGCCGGGCTGCCCGACGGCGCGGGCGCCGCCCGGGGGCCGGCGATCCGGCTCGAGGTGCGCGCCGGGCCGGCCGGGACCGGCGTCGCCGTCGACGGCCCGGGCTGGCGCCCCTTCGAGCTGCCGGCCGGCGGCACGGGCGCGGTGAGCCTCACGGTGCCGCCCGTCCCCGGCCCGGCCAGGCTCCTCTGCGTGGACGCGGCGGTGCTGCCGTGATCGCGCTCGGGGTCGCCGGCGCCGTCACCCTGGCGCTCGCCGCGGCCGGGCGCGCCCTCGCCGGCCGCTGGGGCGCGGTGCTCGCCCCGGCGCTGCTCTGGCTCGACCCGCGGGCGGTGGACGCGGTGCGGGCCTGGCCGGGCCGGCCGGCCGCCTCCCCGCTCCTCACGCTGCTCCTCACGGTGCCGGTCGCGTCGCTCGTCGCCATGGCCGGCGGCCTGCTCCACGCGGCCTGGCGGGCGGCGCGGGCCGGGCGCGGCGGCGAGGGCTCGGCGCGGCACGAGGCGCTGCTGCTCTCCGGGGCGGTGCTCCCGCTGGCGCTCGCCGCCTGGCCCGGCGCCGGCCTGGGGACGGCCCTCGCCGCCCTGCCCTTCCTCTCGCTCCTCGGGGCCCGGGCGCTGGCCGCCGCCGGCGCCGCGCTCC
>JAKAEO010000023.1 GCA_021818285.1 Myxococcales bacterium
CCGGGCGGCGGCCTCGGCCCGCTCGGGCCGCCGCTCGCGCGGCGGCCGCGGCGGCGGCGAATTCTTGTTGCGGGGCTGCTGCGGCCGCGGGCCGCCCTGGCCCTCGCGGGGCACGTAGATGGTCGGCGTCATCAGCTCGGGCGGCGGCCCCTTCTTCTCCGCCTGCACGGTGGGCAGGGTCCCGCGCCAGATGTGCTGGCCGTAGAGGTTCTGGGCGTCGGTCCAGCGCCGGCTCCCCCCCTCGCGCCCCATGAGGTTGAGCCAGCTGTTCACGCGGCTGTCCATCTCGTCCAGGAAGTGGACCAGCGCCGCCTCCAGCGTGGCCGGCTCCTTGGGCGACCCGTACTCCCGCTTGCCGTGGTGGGCGAGGACGATGTGCACCAGGTGATGCTCCAGCTCCCGGGGCACGCCCACGCGTCGCGCCTTGTCGTGGATCCACTGGGCGGTCATCACCAGGTGGCCCACCAGGCGCCCCTCGTCGGAGTACTCGGTGCCGCCGCCGAAGGAGAGCTCGCGGATCTTGCCGAGGTCGTGCAGGAAGGCGCCGGCCACCAGCAGGTCGCGGTCCACCTGCGGGTAGTGGTCGGCCAGCCGGTGCGCCAGCTTCAGGCAGCTCACCGTGTGCTCCAGCAGCCCGCCGGCGTAGGCGTGGTGGACCGTCTTGGCCGCCGGGGCGCGGCGCAGCCGCGCGGCGACGTCCTCGTCGAGGAGGAAGGACTTCACCAGGTCCTTGACGTGCTCGTCGGTGAGGGCCTCGAGGATCCCCTGCAGCTCCTTCCAGAGCGTCTCCTCGGCCTCGGTGAAGCCGGTGCGCTCCGGCTTCTTGGGCTCCGGCGGCGGGACGAAGAGGAACTCGGCGGCGTCGAGGCCGGCCGGGTCCACCTTGGCGGCCGACTCCAGCCGCAGCTGGGGCCGGCCCTGGAAGGCGCCGATGGTCCCCTCGACCTCCACGTACTCCTTCTCCTCGAAGAGCGCGGCCAGCTCCTCGACGCGGTCGAAGGCCCTCGCCTCCAGCTCGCCGGTCTTGTCGTGGAGCGTGACGGCCAGGTAGGTCTTGCCGCTCTTCGCCGTGGGGACGGCCTTGCGGGCGACCAGGAAGGTGCTCTTCACCTTCTCGCCCTCCTTGACGTCCTTGGCCCAGGTCTTTTCCATGGCCGCGGAAGCTAGCCGAAGCGGGGCGGCGAGACAACCGGGAACGCCGCGATTCCGGGCCCTTCCGGCGGCGGCTCCCCGGGGCGGAGCGCTACAGCAGGCGCCCCTGCCCCCCGGGCGGGAGCGGGTCGAGCAGGGAGGGGTCGTCGTTGCCGGCGGCGTTGACCCGCGGCGACACCTCGCGCGACCGCAGCCACCCCTCCGGCGCGGGCGCCAGCAGCGCCGGATCGGGCCGCTCCAGCCAGGCCTCGGCGGCGCCGGCCGACAGCACCGCCGGCATCCGGTCGTGGACCCGCGCCACGTCCGGTCCGGCCGCGGTGGTGAGGATCACGAAGGCCAGCTCGCCTCGCTCCTCGCGGCACAGCCCGGCGAGCAGCAGCAGGCCGCCGCCCGCGGGGTGGAACCAGAGGGGGCGCCGCGCGCCGGCGGGGCCGGTCCACTCGTAGAAGCCGTCGGCCGGGACCAGGCAGCGCCCCTCCCGGAACGGGCCCCGGAAGGTGGCGAGCCGCCCGGCGCTCTCGGCGCGGGCATTGATGAGCGGCGGGCGGCCGGGGAGGGTGAAGCCGAAGCGCGCCGGCGAGAGCCGCCGGCGCCCGTCCTGCCGGAGGACGATCCAGTGGAGGTCGGTGGGCGCCACGTTGTAGCGGGGCCGGTACTCCCCGGCGCGGAGCCGGTCCAGCTCGGCGGCGAGCTCCCGGGCCAGCTCGGCCACGTCGGCGACGGTGAGGGTGAAGCGGCCGCACATGCCGTCCCGAGTGATACCGCATCCCCGGCGCGCGGGATTGACGCAATGCCCTTCCGGGGGTCGTATCCTGTCCCGGGACGCCGGATGCCGAACCACACCGCCCAGCAGGCCGCTCCCGTCGGGTCCATCACCGGATCCCCGGCCGCCCTGGCCGCCGCCGCCGCGATCCAGGCCGTGGCCCGCGCCGCCCGCAGCTTCGTGCTCTACGACGCCGGCAACGAGGTCATCCGCCAGCTCCTCGACGGCTGGCGCGAGAAGAGCCGGGCCGCGCTCGACGCGCACGGCGAGCTGCCACTGGAGGTGCGCCCCTTCGAGATCGTGCTGCGCGGCGAGCGGGTCTACGAGGACCAGGACCGCGAGAAGTCCATGGCCTTCAAGCTGTACCGCGACGGCGTCCGCCGGCTCACCCTCCAGCCCGAGGCGGGCTGGGACGAGCTGCTGGAGCTGCTGCGGATCGTGGCGCTGCGCTACACCGTCGTCCGGCAGCAGGAGGAGGACGCGGTGACGCTGCTGCGGGCCGCCCGGCTCCGGGGCGTCAAGCTGGTGGCGGTGGAGGGGCTGTCCGCCGACGAGGAGCGGCCCGAGCCGGAGGCGGCCGGCGAGGAACTGCCGGCCGGCGAGAAGCCGCCGGAGGGGTGGGACACGCCGCTGCCGCGCCTCCCGGCGCCCGCCCCGCTCGCCTGGCGGCCGGTGGCGCCCGAGGCGCTGGAGGCGATCCGGGCGGAGGAGACCGGCGCCGGCACCGCGCGCGGGGCGCTGGCCCTGGCGCGCGAGCTGCTCGAGGAGGCGGTGCGCGGCCGGTGGCCCCGGCCCTACGCCGAGCTGGTGCAGCTCTTCGCCGAGCTGCGCGACGCCTTCCTGGCCGAGGGCCAGCTCGCCGAGCTGCGCGCGCTGGTGGAGGTCATCGGCCGGGCCGGGGTGGCCGAGGTCCGCGACCAGCTGCTCTCCAGCCTGGGGGACGCCCGCACCCTCGACCTGCTCCTCGACGGCCTCCCCGGCGAGGCCGTCGACCTGCCGCCCGACCTGCTGGCGCTGGTGCCGCTCCTCGGGCTGGGCGCGGCGGTGGACCGGCTCGCCGCCGAGCAGGGCGAGGCGCGCCGCGCGCTCCTGCTCCGGCTGGTGCTGGCCCGGCTGCCGCGCGAGGCCGACGCGGTGCTGAAGCGCCTGCCCGCCCTGGAGCCGGGCCTGGCCCGGGCGCTGGCGCAGGGGCTGGCGGCGCGGGCCCCGGAGCGCGCCCTGGAGGTGGCGCGGCTGCTGCTGCAGCAGCGCGACACCGCCCTCCGCGCCGAGGGGCTCGAGGTCCTGGCGAAGGCGCCGGGCGAGGTGCCGGTGGCGCCGGTGGCGGCCCTGCTCCAGGACCCCGCCGAGGCGATCCGGCTGAAGGCGGCCGAGGTGCTGGGCCGGCGCGGCGACGAGACCGCGGTCCAGGCGCTGACCGCGGCGCTGGAGGGGCCGGAGCGCTCGCCGCGCGAGGCGGAGGCGCTGGGCCTGGCGCTGGCGGAGGTCGCCCCCATCCCGGCGAGCCGCCTCTTCGCCGGCTGGCTGAACCCGCGGGGGCGCTTCCTGGTGGGGCTCACCGCGCAGCAGAAGCGGCTGCAGTGGGCGGCGGTGGCCGGGCTCGCGGCCGTCCCCGGGGCCGAGGCGGAGCGGCAGCTGCAGGCGCTCGCCGCCGGGGCCCCCGACGACCTGCGCCGGCACTGCCTCGCGGCGCTGGCGCGCCGGCGGAAGGGGGCGGGCCGTGGTTGACCTGGGGCAGGCGCAGCGGAGCCTGGCGCGGGCCCTGGGGCGGGCGCGCGCCGGCGAGGACCGCGAGCTCGCCCAGCGCGTCCGCGAGAACGGCGAGGCGCTGGCCCAGATGCTGGCCGGCCTGCTGAAGATGACCCGCGTCCACGCCGCCGACAACCGGGCCTTCGACGCCCCGGTGGCCGAGTGCGCGCGAGCGCTGGCGGCCCTGGTGGATCTCGTCGGCGCGGTGCACCTGGTGGCGGTGGACGCCCAGGCCTTCGTCAACGAGATGCGGCTGCGCGCCGAGGGGCGGCCGGGCATCCAGGAGCTGGGCGCGGAGCTGCGCAAGCACAACGTCGGCGGGCTGGTCTTCCACGGCGCGCTGGCGCCGGCGCAGGTGCGGGCCCTGGTGGCCGCCTTCGCGCGGCCGGCGGCCGAGCCGGCGCCGCGCACCGCGCTGCGCGAGCGGCTCCAGGCCGAGGGGCTGGCGGTGGTGGAGCTGCAGGGGATCTTCCGCTTCCGGACCTCGGAGGATCCGGAGACCGGGCGGGTGGACGCCGCCGGGGCGCTGGAGCGGGCCGGGGCGCTGGCCGCCTCGGCGGCGGCGGCGCTGGCGGCGGGCCACGCCTTCCACCCGCTCCCCCTGCGCCGGACCGTGGCCCTGCTGCTGGAGGCCGGACCGCTCTCGCCCGGCCTCTGGGACGCCTGGCTCACCGGCCCGGCGCGCGGCTCCCACGCCGTCACGGTGGCGCTCCACGCCCTGCTCCTCGGGCAGGCGGCGGGGCTCCCGAGCGCGGTGCAGCAGGATCTGGGGGTCGCGGCGCTGGTGCACGACGTCGGGTACGCCTCCCTGGGCGGTGGCGCCGCCCTGGCCGGTCCCGACGGGCTGGCGCGCCACCCCGGGGAGGGGGCCCGCGTCCTCCTGCGCCAGCGCGGCTTCAGCGACTCCAAGCTGCGGCGCCTCCGCGCGGTGCTGGAGCACCACCGCGGCCAGGCCGATCCGCGCGGGGCGCCCTCGGCCCTGGGCTCCATCCTCCGCATCGCCGAGGACTACACCGCCTTCGAGCGGGTCCACGGCCAGCGCGTCTCCCGCGCCGACGTCCTCGGCGCCATGGCCCGCGCCGCCGGCGGCGAGTACCACCCGGCGCTGCTGCAGCTGGCGGTGAACGCGCTCGGCGCCTACCCGCCCGGCACGCTGCTCGAGCTCGCCGACGGCCGGCGGGCGCGCTCGGCGGCGCCGGTCCGGGGCCGCGACACGTTCGCCACGCCGCTGGCGCGCCTCTGCGACGCCGCCACCGGCGTCCCCTCGGGAGACCCGCTGGACCTCGCGACCGGTCCGGCGGTCCGCCGCGCGCTTCCCGGGTAGGGCGGGAGGCCTCGCGCCAGGCGGGGCGCAAACCCTTGCGCCCCGCCGGTCCGCCGCGCAAGAGGTGCGGCGCCGCGCCCGGGACCAGCGCGCAACCCGCCGTCACCACGCCTGTTTCCGGCGGGCATGCGCCGTGAAATGCCCTGGCCCCCGTCGGGCGGACGCTCATGAGCAGGATCGAGATCGAGGCGCAGAAGCTGCTCCAGCAGCGGAGGGATTCGCTCTGGCGGCCCCCCGTGGCCGCTCCCCTTTCCCCGTCCCCCTCCTGGAACGACTGGGAGTCGGCCCCGGAGCCGCCGTCCGAGGAGCGCCGCCGGGAGCTCGAGGCCATCGACGCGGCGTTGCGCCGGATCGCCGACGGGAGCTACGGCACCTGCCTGGCCTGCGGCGGCCCCCTCGGCCTGCAGCGGATCCGCGCCATCCCGGAGGCGAAGTACTGCCTCTCCTGCTCCGGCCTGCACGACCTCCCGGGCTGAGCCTCCGGCCTGCGCCGGCCTCGCGCCCGGCGCGGGGGTGGGCTGGCGGACGGGCCCGGACCGGCCTATCAAGAGGGGCGTGAGCCCGCCCGCCCGCCCCGCGCCCGTCCACGCCTACCCGCTCGGCGACGCCCTCTACCTGAACCTCACCAGCGCCTGCACGCTGGCCTGCCTCTTCTGCCCGAAGATCCGCGACGGCGACTTCACCGTCGGCGGCTTCGACCTGCGCCTCGTCCGGGCGCCGGAGGCGGACGAGGTCTGGGAGGCGGCCCTGCGCGCCGGGCTGGAGGGCCGCTCGGAGGTGTGCTTCACCGGCTTCGGCGAGCCCACCCGGCGGCTCGCGGTGCTGCTGGAGATCACCCGGCGCCTGAAGGCGGCCGGGGTGCGCCGCGTGCGGGTGGACACCGATGGGCTCGCCAGCCTCCGGGAGGGGAGGGACGTGGTCCCGGAGCTGGCCGCGGCGGGCGTGGACGCGCTCAGCGTCTCGCTGAACGCCGCCGACGCCGCCACCTACGCCCGGCTCTGCCCGAGCACGCACGGGGAGGCCGCCTTCGCCGCCGTCCAGGACTTCATCCGCCGCGCCGTGCGGCTCGTCCCCGACGTCGCGGCGAGCGCGGTGGCGGTGCCCGGGCTCGAGGAGGAGCCCTGCCGGCGCCTGGCCGAGTCCCTGGGCGCGCGTTTCCGCTGGCGTCCCTACGACAGGCTCGGACGGCTGGAGGAGCCGGCACGGCCGGCTCCGGCCGGCTGATCTCGCTCAAGATCGGAAATCGCTTGCGCGTTCTCGTTCGTAACCAGCCGTCACGACAGCGCGATCCGCCGCAGCCGATGAACGCAACGGTTGCAGGCGGAAAAGGGTGATGCAAGCTTTGCGTCCCCGTGGCATGAATGCCGGAAATGACCGTGGCCAAGGCAGGACCCCGGATGACCAAGGAGCGCATCCTCGTCGCCGACGACGAGCAGAACGCCCGCGTGGCGCTCCGGACCATCCTCACCGAGGAGGGATACGAGGTCGCCGAGGCGGCGGACGGCGAGGAGGCGCTGGCGCTCCTGCCCGGCTTCGCCCCGGCCGCGGTCCTCGCCGACGTGCGCATGCCGCGCATGGACGGGATCACGCTGCTCAAGCGGGCCCGCGAGCAGGGCTCCGACGCCGTCTTCGTGATGATGACCGCCTTCGCCAGCGTCGAGGCGGCGGTGGAGGCGATGCGGGCCGGCGCCGAGAACTACCTGGTCAAGCCGCTGGACGTGGACGCGGTGCTGGTGGTCCTGGAGAAGGCGCTGGAGAAGCTGCGCCTGCAGCGGGACACCCAGAACCTGCGGGAGCGGGTGCGGGAACGGTACCGCTTCCACAACATCGTCGGCGACGCCCCGGAGCTGCAGGCGGTCTACGAGGTGGTGAAGCGGGCCGCGCCGACCCGGGCCACCGTGCTGATCCTCGGGGAGTCGGGCACCGGCAAGGAGCTCATCGCCCAGGCGCTGCACGAGGAGTCCCCGCGCCGCGACAAGCCCTTCGTCAAGGTGAACTGCGCGGCGCTCTCCGAGACCCTGCTGGAGAGCGAGCTGTTCGGCCACGAGAAGGGGGCCTTCACCGGCGCCATCGGCCGCAAGGAGGGGCGCTTCGAGCTGGCCGACGGCGGCACGCTCTTCCTCGACGAGATCGGGGACATCTCCCCGTCGACCCAGATCAAGCTGCTCCGGGTGCTGCAGCAGAAGGAGTTCGAGCGGGTCGGCGGGACCACCACCCTCAAGGTGGACGTGCGCATGGTGGCCGCGACCAACCGCGACCTGGCCACCGAGGTGAAGGGCGGCAAGTTCCGCGAGGACCTGTACTACCGGCTCAACGTGGTGGCGGTGACGCTCCCGCCGCTGCGGGCGCGCAAGGGCGACATCCCGGCGCTGGTGAGCCACTTCATCGAGAAGTACTGCAAGGCCTACGGCAAGGAGCTGCGCGGGCTGGCCCCGGGGACGCTCAACGCCCTGCTGGCCCACGACTGGCCGGGCAACGTCCGCGAGCTGGAGAACGTGGTGGAGCGGGCGGTGGTGCTCGCCAAGGGCGCCGAGCTCGGCGCCGACGACCTGCCGCCGAGCCTGCGCGGCCCCCGCCCCCGCGAGCGGGCGCCGGGCGCGCTCATCCCCGGCGCCACCCTCTACGAGATCGAGCGCGAGGCCATCCTCCGGACGCTGGAGATGGTGGGCGGCTCGACCTCGCGGGCCGCGGAGATCCTGGGCATCAGCGTCCGCAAGATCCAGTACCGGCTCAAGGAGTACGCCGCCGGCGGCGACGACCGGCGCGCCCGCGCGCCGGAGGATCCGGACGAGGGCGGGGAGCCCAAGGACGACGCCTAGCCGGGAGGCGGGCCGTCAGGCGGCCCGCGGCAGCCGCAGCGCGAAGCGCGCCCCGCCGCCCGGGGCCTCCTCGACCAGGATGCTGCCGCCGTGCTGGGTGACGATGGCGTGCACGATGGAGAGCCCCAGCCCCGAGCCGGCGGCCTTGGTGGTGAAGAAGGGCTCGAAGATGCGCTCGCGCACCCGGGCCGGGACGCCGGGCCCGGTGTCGTCCACGAAGATGGCCACCTCGGGGGCGTCCGGCTGCTCCAGCCGGCAGGAGACCTCCAGCACCCCGCCGCGGGGCAGGGCGTCGAGGCCGTTCAGCGCCAGGTTCATCAGCACCTGGCGCAGCCGCTCCTCGTCGCCGGCCACCGGCGGGACCGGGGCCAGGTCGCGCCGGATCTCCAGCCCCCGGCGCTCGGCCTCGCCCTGGAGCAGGTCCAGCACCTTGGCGACGACCGCGGCGACGCTCACCGGGCGCGGCGCGAACTCCCGGGGGCGGGCGAACTGCAGGAAGTCCTCGAGGATGTGGTCCAGCCGGCGGATCTCGTCCTTCACCAGCTGCAGCGGCTCGAGCAGCGCCGGCTGGGACTCGCGGGAGAGCTTCTGCAGCCGGCGCTCCAGCACGGTGAGCTGCAACGCCGCGGCGTTCAGCGGATTGCGGATCTCGTGGGACAGGCCGGCGGTCATGCTGCCCACCGCCGCGAGCTTCTCGGCCATCTGGGCGCGGCGGGAGAGCTCGCGCTTCTCCTGGTGGAGCCGGACCTGGCGCATCGCCTGCTCCACGGTGGCCAGCAGCTCCTGGGTGGCGCAGGGCTTCACCAGGTAGGCGCAGGCGCCGGCCCGCACCGCCGCCACCGCCGACTCCAGGGTGGCGAAGCCGGTGAGCAGCACCACCTCTCCGTCGGGCGACCGGTCCTTGAGGCGCGGCGCCAGCGCGGTGCCGTCGCCGTCGGGGAGGCGCAGGTCCACCAGCGCCACGTCGAAGCCGGCCGCCGCCTCCTCCAGCGCCCGGGCGCAGCTGCCGGCCCCGTGCACCACGTAGCCGTGCTCCTCCAGGATCTCGGAGAGGTTGGCCACCAGCCCGGCGTTGTCGTCGACCACCAGGATGCGGGGGCGCCTGTCGGCCTGGGTCACCGCGGGCCCTCCTCGCGGCGGGCCGAGGCCAGGAGCTCGAGCAGGTCGTGGATGGGGACCGGCTTGGAGAGCACGGCCAGCAGCCCCTCGCGCCGCGCCGCGTCCAGCTCCCGGTCGGCGACGTGGGCCGTGACCACGATGGCCGGCAGGCCGGGGTCGAGGCGGCGGAGCTCGCGGACCAGCTCGGCCCCGCCCATCGCCGGCATGCGCATGTCGGTGATCACGGCGTCGAAGCGCCGGCGCCGCACCAGCGCCAGGGCCTTCTCCCCGCCGTCGACCACCGCCATCTCGTCGCCCAGGTCGCGCACGATCTCGGCGACGTTCTCGGCGAAGGCCCGGTTGTCGTCCACCAGCAGGTATTGGCGGCCCATCGGCGCTCACCTCGGCAGCGAGACGGTGAAGCGGGCCCCGCCGCCCTCCCGGTGCGCGTAGCCCACCGAGCCGCCGTGGTGCTCGACGATGTGCTTCACCAGCGCCAGCCCCAGCCCCACGCCGCGCTCCTTGGTGGTGATGAGCGGCTCGAAGAGGCGGCGCCGGGTCTCCTCGTCCACGCCCGGCCCGCTGTCCTCCACCGAGACCTCGACCCGGTCCTCGCCCAGCCCGCCGCGGACCCACACCCGCCCCTCGGGGCCCGAGGCCTGCACGGCGTTCTGGAGGAGGTTCACGAAGACCTGGCGCAGCTTGCCGGCGTCGCCGGGGACCTCCGGCAGCTCCGAGAGCCCCTCGCGCTCCAGGCGCGCCGGCGCCGGGTCGAGCGCGCGGGCCGCCTGCTCCACCACCTCGGCGAGGCGCACCGGATCCCGCGCCAGCGGCCGCTCGCGGATCAGGTCGAGCAGGTTGCCGATGATGCCGTTGGCGATCCCCACCTGCTCGCCGATGCGGTCCAGGTGGCGGCGGCTGCGCTGGTCCTCGCCGGCGCGCGTCCGGAGGATGAAGAGGGAGGTCTCGATGACGCCCAGCGGGTTGCGCAGGTCGTGGCCGATGGAGGCGACCAGCTGGCCGAAGGTGGCGAGCCGCTCGCGCCGGGCCTGGGCCGCCAGCAGGTCCTCGCGGTAGCTGTGGAGCATGATGGCCAGCTCGATGTCGAGGATCCGCCCCACCGCCCGCCGCGCCGCCGCCAGCTCCGCCGGGCGCGACGGCCAGGTGTCGTCGACGATCTGGTTCAGGGCCCGGCGCACCACGTTCATGGCGCCGAACATGTAGTGCTGCGGCAGGTCGATCTGGACGTGCTTGCGGCCGATGCGGCAGCGGGCCTGGTAGTACTCCTCGTCCCAGGGGCCGGTGAGCAGGCTGTCGAGCCACTGCCGCAGCGTCACCTTGAGGTGGCCGACGGCGGCCTCGCCGCCCGCCAGGGAGCGGCGCGCGTCGGGGTGGCCCAGGATGGTGTCGTAGAAGAGGTCGGCGACGGCCGGGAAGCGCGGCGACGCCGGGGCGTGGAGGGCCCGCAGCGCGGCCTCGTCCTCCGGGCCCCAGCCGACGTAGCGCTTGAGCTCCTCGAACACGGTCTCGGTCATCGGGAGCCGGATCCTTAGGGGCCGGCCCCCGCCGCTTCAACCCCTCCGCGCCGGCGTCACGCCCGGTTCCCGGACCCGACCGCCTCGGCCACCAGGTCCAGGTCCTGGACCACGTCGGCGGCGAAGCGGACGAAGTCCGACTCGGTGATGATGCCCACCAGCCGGCCGTCCTCCTCGGTGATGGGCAGGCAGCCGAACTTGTTGGCCAGCATGATCTTGGCGGCCTGCACCAGCGAGGTGCCGGGCCGCACCGAGACCACCTCGCGCACCATCACGTCGGCCGCCTGCGTGGAGCGGGAGGCGTGCCGCGCGGCGGAGCGCAGCAGGTCGCGCTGCGTCAGGAGCCCGGTCAGGTGTCCCTCCCGGACCACCGGGAGGTGGCGGATGCCCCCGAGCCGGAGGATGGACTCGGCCAGGGCCAGGTCGTCCGCCTCCTTCACGGTGACCAGCTCGCGCGTCATGAAGTCGCCGACGGTGATCATGCGGATGCCCCCTTGCTGCGGCTCGCTCATGGGCCCCTCGGCAGGGTTCGACGGAGATGCTGCCACACCTCCCCCTCAGTGCACCACCAGCACCGGCCCGGTGCTGACGTGCACCACCCGCCCGCTGGTGGAGCCGAGCAGCACCCGGCTGACCGCGCCGTGGCCGCGGCTGCCCACCACCAGGAGGTCGGCCTGGCCCGCCTGCGCCGCCTCGACCAGCGCGTCGGCCGGCGAGCCGAAGAGCACCAGGCGGGCGGGGTCGGCGCCCGGCGCGAGCTCGGCGGCGGCCGCCGCCAGCACCTCGTCGGCGTGGGCCCGGTGCTCGGCCTCCACCTCCGCCACCGTCAGGCCGTAGGCGTCGGGCGGCAGCAGCAGCCGCGGGACCACGTAGGCCAGCGTCACGCGGGCGCCGAACTTGCCGGCGATCTCCGCGGCCATCCGGGCCGCCTTGTGGGAGGCGGCCGACCCATCGATGCCCACCAGGACGTGCTTCATGGGGGTAGGCTACCAGCCTGGTGGGTGATCGAGCCAATGGAGCGCCCGACGACGTCCGCATCCTCGGCGGGGGCGCCGAGGCGTTCCCGCGGATGCTGGCCGCCATCGAGGGGGCGCGGGCCTCGGTGCACCTCGAGGTCTACGCCTTCGCCCTCGACGCCACCGGGGAGCGCTTCGCCGACGCGCTCTCCGCGGCGGCCCGCCGCGGGGTCCGGGTGCGGGTGGTGGTGGACGGCATCGGCTCGGCCCTGGACGGCCGGCAGATCGAGATGCTGCTCGGCTCGGCCGGCGTCCGGGTGCGCGTCTACCACCCGCTGGCGTCGCTGCTCCTCGGCCGCTTCGCCCGCAACCACCGCAAGCTGCTGCTGGTGGACGACGAGGTGGCCTTCGTCGGCGGCATCAACATCGGCGACCAGTACCGGGGCGGCGACGGGGCGCCGGCCTGGGCCGACCTGGCCGCCGAGGTCCGGGGGCCGGCCTGCGCCTGGCTGGCGGAGCGGCTCCGGAGCCGCGGCGTCCCTCCGCTCCACGGCCCGGTGCGGCTGCTGCTCTCGGGCATCGGCGGCGGCCGCCCGCTGCGGGCCCGCTACCTGAAGGCCATCGGCGCCGCCCGCCGCACCGTCCGGCTGGCCCACGGCTACTTCCTGCCCGACCGGCGCCTGGTGCGCACCATCACCGCGGCGGCGCGCCGCGGCGTGGAGGTGGTGCTGCTGCTGCCCGGCAAGAGCGACATCCCGCTGGCGGCGACGGTGGCGAGCCGGCTCTACGGCAGGCTGCTCCGCGCCGGCGTCCGGATCCACGAGTGGGAGCGGAGCGTGCTGCACGCCAAGGTGGCGGTGATGGACGGACAGCGGCTCCTCATCGGGAGCTTCAACCTGGACCCGCTCTCCCTGGCGAACCTGGAGACGCTGCTGGAGGTCCAGCTGCCGGGGGCGGTCCGGGCCGGCGAAGCCTGGATCGCGCGCCACGTCGAGGCGGCGCGTCCGGTGCTGCCCGGCGAGGTGGCGGCGCGCTCGGCGCTGCACCGGCGGCTGCTGGACCTGGTGGGCTCGTGGGTGGTCCGCGGGACCCGCTGGATCGGGCGGCTGCTCGGCCGCTCGCACGGGGAGTGATCGCTGGCCGGGAGGCCCGCGGGCCGGCGCCTCCTCAGGCGTGGGCCGGCGGCTGGTCGTCGTCGCCGGGGCCGGCCCGGTCGGAGAGCGAGGGCCCGGGCACGCCGAAGTACTCCAGGATGCGCCGCTGGTGCTGGCCCAGCCCCCGCACGCGGGCGCGCCGCCCGCCGGTGGCGACGAGGTACGGGGCGAGCAGCGCCACCGCGAAGTCCTCGAAGCGCTGCACCCGGGTGAAGTCCAGCGTCACCGTCCCGAACCGGTGCGCCGCCAGGACCCGGTGGATGTCCCGGGCGTCCTGCGCGGCGAACTCGCCCTGGAACAGGAGGATCAGTTCCCCGCCTTCCCGCTCGAAGACCTCGACCGCCATCTCGGCCTCCCCGCGCTGCACGGCCGCACTCCGCTCGCCCACTCCAACCTCCCGGCGAGACATGAAAATTCCGTGCCCGCGCCGGCGCGGACGGGTCGCGGCCGATCCCCTCGTCGTTCCTCGGTCCGGGCGCGAAAACGCACGGCCCGGCCCGGGCATGTGCGCTGGTCTGGGTGGGGGACGGGTGGGGCGATTGCCCCGATTCACCCGCCTCGGTCCACTCGCGGGGCCGCGGCGCGGGCGGCGGCCGCGCCGGCGCGCGAGCCGGCGCCGTCAGGCGGCCGCCTCCTCCATGGCGATGACGGCGAGCCGCCGGGCGTCGATGACGCGGACGCCCCGCGAGGCGTCCACCACGCCGTCGCGCTCCAGCCGCGTCAGGCAGCGCGAGAGCGTCTCGGGGCGCATGCCCAGCAGCCGCGCCACCACCTGCTTGCGCACGGCGTTGGGGCGGTCGGCGAGGAAGCGCGCGTGCGCCAGCGTGAAGCGGGCCACGCGGGAGAGGCAGTCGCCCTGGCGGTAGTTCACCTCGTCCCGCTGGAGCCGCGACTCGAGGAGCACCAGGTCCAGCACCGCGCGCGCCGGCCCGCGGTCGGGCCCGACCCACTGGTTCATCGCCTCGGCGCCGATGCCGCAGAGCTTGACCGGCGAGAGCGCGCGGACCTCGTAGGGAGACGGCTCGCCGTGGAGCGCCTCGGCGCAGAGCAGCGCCGTCGGCCCGCGCAGCGTGAGCACCGTCTCGGCGCCGCGGGGGCTCACCGCGGAGAGCGAGACGAAGCCCTCCTTGACGAAGTAGACGGTCCGGGGCCGCTCGCCCTGGGCGCAGAGCGTCGCCCCGGCCTCGCGCGCGAGCGGCGTGAACTTGCAGCGCCCCGGTCCGGAGGCGATGCCCAGGGAGCAGGAGCTGCAATCGGTGACGGGACTTCTCGAGAGCACGACGACCTCCGCTGGCGGGATGCGCAGGACTTGATCCCCGTCTGGTTGCACAAGCTAGGCCCGCGTTTCGAGGGGATTATCCCGCACGGGTTGCGCATTTGGCCCAGATCAATCGGAATGCTGCGCAATCCTTGCGGTGGGGCGTGCGTCCAGGTGCACCCCCTCCAGACGCCCCCGTACGGGGTGGGCACCTCCATGGCAAGATGGCGCCTCGATGGCACGGCTGGAGAGCATCCGCGAGCAGGTGCTGGCCGGGGTGTCCCGGCTGCCGGACGAGGAGGTGCCGCTGGCGCGGGCGGCCGGCCGCTGGCTGGCCGAGCCGGTCCGCGCGCGCCTGGCCGCTCCGCCGCACACCTGCTCCGCCATGGACGGCTACGCCGTGCGGGCCGCGGACCTGGCGAGACCGGCGGCGCTGCCGGTGGCCCAGGTCGTCTACGCCGGCCAGCAGCCGGGCCGGCCCCTGGAGCCTGGCCAGGCGGCGCGCCTCTACACCGGCGCCACGCTCCCGGAGGGCGCCGACGCGGTGGTGCAGGAGGAGCTGGTCCGCGAGGAGGCGGGGCGCGCGCACTTCGACCGGGCGGTCCGCGCCGGCGAGAACGTCCGGCGCGCCGGCGAGGACGTCGCCGCCGGCGCCGAGGCCCTGCCGGCGGGGGTGCGGCTCGGCGCCCGGCAGCTCGGCCTGTGCGCCGCCGTGGGTGCCGAGGCGGTCCGGGCGGTGCGGGTGCCGCGGGTGGTGCTGCTCGCCACCGGCGACGAGGTGGTGTCGGGCCGCACCCCCGACTCCAACGGGCCCGTCCTGGCCGGCGCCATGGCCGCCGCCGGCGCGGCGGTGGTGCGGCGCACCGTGGGCGACGACCTGCTGGAGGTCGTGGCGGAGCTGCGCCGCGCCCTGGCCGAGGGGGACGCGGTGGTGACCACCGGCGGCGTCTCGGTCGGCGCCCGCGATCACGTCCCCAAGGCGGTGGCCGCCCTCTCGGGGGAGATCCGGGTCCACGGCGTCCCCATGAAGCCGGGCAAGCCCTTCCTCTTCGCCTCCGTGGGCGGGAAGCCGCTGCTGGGGCTCCCGGGGAGCCCGTCGGCCTGCCTGGTGGCCTTCGAGGTCTTCGGCCGCCCGGCCCTGCTGCGGATGGCCGGGGCGGGGCGGCTGGGCCGGCGGCGCGTCCGCCTGCCGCTCGCCGAGGCGGTGGAGGGGCGGGCCGGCCGGGCCCGCTTCCTCTGGGCGCGGCTGGAGGAGGACGGGGCGGTCCGGCCCCTGGGCCAGGACGCCGCCCAGGTCCGGGGCCCGGCGCTGGCCGACGCGCTGCTGCACCTGCCCGCCGGCACCGGCGCGCTCGCGGCCGGGGCGCCGGTCGAGGCCTGGCTCCTGGAGGACGACGTCCCGTGACGCGCCGCCGGCGCCGCGCCCCGCCGATCCTGGCCTTCTCGGGCCCGAGCGGCGCGGGGAAGACCCGGCTCCTCGTCCGGCTGCTGCCCGCGCTGCGCCGGCGGGGGCTCGAGGTCTGCGTCCTCAAGCACACCGGCCACGCCCACCCCCTCGATCGGCGCGGCAAGGACACCGAGCGGCTGCGCCGCGCCGGGGCGCTGGCCGCGGCGATCCAGGGCCCCGCCGGCCTGGCCCTCTTCGCCCCCCCGGCGGCCGGGGCGCGGGCGCTGGCGCGGCTCCTGCCGCCCTGCGACCTGGTGCTGGCCGAGGGCTGGAGGGGCGAGCCGCTGCCCCGCGTCGAGGTCCACCGCCGCCGGATCTCCCGCGCCTTCCTCTGCGCCCGCGACCGCCGGGTGGTGGCGGTGGTCGGCGACGAGGCGCCGCCCCGGCCGCTGCCGCTCTTCGCCCCCGGCGACGTCGAGGGGCTCGCCGACTTCGTGGTACGGATCGCCCGCAACCGGAGGTGACGATGCCCGCCAGCGCCGCCCCGCAGAAGATCACCTACACCTCCGCCAACGTGGACCTGGAGGCCTTCCACCGCGCCTTCGACGCGGCGCTGGCCGAGGTGCGCGCCGCCTGCGGGCGGGACCACCCGCTGGTCGTCGGCGGCGAGCCGGTCGAGGTGCCGGACCGCGCGCCCATCGTGGACCTCTGCCCCATCGACACCCGGCTGGTGCTGGGCCGCTTCGCCGCCGCCGGGCCGGAGCAGGTCGACCGGGCGGTGCGGGCGGCGAAGGCGGGCCAGAAGGCGTGGGCGGCCCGGCCCTGGCAGGAGCGGGTGGCGGTGCTGCGGCGGGCGGCGGCGCTGATCCGGGAGCGGAAGTTCCTGCTCGCCGCCACCATGTCCCTGGAGGTCGGCAAGAACCGGCTCGAGTCCATGGGGGACGCCGAGGAGTCGGCGGACCTCGTCGACTATTACTGCGGCCAGGTGGAGGAGCACCGCGGCTACGTCCGGGACATGGCGCGGGTGACGCCGGTGGAGCGCAACACCGAGACGCTGCGTCCCTACGGCGTCTTCGCCTGCGTCGCGCCGTTCAACTTCCCGCTGGCGCTCTCCACCGGGATGTCCTCGGCGGCGCTGATGACCGGGAACGCGGTGGTCTACAAGCCGGCCGAGGACGCGCCCTGGACCGGGCTGCGGCTCCACGAGATCTACCGGGACGCCGGGGTGCCGCCGGGCGCCATCCACTTCCTCTCCGGCCGGGGGCGGGAGATGGGGGACGCCCTCTGGCAGCACCCGCTGACCGACGGCGTGGTCTTCACCGGCTCGCGGGAGGTGGGGATGCGCATCTTCCACGGCCTCTCCCGGCGCTGGGTGAAGCCCTGCCTGATGGAGCTGGGCGGCAAGGGGCCGGTCCTGGTGATGGACAGCGCCGACCTCGACGCCGCCGCCGAGGGGGTGATGCGCTCCGCCTTCGGGCTGCAGAACCAGAAGTGCAGCGCCACCAGCCGGGTCTACGTGCACCGCGGCGTGGAGGCCCCCTTCCTCGAGAAGCTGCTGGAGCGCACGCGGGCGATCCGCATCGGGGACGTCACCGGGCGCGACGCCTGGTTCGGGCCGGTGATCAACGGGCGCGCGGTGCTTCGCTTCGAGGACGCGGTGGCGCGGGCGCGGCGCGAGGGGGAGATCCTGCTGGGCGGCGAGCGGCTGCGCGGCGGCCTCCACGACCACGGCCACTTCGTCGCGCCCACCGTCGCCCGGCTGCCGCTGGCGAGCGACCTCTTCGTGGAGGAGCTCTTCGTCCCCTTCCTGGCGGTGGGCGTGGTGGACGGGCTCGACCAGGCCCTGGCCGAGGCCAACCGCGCCGACTACGGCCTCACCGCGGGGATCTTCTCGCGGCGGCCCGAGGAGGTGGCCCGCTTCTTCGACGAGGTGGAGGCGGGCATCTGCTACGCGAACAAGCGCACCGGCGCCACCACCGGCGCCTGGCCCGGCGCCCAGCCCTTCTGCGGCTGGAAGGGGAGCGGCGGGAGCGGGAAGGGGGGCTGCGGCCCCTGGTACGTGCAGCAGTTCATGCGGGAGCAGAGCCGCACCGTGATCGAGGAGTGAGGCCGGGTGCCCGCCCACCGCTACCCGGAGTCCCACGTCTTCTACCGGAAGCTGACCCGGGACTTCCCGCTGGTGGTCCGCGGCGAGGGGGCCTGGCTGGTCGGCGCCGACGGGCGGCGCTGGCTGGACGGCGCCGGAGGGGCCTTCGTCGCCAACCTGGGCCACGGCCTCCGGGAGATCGGCGAGGCCATGGCCGAGCAGGCGGCCCGGATCGCCTACGTCAACGGGACCGCCTTCACCAGCGAGCCGGTCGAGGCCCTGGCCGCCGAGCTGGCGGCGCTGCTCCCCGCGCCCCTCGACAAGCTCTACTTCCTCTCCAGCGGGTCGGAGGCGGTGGAGGCGGCGCTGAAGCTGGCGCGCCAGTACTGGGTGGAGACGGGCCGGCCGGAGAAGCACGCCGTCGTGGCGCTGACGCCCGCCTACCACGGCAACACCCTGCTGGCCCTGTCCGCCTCGGCGCGCGAGCACTACCAGACCTACTGGCGCGAGTGGCTGGTGGACGTGCACCGCATCCCGGCGCCGTACCCGTACCGCTGCGCCTGCGGGGGCGACCCGTCGGCCGCCTGCCCGGCCTGCGACGGCACCGGGCTGGAGGCGGCGCTCGACCGGATCGGCGCCGACCGGGTGGCGGCCTTCATCGCCGAGCCGGTGGGCGGCAGCTCCACCGGCCACTCGGTCCCGCGCCCCGGCTACTGGCGGACGGTGCGGGAGATCTGCGACCGGCGCGGCGTCCTCTGGATCGCCGACGAGGTGCTGGTCGGCGCCGGGCGGACCGGCACCTGGTCGGCGCTGGAGCCCTACGGCGCGGTGCCCGACGTCCTGGTGATGGGGAAGGGCATCTCCGGCGGCTACGCGCCGCTCTCGGCGGTGGCGGCCTCGCGGCGGCTCCTCGACCCCATCGCCCGCGGCTCGGGGGCGCTGCTCCACGCCCAGACCTTCAGCCACCACCCGGTGCTGGCCGCCGCCGGGCTGGCGGCGGTGCGCCGCCTCCGGCGCCACGGTCTGGTGGAGCGCTGCCGGGTCCTGGGCGGGCGGCTCCACGAGCGGCTCCAGGCGCTGCGGGAGCTGCCCTGCGTCGGCGACGTCCGCGGCCGCGGGCTGCTCGCCGGCGTCGAGCTGGTGGCCGACCGCGGGACCCGGGCCCCCTTCCCGCGCGCCCGCAAGCTCGCCGAGGCGGTGGCCGACGAGGCGCTCGCCGCCGGGCTGGTGGTCTGGCCCAACGCCGGGCAGGCCGCCGGCGGCGACGGCGACCTGGTGTGCCTGGCGCCGCCGTTCGTCGTCCGCGAGGAGGAGCTGGACCTGCTGGTGGAGCGGCTCGCCGGCGCCATCGGGCGCTGCTGCGAGCGGCTGCGGGCCGGCTGAGTCCGCCGGCGCCGCGGGGGCGGGCGGCGGCGCGCCGGCCGCCGGCTTGACACCCTTTCCGCGCGGCGGATAAGTGCAGGACCCGGCCATGGCCCCGCCCGATCCCGATCCGCTGGCCGCCGCGCGCGCGGCCTTCGTCGCGCCCGAGACGCGGACCCTCGACCTGCCGCGGCCGCTGGCGCTCGACCTGGGCGGGGAGCTCCAGGTCCGGGTCGCCTACCGGGAGTGGGGCACGCTCTCGCCCGCCGGCGACAACTGCGTGGTGGTCTGCCACGCCCTCACCGGCTCGGCCGACGCCGACCGCTGGTGGACGCGGATGTTCGGCCCGGGGCGGGCGCTCGACCCGGAGCGGGACTACGTCGTCTGCTCCAACCTGCTGGGGAGCTGCTACGGCACCACCGGGCCGGCCTCGACGGACCCGGCCACCGGGCGCCCCTGGCTCGGCGACTTCCCGGCGATCACCGTCCGCGACATGGTCCGGGCCCAGGGCGAGCTGGTGAAGGCGCTGGGGGTGAAGAAGATCCGTCTGGTGGTGGGCGGGTCGCTGGGCGGGATGCAGACGCTGGAGTGGGCGCTCACCTTCCCGGAGCTGGTCGAGGCCATCGCCCCCATCGCCTGCTCGGCGCGCCACTCCGCCTGGGCCATCGGCATCGGGGAGGCGCAGCGCCAGGCCATCATGGCCGATCCCCGCTGGCGCGCCGGGCGCTACGACCCGGCCGACCCGCCGTCGGCCGGGCTGGCGGTGGCGCGGATGATGGCGATGCTCACCTACCGCTCCATGCCCAGCTTCGAGGAGCGCTTCGGGCGGCGCCCGCAGACCGCCGAGCTCTTCGCCATGGAGAGCTACCTCCGCTACCAGGGGCGGCAGCTGGTGGAGCGCTTCGACCCCGCCACCTACGTGACCCTCACCCGGGCCATGGACACCCACGACGTGTCCCGCGGGCGGGGCGAGTTCGAGGAGGTGCTCCGGGCGGTGAAGCAGCCGGCGCTGGTGGTCTCCATCGACTCGGACGACCTCTACCTGCCCCGGGAGCAGGAGGAGATCGCGCGCCTGGTCCCGGGGGCGCGGCTGGCGCGGCTCGCCTCCATGGACGGCCACGACGCCTTCCTCATCGACGTGGACTGGATCTCCGAGCGGGTCGCCGAGTTCCGCGGCCGGCCGGTCGAGGCCCGGGCGCGCCCCCGGGCGCCGGCGCCCCCGCCGCGCGCGGTGGCCGACGCCCGCGGCGAGGTGAGCCTGCTGGTGCTGGGCACCGGGAAGGTGGGCGGCGAGCTGCTGGAGCAGCTGCAGCGGCAGCGCGCCGCGCTGGAGCGCGACTGGGACGTCTCGCTGCGCGTGGTGGGCGTCGCCGACTCCCGCCGCACCCTCTTCGACGAGGCCGGGGTGAGGCTGGAGGGCTGGCGGGAGCGGCTCGACGCCCAGCCCGAGACCGGCCGCTTCGGCCTGCCCGGATCGGCGCCGCTGCTGGAGCGGCTGGGGCGGCTGCCGCAGCCGGTGCTGGTGGACGTGACCTGCGACCCGGCCATGGACCGGGTCTACGCGGAGGCCTTCCGCCGGGGCGTGGACGTGGTCGGCTCCAACAAGCTGCCCCTGGCGGCGCCGGCGGAGGCGCGCCGGGCGCTGGAGGAGGCCCGCCGGCAGGCCCACCGGCGCTACGAGTACGAGACCACCGTGGGCGCCAGCCTGCCGGTCTTCGACACCCTGCACCGGCTGCAGCGGGCCGGCGACCGGGTCCGGCGCATCGAGGGCTCGGTCTCGGGGACCCTGGGCTTCGCCGTCAGCGAGCTGATGAAGGGCCAGCCGCTCTCGCTGGTGGTGCGCTGGGCCCGCGAGCTCGGCTACACCGAGGCCGACCCGCGCGACGACCTGTCGGGGCTGGACGCGGCCCGCAAGGCGCTGATCCTGGCGCGCGAGATCGGGATGCGGGCCTCGCTGGAGGACGTCCGCCGCGAGCCGCTGGTGCCCGGGGCGGTGCTGGCGCCCGGGTCGCTGCAGGAGCTCTACGAGGCGCTGCGCGGCCACGACGGGCAGGCCATGGACGCCGCCGCGCGGCTGCGCCGGGCGGGGCGCGTGCTCCGGTACCTGGTGGCGGTGGACGCCGAGGCCGGGACCATCCGCTGCGGGCCGGTCGAGGTCGCGCCCGACCACCGGGCGGCCGCCCTGCACGGGGTCGAGGCCTACGTGGCCTTCACCACCGAGCGCCACGCCGCGGCGCCGCTGCTGGTGCAGGGGGCGGGCGTGGGCGGGGCGCTCACCGCCAGCGGCGTGCTGGAGGACATCTTCAAGCTGTCGGTGGGCCACGGCGCGCGCTAGGCGCCGTCACGCCTCGCCCTTGCGGCGGGGCTCGCCGATCCCGTACCTGCGCATCTTCCCCTGGAGGGTGGTGGGCTTGAGCCCGAGCAGGGCGGCGGCGCCCCTCGGCCCGTAGACCCGCCCGCCCGCCGCCTCCAGCGCCCGCTCGATGACCGAGCGGACCTCGTCCTCGAAGGGGCCGGGCGCCCCCGGCGCCGGCGCCGGCGCCGCGGCCCCGCCGCGGGGCGGCTCGGTCAGCACCAGCTCCGGGCCGGGCGAGAGGATCAGCGCCCTCTGCAGGAAGTTCTCCAGCTCGCGGACGTTCCCCGGCCAGGGGTGGGCCTCGAGGGCGCGCCAGGTCTCGTCGGGCACCCGGGGCGGGCGGCGGTGCATGGCGGCGGCGTGCCGGGCCAGCAGCACCTCGACGAGGGGCCGCAGGTCCTCGCGCCGCTCGCGCAGGGGCGGCAGGTGGACCGGGAAGACGGCCAGCCGGTAGTAGAGGTCCTGGCGGAAGCGCCCCTCCGCCACCATCGCCTCCAGGTCGCGGTTGGTGGCGGCCACCACCCGGACGTCCACCCGCACCGTCCCGGTGCCGCCCACCCGCTGCAGCTCCCGCTCCTGGAGCACCCGCAGCAGCCGCACCTGCACCGCGGGCGGGGCGTCGCCCACCTCGTCGAGGAAGATGGTCCCGCCCTCGGCCTGCTCGAAGCGCCCCGGCCTGCGCCGCACCGCGCCGGTGAAGGCCCCCTTCTCGTGGCCGAAGAGCTCGCTCTCGATCAGCGTCTCGGGGATGGCGGCGAGGTTCACCACCACGAAGGGGGCGCCGAAGCGCGGGGAGAGGTCGTGGACCAGCCGGGCCAGCCCCTCCTTGCCGGTGCCGGTCTCGCCCCGCACCAGCACGGTGGTGGTCGAGGCGGCCGCCAGCCGGACCCGCTCCAGCACCTGGCGCATCGCCGGGCTCTCCGCCACGTAGCGCGCGTCCTTGCGGATCTGCCGGAGCTCCTCCTTGAGGAGGGCGTTCTCGCGGTCGAGCAGCCGGTTGAGCCGGCGGACCTCGTCCACCATCAGGCTGTTGTGGAGCGCGATGGAGACCAGGTGCGCCACCTGCCGCGCCACCTGGAAGCAGCAGTCGAGCAGCCCCTCCGCCGGCGGGTGGGCGATGTCCAGCGTGCCCAGCACCTGGTCCTCGAAGACCAGCGGGAAGGAGACCAGCGAGCCGTAGCCCAGCGCCGCCAGCCGCGGCTCCTCCTTCCAGCGCGGGTGGGCGGCCGACACCGGGTCCACCACCACCGGCCGGCGCGTGGCCATCGCCTCGCCGGCGGCGGTGCCGGCCAGGTCGAAGCGGGCGCCGACGTCGCCGGCCGGGTGGCGCGGATCGGAGACCAGCGCCACCTCGGCGCGGCCGGCCTCCCCCTCGACCAGGCGGTGGATGGCGACGCGGGTCTCGCCGAAGCGGCGGTTGAGGAGGCGCCCCGTCCGCTCCAGCACCGCCTGCAGGTCGACGGTGGAGAGGACCGCCTCGATGGCCTCCTCCACGATCTTCTCGTGGACGTCGTGGGTGACGACCGGAAGGGGCATGCACAGTAGGTAGCCGCGGGGGTCGGGCGCGTCAAACCGGACCGCCGGCACCGAAATCTGGGTGGACCGCCACCCACGCGCCGGTGGACCCGGTGCCGGGCACCGGGAAACGGCAGTGATTTCCGCGTGGTGTCTCCTGGCCGGGCCCTTGCTGTACGGGGTGCCCGGAGCGCGCCCGCGCCCCTTCGACAGGAGAAAGCCATGGGAGCCATCGAGACCCTGATGTCCGAGCACCGCGTCATCGAGCGTGCCTGCGACGCCCTGGTCGCGTTCACCGACGAGGTGCGGCGCGGCTCGGACGACAAGGCGGAGCTCGCCCGCTTCGTCCGCTTCATCCGCGAGTTCGCCGACGCCGCCCACCACGGCAAGGAGGAGAACATCCTGTTCCAGGCGATGATCGACGCCGGCTTCCCCCGCGACGGAGGCCCGGTGGCGGTGATGCTGATGGAGCACGACGAGGGGCGGGCCCACGTCCGGGCGCTGGCCGAGCTGGCGCAGCAGGAGGCGCCCTGGTCGGCGCAGGACCGCCAGGCCATCGCCGAGGAGGGGATGGGCTACGCCAGCCTGCTGCGCGGCCACATCCACAAGGAGGACGCCATCCTCTACCCGATGGCCGAGCAGCGGCTCCCGGGGAGCGTCCTCTCCCGCGTGGACGAGGACTGCGCCGCCTTCGACGAGGCCGAGGCGCGCGCCGGCCGGCAGGAGCCGCTCCAGAGGCTCGCGGAGGAGCTGGTGGCGCGCCACGCCCCGGCGCTCGGCGCGGCCACCGCGGGTGCGCACGACGCCGCGGGCCACCACGGCTTCTAGGAGCGCCACCCCTTTACGGAGGGGTCGCGGCGCCCGACCACCGACGCAGCCAGTCCCGGAGCCTGAGCTTGCGCGCCGCGCTCGCGGAGCTCATGTAGCGCACCGTGCCGAGCACGGGCCGCTCCGGCCCCCAGGGCCGGTCGAAGCGACCCAGGCACCAGGTGATCCCGGCCACCGAGCTCGGATCGCGGCCGTCGAGCGCGTACCGGTCGTTGAGCCGGTACATCTCGGCCAGCGCCTCCCGCGGCGTGGCCGACCACTCCAGGATCTTCTTGCCCCAGAGCATCCGCAGGTGGCCGTGCATCCGGCCGGTCTCGCGCAGCTCCCGCTGCGCCGCGTTCCAGAGGGCGTCGGGCGAGCGCGCCGCCTCCAGCGCCTCCGGCTCGGCGCGCCAGGGGCGGGGATCGGCGGCGTGGCGCTCCAGCGTGGCGAGCGCCCACGGGGGGAGGGTGTCGTAGTCCGCGCCGTCGGGGCGGTGGGCGAGGAAGCCCTGGGCCAGCTCCCGCCAGGTGACGAGCTGGTCGAGGAAGGCCTCGGCGCCGGGCGACATCCCCCACCACCCGGTCCGCTTCCCGTCGGCCCGCCGGCCGAGCCGCTCCGGCGACCAGCCTTCGGCGCGCGCCACCGCGGCGAAGAGCTCGTGGGGCGAGAGGTGGCCGAAGTGCAGCCAGGGGGAGAGGCCGCTCGCGCCGGCGCGGTCCGGGTGGGCGCGGTCCTCGGCGTAGCGGGCCAGGCGGGGGAGGAAGGCCGCCAGCGCGGCCCGGGCCGCGGCCGTGCCCCCGCGGTCGGCCGCCGGCGGCACGCCGTGGTCGACGGCCAGCCGGGCCAGC
>JAKAEO010000024.1 GCA_021818285.1 Myxococcales bacterium
GGCGCGGAGCACGGCGAGGCCGGCGACGCCGGCCGGGTCGGCGGCCGGGTGGCGCTCGGCGAGGCGGACCGCGCCGACCTGGAGCGAGAGGCGGCCGCGCGGGGCCTGGCTGTCACCCCAGGTGAACTCCGTGGACCCTCCGCCCACGTCCAGCACCGCCAGCGGCGCCCCGCCGCCCGCCGCCCCGAAGTCGCGCCAGGCGCTGGCCCAGACCAGCCGGGCCTCCTCGTCGCCGCCGATGACCTCGGGCCGCAGGCCGGCGGCGGCGCGGGCCGCCTCGAAGAAGTCGGCGGCGTTGCGGGCGTCGCGGGCGGCGCTGGTGGCGACGCAGGCGATGGCCCGGGCTCCCAGGGCGCGCGCCTCCGCGGCGTAGGCCGCCAGCACCTCCACCGTCTCGCGGATGGCGGCCCCGTCGAGCGCCCCGGCCCGGTCCACGCCGCGGCCCAGGCGGGTGATCTCGGCGCGCTCCACCACCGGCGCGAAGCCGTCCCCCCGCCGCTCGGCCACCAGCAGGAGCACGGTGTTCGTGCCCACGTCGATGGCCGCGAAGCGCTCGGTCAAGGCAGCGGCCCCCAGGCCGGCGTCTCCAGCTCCACGCCCTCGGAGGTGATCAGCGTCTGCCGGTCCCCGCTGACGGTGGAGACCACCAGGTTGG
This sequence comes from Myxococcales bacterium, assembly GCA_021818285.1. Classification (GTDB taxonomy): domain Bacteria; phylum Myxococcota; class Myxococcia; order Myxococcales; family Anaeromyxobacteraceae; genus JACRMN01. The sequence continues at coordinate 656 of JAKAEO010000024.1, forward strand.
GCTTGCCCTTCCGGTCGCTGGTGAAGACCAGCAGGCGGCCGTTGGGGGCCCAGGAGGGCTCCTCGTTGGTGTTCCCCTGGTCCTGGGTGACGCGCTGGATGCGGCCGGTGTCGGGCGAGACGGTGAAGACGTCGAAGACCTTGCGCTCGTCGCGGCCGGTGAAGGCGATGAGGTCGCCGCGCGGGCTCCAGCGCGGCGTCTGGTTGTACTTGCCCTCGAAGGTGAGCCGGCGCTGGTTGGTGCCGTCGGCGTTCATCACGTAGATCTGCGGGTGGCCCGCCCGGGTGGAGACGAAGGCGATGCGCTTGCCGTCGGGGGACCAGTTGGGCGAGCCGTCGGTTGCCGGGTCGTCGGTGAGGCGCCGCACCCCGCTGCCGTCGGCGTTGCAGAGGTAGACGTCGGAGTTCCCGTGGACGGAGGCGGCGAAGGCGATGCGCTTGCCGTCGGGCGAGTAGCTCCCGCCGGTGGCCAGCGCCCCGAGGGAGATCAGGCGGCGGGCCTGGCGCGTCGCCAGCGTCAGCTCCCAGAGCTCGGGGCGCCCGCCGCGGTAGCTGGTGAAGAGGATGGCCTTGCCGTCGGGGCGCCAGGCGGGGAGCAGCGCCACCTGGTCGCGCCACACCACCTCGGGGGCGCCGCCGTCGGCGTCGTACAGCACCAGCTCGCGCCCCCCCTTCAGCACCCGGAAGACGGCGATGCGGGTGCGGAAGATCCCCGGCTCCCGGGTGTAGTAGCGGACCACCTCGTCGGCGAGGCGGTGGGCCTGGGGCCGGGCGCTGCCGGGCGGGCCCCGGGAGGCGAAGGCCAGCACCTCGCGCCCGGCGCGGACCTCGAAGAGGTGGAAGTCGGCGGTCAGCTCCGCCCCCTTGCGGACCTGCGCCTTCACCAGCCCCTCCGCGCCGACGTCGGCCCAGCGGCTGAAGCGGATGAGCGGCGCGGTGACCCCCTCGTCGGGCGACGCCAGGAAGGAGCGCGGGTCGAGCAGGTCGAAGAGCCCGGTGAGGGCCAGGTCGCGGCGCAGGACGCCGGCCATCTCGCGGGCGTCGGCCTCGGCCCCCGGGTCGGCCCGGAAGTCGGGGACCGCCAGCGGCAGCGGCCGGAAGTCGGGCGAGCCGACGTCGATGTACTGGCGCTGCTGGGCGGGCGCCGCCGCCGGGAGGGCGGCGGCGAGGAGCAGGAGGAGGAGTCTCTTCACGTGGGGATCCCTCCGCGGGTCACATGGTGAAGCGCACGCCGAGCCCGATGGTGCGGTAGCGCTCGCGCAGCTCGGCGGGCGGCGGCGGCAGGCGGGCCTGCCGGATGGCGCGGTCCAGGGCGTCGTCGAAGGCCTGGCTGCCGCTGCGGCTCTCGAAGGCCCAGCGGGCGATGCGCCCGTCGGGCTCGACGTACAGCACCACCGTGGCCCGCAGCCCGACCTGGTCCCGCTCCGACAGGGTGGAGGGCAGCCGGTAGTTCTCGCGCAGCGCCCGCTGCACCAGCGAGAGGTACCGGTCGCCCGCCTCGCCGCTGGAGGCGTCGCCGGAGGGGTCCCCCTCGGGCGAGCCGCCGGTGTCCGGGGTGAGGACCTTCTCCCGGCGGATGCGGTTCAGGGCGGCGGCGAAGGCGTCGGGCCGGCCGGCCGCGGGCGGCGCGGTCCGCGGCTTCGGGGGCGGCGGGGCCTTGGCGGCCGCCGGCGATCTCGGGGCGGGCGCGGGGGCGGGCGGTGCCGGCGCCACCATCGGGGGCGCCTCGGGCCGGCCGGCGGCGTCCGCCTCCTTGCGCGGCAGCAGGTTCTCGGGCCGCTTCTCGCCCAGCCGCACCAGCCGGGCGACGATGGGCTTCTGCTCCAGGTCGATGATGGGCGCCGGGCGCAGCACCAGGGCGGCGGCGATGGCCACGACGTGGAGGGCCGCCGAGACCGCGACCACCAGCCCGAATCGGTCGCGGGGCGGCCCGAGCACGCCCTGGACCGACGGGCTCACTGCCGCTCCCGGGCCGGGGCGCCGGAGGGGCGGGGGGGAGTGGGGTTGGTGATCATGCCCAGGTTCTGCACCCCGGCGCGCTGCACCGCCGCCATCACCTCCACCACGTAGCCGTAGGGGAGGGTGCGGTCGGCCATCAGGTAGAGCTGCTGGTCCTGCCGGACGCGGGCGTTGGCGCGCAGCCGCTGCTCCAGCTCGCCGAGCGAGAGGCGGGCCGGGGCGTCGCCGGTGCCGAGCCAGATGCTCCGGTCCGCCTTCACCGAGAGCACCAGCTTCTCCTCCTCCGACTTCACCGGCTGGGCCCGGGCCTCGGGCAGCTTCACCTCCACGCCCTGCTGGATGAGCGGGGCGGTCACCATGAAGATGATGAGCAGCACCAGCATCACGTCCACCAGCGGGGTGACGTTGATGTCGGCGAGCGTCGTGCGCCCGGAGCCGCCGGAGAGGGCCATGGGTCAGCTGAAGAAGTGCCGCTTCACGATGTTGAGGAAGTCGTTGGAGAAGTTGGTCATCTCGCTGTCCAGCACCCGGATGCGCGAGATGAAGTAGTTGTAGGCGACCACCGCCGGGATCGCCGCCGCCAGCCCCACCGCGGTGGCGATGAGCGCCTCCGAGATGGGCTTGGCCACGGTCGCCAGGTTGGCGTTGCCCATCTGGTAGATGTCGTGGAACGCGCGCATGATTCCCCAGACGGTGCCGAAGAGCCCGACGAAGGGGGCGGCGCTGGCGGTGGTGCCGAGGAAGGGCACCCGCGCCTCGAGGTGGGTGACCTCGGCGATGGTGGCCCGCTTCAGGGCCCGCTCCACGTTCTCGAGGCCGCCCAGCGCCTCGGCCATCGCCCCCTCCCCCTCCTTCTTCTGCGCCGTCACCTTGGAGAGCTCCACGTAGCCGGCGCGGAACACCTGGCTGATGGGGCTCGCCGAGAGCCCCTCGGCCGCCTGGTAGATGGCGTCGAGCCGCTTGGACTGCCAGAAGATCTCCAGGAACTTGATCGACTCCTCCTGGGCGCGGCGCAGCTGCCGCCACTTGATCCAGATGATCCCCCAGGAGATCGCCGAGGCGGCCGCGAGCAGGAAGAGCACCGTCATCACCACGGCGCCGCTGTTGGTGACGATCTCGAGGTAGTCGAGCTCTCCGCCGCTGGGCGCGGCGGAGAGGACGGCGCGGAGGCTCTGTGCGGCGGTTCCCGGGTCGGTCATGGGGCTCAAGTCTCGGAAAAGGAAGGATTTTCTAGCATGCGCGCCGGGGCCCGTCCACGCGGCGGGGTGGGCGGATGCGCGTCCTCGCCCACATCCGGGCGTGCCGCCGGGCCACGGTCGTCGCTCGCCGGAGACAGCGCCGGTGCATAGAATGCCGGCCCCGGACGTCCTCCGGCGTGGCACATGAGTTGCTGGTTGCCGGGTCTGGAAGCAGAAGTCGAGGAGTGCGACGGCGCATTCCGGGTCATCCCCCGCGGGGTCAGAGAGGTGAACGCATGAACCGGCTCTTCGTACTCCTGGGTCTCGCGGCTTTCGGGGCCGGCTGCGGTACCTACTCCTCCGCCCCGTGCATGCCCAACAGCTTGACCGTCTACTGGGCGCCGGGCGCCACCGGCCCGGTGGCCGGCTTCAGCGTCCCTGGCCTGCTCGCCGCGGGGTTCCCTTCGCAGCTCGACTGCGCGGGCGCGGGGATTGCGCGCATCGAGGTGGACGTCAACGGCGTGCCGGTGAATTGCTCGGGCGGCGTCTGCGTGGGTGCGGACTGGGCGTGCGGTTCCCCGGGCACCGGTGGCATGCAGACGGCCGGCTACCCGCTGCAGGGCGGCGACAACGTGGTCGACGTCTTCGGCTTCGACGCGGGCGGCAACCAGAAGTACGCTGGTGAAGTCCACGTCTACGCGACCTGCGGCGGCGACCCGGTCGTGGGTGTCGTGTCGTCCGGTGTCGCTGGACCGCTCTCCATCGACTACGCCTTCACCGACTCGTCCCCCTGCCAGCCCGGCAGCAGCATCGACTGGGACCTGCGCTCCGGCCTGTCGGCCCCCTTCGACACCGGGTCGATCGCCTGCGGCACCACCAACCCGTTCGACGTGTACCGCGGAGCCGCGGTCCCGGCCGGCGTCTACACCCTCGTCAACGTCGCCGAACTGGTCGGCACCACCAGCTACCACGCCTACTGCTCGGCCACGCCCTTCGTCCACGCCGGCCCGGAGTCCGTGCTGGTGGACATGGCGCCTTCCAACGCCACCTGCTTCTGACGGCGACCCGAAGCGCGCGGGCGCGGTCCCCCCGGGGCCGCGCCCGTTCCCTTTTCTCCCGCGAAGGGCTACAACCCGCGGCCCATGGCCCGCATCGGCATCTTCGACTCCGGCGTCGGCGGGCTCACCGTCCAGCGGGCCATCATCGAGCGGCTGCCGGGGCTCGACACCGTCTACCTGGGCGACACCGCCCGCGTCCCCTACGGCAGCAGGTCGCCCGAGGTGGTGACGCAGTACTCGCTGCGCAACGCGCGGGTGCTGGTGGCGCAGGGCATCGACCTGCTGGTCGTGGCCTGCAACACCGCCTCGGCGGTGGCCCTCCCGGCGCTGCGGGAGGCGCTCTCCATCCCGGTGCTGGGGGTGGTGGAGCCGGGGGCCCGCGAGGCGGCGCGCGCCAGCCGCAGCGGCCGGATCGGCGTCATCGGCACCCAGAGCACGGTGGCCTCGGGGGCCTACCAGGCGGCGCTCCGGGCGCTGCGCCCCGAGGCCCAGGTGACGGCCCGGGCCTGCCCGCTCTTCGTGCCGCTGGCCGAGGAGGGGTGGACCGACCCGGAGGACGAGGTGGTGCGGCTGGTGGCCCGCCGCTACCTGGGGCCGCTCGCGGCCGCGCGGGTGGACACCCTGGTCCTGGGCTGCACCCACTACCCGCTGCTGCGGGAGGCCATCGCCGCGGCGCTGCCCGGGGTGGCGCTGGTGGACAGCGCCCAGGCCATCGCCGCCGAGGTGGCCACGCGCTTCGGGGAGGCCGCGGGCGGCCGGGCCACCCACCGGTTCTTCGTCACCGACGTCCCGGGCCGCTTCGCGCAGCTGGCGGGCCGGTTCCTGGGCCAGCCGGTGGCCTCCGCCGAGCAGATCGACCTCTAGCCGGGGCGCGTCGCCCCGCCCGGCCGCGAAACGCCGGACCCGGAACTTGAACCGCGGCGCCACGCGCCGCTACGATCGCGTCCAATGGCCGAAGCGAAGCGGGTGGTCACCGGGTTCAACCACAACGTGAAGCACCGGGGAAAGGTGTATCACGTGCAGACGGAGGACTCCGGCCTCGCCAACCCTCACATCATCACCCACCTCTTCGTGGGCGGGAACATCCTCGCCTCCAAGAAGACCAGCTACGCCGACATCGCCGGCGCCGAGAACCTGGTCCAGGTGGTGCGGGAGCTGATGGAGGAGCAGCACAAGGAGATGCTGCGCAACCTCGTGAACGGGGTCTACGACGACGTGGACACCGCCTACGGGGAGCGGGCCCAGCACTACCAGCCCGGGCAGCTCGGCGGCGACGTGGTGCCGGGCGGTCCGGCGCCGGTGCGCATCCAGGTGCCGGTGGGCGGCCCGCCGCCGATCCCGTCCCCGCGCCCGCCCACGCCGCCGCCCGTCGGCCGGCTCCCCCCCGAGGTGCTGGCGGCCCGGACCGCGCCGCCGCCGGAGCTCCACGGGGACCCGGACGCCACCGTCATCGGCGAGGACCTGATCAGCGAGAAGACGCTCGACGAGGTGATCCTCTCCTACCTCGCCGAGGACCTCGGCGAGAAGAAGTGACGGCGGAGGGCCCGTGGCCAGCGAGGCGCTCGTCCAGCTCTTCCACGTCTACAAGCAGTACGCCGGCGAGGGGCCGGCGCTGGCCGACGCCACCCTGGAGGTGGGGCGGGGCGAGTTCGTCTTCCTCACCGGGCCGTCGGGCGCCGGGAAGTCCACCCTGCTGAAGCTCATCTTCTGCGCCGAGCCGGCCACCAGCGGGCAGCTCCTGGTCTTCGGGCGCAACGTCGCCAAGATCCTCCCGCGCCACGTCCCGCCGCTGCGCCGCGCCATCGGCGTGGTCTTCCAGGACTTCAAGCTGCTGCCCCACCGCACCGTGGCCGAGAACGTCGCCGTCCCCCTCGAGGTGCGCGGGCTGGCGCCGCGCGACGTGGCGCGCAAGGTGGCCGTGGTGCTGCGCTCGGTCGGGCTGGAGCTGAAGGCCGGGAAGTTCCCGCTCTCGCTCTCCGGCGGCGAGCAGCAGCGGGTGGCGGTGGCGCGCGCCCTGGTGGGCGACCCGGCGCTCCTGCTCGCCGACGAGCCCACCGGCAACCTGGACCCCGACCGGACGGTCGAGGTCATGGACCTCATCGAGGCCGCCAACGCCCGGGGGACCACCGTGGTGGTCGCCACCCACGACCGCAGCCTGCTGGAGCGGTACCAGCGGAGGGTCATCGCCCTGGAGTCGGGCCGGGTGATCTCGGACGGCGACGCCTTCCGCCGGCGGGCGGGGAGCTAGGCGCCGTGGTCCTGCGCCCCCTCTCCTTCGTGCGCCGCGCCCTGGAGGCGATGGCCCGCGGTCCCTTCATGACCGCGGTGGCGGTGGGCACGCTCTTCGTGGCGCTCTTCACCACCGGCCTCTTCGCCGCGGTGCTCGGCGGCGCCGAGCGGCTGCTCGCCGCCTGGGCGGGCGACGTGCAGATCTCCGTCTACCTGAGGCCCGACGCCGACCTCCCGGCCGCGGCCCGCGCCGCCGCCCAGCTGGCCGGCGGGCGCGAGGTGCAGGCGGTCCCGCCGGCCGAGGCGCTGCGCCGGCTGCGCGCCTCGCTGGGGCCGGAGGCCGCGGTGCTGGACGGCGTCTCCGCCGACGTGCTCCCGGCCTCCGTCGAGGTCCGCGCCCCGGGCATCTCGCTGGCCCAGGCCCGCGCGCTGGCGGCCCGGCTCCAGGCGGTGCCCGGCGCCGCCGACGTGGACTTCGGCAACGCCTGGCTGGAGCGGGTAGAGGTGCTGCTGCGGCGGCTCCGCTGGGCCGGCCTGGCGCTCTTCGGCGTCCTGGCGCTGGCCACCGCGGTGCTGGTGTCGAACACCCTGCGGCTCGGCGTCTACGCGCGCCGCGACGAGATCGAGATCATGAAGCTGGTGGGGGCCACCGACGCCTGGGTGGAGGCCCCCTTCCTCGTCGAGGGGGTGCTCCAGGGGCTGCTGGGCGGGGCGCTGGCGGTGGCGGCGCTGCTCGGGCTCCACGCCCTGCTGGCCCCGCGGCTGGCGGCGGCGGTGGGGGTCGCCGCCCCGCTGGCCCGGGCCGAGGTGGTCCCGCCCGCGCTGGTGCTGGCGCTGGTCGGCGGCGGCGCCGCCCTGGGGCTGGCGGCCAGCGCCCTGGCGGTGGGCCGTTTCCTGAGGAAGCCGTGACCGCCGCGCTGGCCGCCCTCCTCCTGGCCGCCGGCGATCCCCGCGCCCACCTCCAGGCGCTCCAGGCGCGCCGCGCCGCCGAGGAGGCGGCGGCCCGGGAGCTGTCGCGGCGGGAGGTCTCGGTGCTGGAGACCCTGGAGGAGGCGCAGCGGTCGGCGGCCGGCGCGGTGGCCGAGGCGCGCCAGGCCGAGGCGGCGCGGAGCGCGTCCGAGGAGCGGCTGCGCCGGGCGCGCGGCGAGGAGGCGGGGGCCGAGCGCCGGCTCCGGGCGGCGCAGGCGGAGCTCCGCCCCCGGCTGGCGGCCCGGACGCGGATGGGCCGGGCCGGCGAGCTGCGGGTGCTGGCGGCCAGCCCGACCTTCGCCGACCTGGTGAAGCGCCGCTACCTCCTCGACCGGGTGCTGGCGCACGACGGGACGGTGGTCCGCGCCGCCGCCGCGGCCCGGGGCGACGCCGCCCGGGCGCGCGAGGCCCGCGAGGAGGAGACCCGCCGGCTCCAGGGGCTGTCGCGCGAGGCGGCCGACCGGCGGGCCGCGGCCACGGCGCGGCTGGAGCGGCGGCGCGCCCTGCTGCTGGCGCTGCGGGGCCAGAAGGCGCTCCACGAGCGGGCGGCCCAGGAGGCCGCCGGGCAGGAGCGGAAGCTGGAGGAGTTCCTCGCCGCCCTGCCGCCCGCGCGCAAGGGCGAGACGGCCTTCCACGGCTTCGGCGCGCTGAAGGGACGGCTCCCGCGTCCCGCCGACGGCCCCGTGGAGGTGCCCTTCGGCAAGGTGGTGAACCCGCGCTTCAGGACCGTCACCGTGCAGAACGGCGTCGAGCTGAAGGCGCCCGCCGGCGCCGAGGTGCGCGCCGTGGCGCCCGGGCGGGTGGTCCACGCCGGCTGGTTCAAGGGGTACGGCAACCTGGTGATCGTCGACCAGGGGGACGGCTACCACACCCTGGTGGCCCACCTGGCCTCGATGAGCACCGCCATGGGCGAGGAGGTCGAGGCCGGGACGCTGCTCGGGACGGTGGGCGACACCGGCTCGCTGCGCGGGCCGTCGCTCTACTTCGAGGTGCGCGAGAAGGGCCGCCCGGTGGATCCCCGCGCGTGGATGGCCCCCCGGCCCGGTGATATCCTGCCGCGGTGAAACGCCGCGCCGCCGTCCTCCTCCTCGTCGCCGCCGCCTTCTTCGCCGGGCTCACCCTCGACCACGTGGCCCGGGCCGCGCGCCGCGACGGCCCCAGCTACCGCCCCCTCGACGTCTTCTCCGAGGTGCTGGCCCACGTGATGAACAGCTACGTGGAGCCGGTGCAGGAGCGGGAGCTGGTCTACGGCGCCGTCGACGGGCTGGTGTCGCGCCTCGACCCGCACAGCGTCTTCATGCGGCCCGACGTCTTCCGGCAGATGACCGAGGAGACCACCGGGGAGTTCGACGGCGTCGGCATCGAGCTCACCGTCCGCGACGACCAGCTCACCGTCATCTCCCCCATCCCCGACTCGCCCGCCGACCGGGCCGGGCTCCAGCCGGGCGACCGGATCGTGGGGATCGACGGCACCGCGACCCGCGACATGAACCTGCTCGACGCCATCCGCAAGCTCAAGGGGCCGCCGGGGACGAAGGTGACGCTGACGGTCATGCGCGACGGCTTCACCGGGCCCCAGGCGCTCACCCTGCTGCGCGGCCACGTCCGCACCCGGAGCGTGGAGTGGCGCATGCTCGACCGCGCGCGGGCCATCGCCTACGTGCGCATCAAGAGCTTCCAGGACAACACCGACCGCACCCTGAAGCGCGCCCTGGACGAGGCGCGCGAGCAGGCGGGGCGCGAGCTCGGCGGGCTGGTGCTCGACCTGCGCAACAACCCAGGCGGCCTGCTCGACCAGGCGGTGCGGGTCTCCGATCGCTTCCTGCGCGAGGGGGTCATCGTCAGCACCGAGGGGCGGGACGGCGCGAACCCGGAGGTGGAGCGGGCCCGGGCCCCGGGCACCGAGCCCGACTACCGGGTGGTGGTGCTGGTGAACCGCGGCTCGGCGAGCGCCAGCGAGATCGTCGCCGGGGCGCTGCAGGACCAGGGCCGGGCGGTGATCCTCGGCACCCAGACCTTCGGCAAGGGGTCGGTGCAGACCGTCTTCGGGCTCGCCGACGGCTCGGGCCTGAAGCTCACGGTGGCGCGCTACTACACGCCGAAGCACCGCTCCATCCAGGAGCGGGGCATCACCCCCGACGTGGTGGTGGCCGACGCGGCGCCCGCCGCCCGGGCCGCCGAGGACGAGCCCACCGAGCGGGAGCTGCCGAACCACCTGCGCAACGACACCCCCCGCTCCGCTCCGCCCCGCCAGCGGCTCCCGGCGCCCGCCCCGGCCCCGGCCGCTCCCGGCGCCCAGGGCGGCGACCCGCCGCTCCAGGCGGCGCTCGACCTCCTGCGGGCGCCGCCGGCGGCCCGCAAGGCGCGCTGAGCCGGGAGCTCGAGCCGGAAGCCGGGCCGGGAAGGGGCCGCGTGGCGGGCGGGCGGTGACGGGCCCGGCCCCGTCCGGACCAAGGAGCTGTGTCCGGGAGGACACGTCCGTCTGCCGCAGCGCGGCATGCCGGGCCAACGAGTGCCCGATTTCCCCGCATGCGACCATGTCCGGCACCACGGGCCAGCCGCGGGCCGTGACGAATTTCCCCAGGTTCGTCGCGCCTTTCGGTTTGACATCCCGGACCAGTTCTCTAATATCCGCGCGTCCTCGCCGGGGTCACGGCGTCCTCGGCACGGTAGACGCATTCGGGGGCGGGACCAGGACAAGTCTGCCCAGCCCCAGGGACCCTCCGGACATGCCATCGCTCGACATCGCGGTCATCGTCGCCTACGTCGCCGTGCTGCTGGTGCTCTCCGTCTACGGATCGCACCGGTACTGGATGGCGTTCCTGTACTACCGGCACAAGTACAAGCTGCCGACGCCCAAGGCCCGCTGGGGCGCGCTGCCGCGGGTCACGGTCCAGCTGCCGGTCTTCAACGAGATGTACGTGGTGCGCCGGCTGGTCGACGCGGTGGCCCGGCTCGACTACCCGCGCGACCTGCTGCAGGTCCAGGTGCTCGACGACTCCACCGACGAGACCGTGGAGATCGCCCGGGCCTGCGTGGACCGGTGGCGCGAGCAGGGGCTGGACATCGTCCACGTCCACCGCGTGGACCGGCGGGGCTTCAAGGCCGGCGCGCTGGAGAACGGGCTGAAGAGCGCCACCGGCGAGTTCGTGGCGGTCTTCGACGCCGACTTCGTCCCCGAGCCCGACTTCCTGCGCCGCACGGTGGACTTCTTCACCGACGAGGGCGTGGGCATGGTCCAGGTGCGCTGGGAGCACGTGAACCGCGCCTACTCGGCGCTGACCCAGGTCCAGGGCATCCTCCTCGACGCCCACTTCGTCATCGAGCACACCGCCCGCAACCGCTCCGGGGCCTTCTTCAACTTCAACGGCACCGCCGGGGTGTGGCGCCGGGCCGCCATCTCCAGCGCCGGCGGCTGGCAGCACGACACCCTCACCGAGGACCTGGACCTGTCCTACCGGGCGCAGCTCGCCGGCTGGCGCTTCGTGTTCCTGCCCCAGGTGACGGCCCCGGCCGAGATCCCGGTGGAGATGAACGCCTTCAAGAACCAGCAGCACCGGTGGGCCAAGGGCTCCATCCAGACGGCGCTGAAGCTGCTGCCGCGCCTGGCCCGGGCCGAGCTCCCCTGGCACGTGAAGCGGGAGGCCTTCTTCCACCTCACCGCCAACTTCGCCTACCTCCTGATGATCCCCCTGGCGCTGCTCATGCCGCTCTCGGTGATGGTGCGGATCGGGCACGGGAGCATCGAGGTGCTGCTGGTCGACGTCCCCATCTTCGTGGCCGCCACCTTCTCGGTCGGCGTCTTCTACGTCACCAGCCAGCGGGAGATCGGGATGGGCTGGTGGCAGCGGGTCCGCTACCTGCCCCACATCATGGCGCTCGGCATCGGCCTCTCGGTGAACAACGCCCGCGCCGTGGTCGAGGCGCTGGTCGGCCACGAGTCGGGCTTCGTGCGCACCCCCAAGCACGGCGTGAAGGCGGCCGGGGAGTCGGTGACGCGCCGCCGCTACAAGGCGGCGGTGAACTTCCAGCCGCTGGTGGAGCTGGGGCTCGCCGCCTACGTGACCTACGGCATCCTCTTCGTGATCGAGAAGGGCATCTACTACTCGCTCCCCTTCCTGCTGCTGTTCCAGCTGGGCTTCGGCTACGTCGGCGCCATGAGCGTCGTCGAGGGCGCCCGCGAGTTCCTGCAGAAGCTGCGGATCCAGGCTCCCCGCGAAGCCGACGTGGACGCCTAGGCCCCGCCCCGCAGGGCCTTCTCGTACACGGTGACGCCGCGGTCGAGCCGGCCCACGGCGGCGAAGCCCAGCCGCTCCCAGAAGGCCCGCGCCTCGACGTTCTCGTCCACCACCGAGAGCCGCAGCGCGCCGAACCCCCGCGCCGCCAGCGCCACCTCGACGGCGGAGGTGGTCTCCTTGCCGTAGCCCAGCCCCTGGCAGGACTCCCGGAAGAGCAGCAGCACGATCTGGGCGACGCCCGGCTCCGGGTAGTCGAGCATGAGGTCCAGCACCCCCACCGGCGGGCCGCCGGCCCGCGGGATCAGGGCATAGACGCGGCGCTGCGCGTCCACCTCGGCGTCGGCCAGCAGCTGGATGGCCGCGTCCGGCCCGGGGAGGCTCCCCTCGGTGCGGACGAAGTAGTCGGGCGCCCCCTCGAAGCAGGACTGGATGGCGGCGGCGTGGTGGCCGGTGGCCGGGACCGCCCGCAGGCGCGGGCCGTCGAGGGGCAGGTCGTCGCCGGGGCCGTCGGGCGGCAGGGACACGGGGGCTCCTCGCGCCGGCCGCGGAGCGGGCCGGTGTCGCCCGTCCTAGCGCGCCGCGCGATCGCCGGTCAAGCGGCCGGCCCGGCGGCGCCGCGGAGCAGCGCCGGGACCTCCGGGGCCGCCAGCGACTCCACCACCGCGTCGGCCCCGCAGGCCCGCAGCTCGGCGGCCGTGAAGCGGCCGGTGGCCACCGCCAGCACCGGGACGCCCACCGCGTGCGCCGCCTCCACGTCGCGCGGCGTGTCGCCGATGACCAGCGCCTCGCGCGGGGCCACCGTCCGGCCCAGGCGCGCCGAGGCGCGGCGCAGGGCGGCGGCGACGATGTGCTCCCGCGCCTCGCCGTCGTGGGCGAAGCCGTTCACGTCCCCCTCGCCGAAGCCGAAGTAGCGGTCCAGCCCGCCGCGCCCCAGCTTGATGCGGGCCCCGGCGGCGACGTTGCCGGTGCAGAGCCCCAGCACCGCCCCCTCGGCCTCCAGGGCGGCGAGCTGCTCCTGCACCCCCGGCAGCACCCGGTAGCCCGGGCCGTGGATCTCCGTCTCCAGGAAGGCGACGTAGCTCGCGAGCACCCGGTCGCAGGTCCCGTCGTCGAAGGGCAGCCCCAGCCCCTGCATCACCAGCCGGACGATGAGCCGGTCGGTGAGCCCGTCGAGGCGCAGGCCGCCGAGCGAGGAGGGGCGCCGCGCCACCTCCGGCCCGAAGTGCCGGGCGAAGGCCCGCTCCACCGCCCGCCGGCCGGCGCCGCCGGCGGCGATCAGCGTTCCGTCGATGTCGAAGAGGAGGACCGGCACGGGGAGCTACCCGAAGAGCGCCTCGACGAACTCGCGCGGGTCGAAGGGGCGCAGGTCGGCCACCTTCTCGCCCACGCCCACGAAGCGGACCGGCAGCTTCAGCTCGTCGCAGATGCCGATGACCACGCCGCCCTTGGCGGTGCCGTCCAGCTTGGTGAGCACCAGCCCGGTGACGCCCAGCGCCTCGTGGAACTGGCGCGCCTGGGCGATGGCGTTCTGGCCGTTGGTCGAGTCGAGCACCAGCAGCACCTCGTGCGGCGCCCCCTCGGCCGCCTTGCCGATGACCCGCTTCACCTTCTTCAGCTCCTCCATCAGCGGCGCCTTGGTGTGGAGCCGCCCGGCGGTGTCGCAGATCACCACCTCGGCCCCGCGCCCCACCCCCTCCTTCACCGCCTCGAAGCAGACGCTGGCCGGGTCGGCCCCGTCCTTGCCGCGCACGCAGGGGGCGCCGACCCGCTCGGCCCAGATCTCCAGCTGCTCCCCGGCGGCGGCGCGGAAGGTGTCGCCGGCCCCGAGGAGCACGCTCCGGCCCGCCGCCTGGAGCTTCGCCGCCAGCTTGCCGATGGTGGTGGTCTTCCCCGAGCCGTTCACCCCCACCACCATGATCACGTGGGGGCGGGCGGCGGGTGGCGTCAGCCCGTCCGGGCCGGCGCCGGAGGGGAGGGTGACGATGCGCTCGACCTCGTCGCGCAGCGCCGCCCGCAGGCGCGCGGGGTCGGAGGCCTCCTTCTTGCGGACCTTCTCGCGCGCCTGGGCGAGCAGCGCCGTGGCCGTCTTCACGCCGATGTCGGCGGTGAAGAGCACCTCCTCGAGCTCCGCCAGGACCTTCTCGTCCAGCTGCGGCCCGGAGAGCAGCGCCGAGAGGCGCGCCATGAAGCCGCCGCGGGTCTTCTCCAGCCCGGCCGCCAGCGTCCTGCCGGCCTCGGCCTCCGCCCGGCGACGCGCCTCCTCCGCGGCCCGCCGCCGCGCCTCCTCGGCCTCGCGGGCCAGCCGCGCCGCCTCCTCGCGTGCCCGGGCCTCGGCCTCCTCGCGCTCCTGCTGCTTGCGCTCGCGCTCGGCCCGCTCCGCCTCCTTCTTCCGGCGGTACTCCTCCTTCTTGCGGGCCTCCTCCGCGTTGTGGTCCCCGGCGGTCTCGGGCTGGGTCGCGGTCGCGGTCGCGGTCGCGGTCGGGGTCGGGGTCGGGGTCGGGGTCGGGGTCGCCGCCGGGGTCGCGGTCCGGGCCGGGGCCGGGATCGCGGGCCGGGTCGGGCCCGGCGTCGCGGTCCGGGTCGCGGTCGGCGCCCCGCGCCCCTTGCGCGCCATCCGCACCGCGACCGCGAGCACCAGGGCCAGGAAGGCCGCGACCACCGCGATGCCGGCGGCGTCGGACCAGGCCAGGGCGAGGACGGTCGGAGGCGGCACGAGGCGCATGGGCGCACCGGTATATGGAGGGGCGGGATGGGTGTCAATGGAGCGGGGACCGCGCCGCCGCCCCGCGGGCTCCCCTCCGCGGCCCTACGCCGCCGCGGAGCGCGAGGTGCCGGAGAGCCGGACCGAGAGGAGCTTGGAGACGCCCGGCTCCTCCATCGTCACCCCGTAGAGCGTGTCCACCATCTCCATGGTGCGCTTGTTGTGGGTGATGAGGATGAACTGGCTGGCCCGCGACATCTCCTTCACCAGCTCGTTGTAGCGGCCGACGTTGGCGTCGTCGAGCGGCGCGTCCACCTCGTCCAGCAGGCAGAAGGGCGTGGGCTTGATGAGGAAGATGGCGAAGATCAGCGACACCGCGGTGAGCGCCTTCTCGCCGCCGGAGAGCAGGTTCACGCTCTGCAGCTTCTTGCCGGGCGGCTGGGCGAAGATCTCCACCCCGCCGTCCAGCTCCCCGCCGTCGGCGTCCTGGGTGAGCGCCAGGCCGGCGCGCCCGCCGTTGAAGAGGCGCGGGAAGACCTGCTGGAACTTCTCGTTCACCCGGTCGAAGGTCTCGCGGAAGCGCTCGCGGCTGGCCCGGTTGATGCGGACGATGGCCGCCTTGAGGTCGGCCAGCGAGGCCTCCAGGTCGGCCTTCTGCCGCCCCATGAACTCGTGGCGCCGGGCCAGCTCGTCGTACTCCTCGATGGCGGTGAGGTTGATGGCCCCCATGCGCTCGGCCTGGGCCTTGAGCTCCTCCAGCCGGATCCGCTCGGCCTCGCCCGGCGGCGGCCCGAGGTGGAAGCGGGCCACCTCCCACTTCAGCTCGGCCTGGCAGCGCTCCCGGACCTGCTCCTCCAGGTGGGACAGCTCCAGGGCCTGCTCCCGCGCGGTGAGGGCCGCCTCGCCGACTCCCTGCGAGAGCCCCTCGGCGCGCCGGCGCAGCTCGCGGGCCTCGGCGTCGCTGCCGCGGACCGACCCGGCGGCCGCCTCGTGGGCGCGCCGCTCGCGGGCCAGCTCCTCCCGCGCCGCCTCCAGCTCGGCGCCGAGGCGCGACAGGTCCCCGTGGGTGCCCTCGATGCGCCCCTGCAGCTCGGCGGCCCGGGCGTTCCCCTCGGAGAGGGCGGCGAAGAGCCGGCCCCGCCGCTCCTCCAGCTCGTGGCGCGAGCCCTCGATGCGCCGCAGCGCCGCGGCCAGCGACTCCTTGCGCTCGCCGTCGGCCGCCACCTTCACCTTGAGGTTCATGAGGTGGGCGGTGGCGGCGTCCCCGTCGGCCTTGAGCGCCTCGGCGCGCGCCGCCGCCTCGCGGGCCCGCTCCTCGGCGCGGGCCTGCTCCGCCTCGGCGGTGGCCGCGCCCACCCGGTGCTCCTCCTCCTCCCGGGTCAGGAGCTCCAGCGCCCCCTCCAGCTGGCCCCGCTCGGCCTCGAGCTGGCCGACGCGCGAGGCCAGCCGCTCCAGCTCCTCGGCCACCCGGACCAGGTCCTTCTCCTGCTCCAGGACCGCCAGCTCCTTCTCGCGGCCGTCCCGGTCCAGGCTCTTCAGCGCCGCCTCGAGCTGCAGGACCCGGGCCTGGAGGGCCCGGTGGCGCTCCTGGGCCAGCTGGAACTCGGCCTCGAAGGCCCGGACCGTCTCCTCCAGCTCCTGGACCTCGCGCCGCCGCTGCAGGGCGCCGTGCCCCTCGCCCTCCAGCGGGCCGCCGGTGACCACGCCGGAGGGGTCGAGCACCTCGCCGTCCAGCGTCACCAGGGTGCGGGTGCCGCCCGACCGCTGCCAGAGCTCCAGGGCCGAGGGCAGGTCGCGGACCACCAGGGCGTCGCCCAGCAGCCAGCGCACCAGCTTCTCGTAGGAGGGCTCGAAGCGGACCACCTCCAGGCAGGAGGCCACCAGCCCGGGCGCGGTGCGGTCGTGGTCGGAGGCGGCGCCTCCCTCGCGCAGCCGGGCCAGCGGCACCAGCGAGGCGCGCCCCTCGGCGGCGCCCTTCAGCCAGTCGATGGCCTCGACGCCCTGGGCGTGGCTCTCGACGATGACGTACTGGAGCCGCTCCCCGAGCACCGCCTCGATGGCGGTCTCGTACTCGGGCGGCGCCGACACCACGTCGGCGACCAGGCCGAAGACCCCGCGGTCGCGGGCCTCGCCTTGCCCGGCGCGGGTCATCAGGCTGCGCACCCCACGGCCGTACCCCTCGTAGTTGCGCAGCACCTCGATCAGCGAGTGCAGCCGCGCCCTCTTGTCCTGCAGCTCCTCGCGCAGCGTGATGAGCTTGGCCTCGTTCTGGATGAACTCGGAGCGGGTGCGCTCCAGCAGCTCCTCCTGCGCGCCGCGCTGCTCCTCCAGCCGCAGGCGGAGCTGGCGGGTGCGGCCCAGGCTCTCGACGTGGGCCGAGCGGGACCCGTCCAGCTCGGCGGTGCGGGCGGCGATCTCGCCGGCCTCGCCGCGGGCCCGCGCCAGCCGGGCCTGGAGGTCGGCGCGCTGGCGGTCCACCTGGGCCAGCTGGCTGCGGTGCGCGGCGGTCCGTCCCAGCGCCGCCGCTCCCTCGGCGCGCGCGCCGTCCACCAGCCCGAGCAGCCGTCCCTGCTCGAGGGCCAGCGCCCGCAGCTGCTGCTCCGCCTCGGTCAGCCGTCCCTCGTCGGCGTCGCCCAGGGCGGAGAGCTCCTCCCGCTGCCGCTCCAGGCCCTCCCGCTCCCCGGCCAGCTGCTCGGCCTGGGCCTTGAGCGCCTCCACCTCGGCCGCCTGGGTCCGGGTGCGCTCGCCGATCTGCTCCAGCTCCCGGGCCGCCGCCTCCACCGACACCTGGGAGACGCGCGAGGCGCTCTCCAGCTCGTGCTCCCGCGCCGCCAGGTCGGCGAGGCGCCGCTCCCCGTCGGCCAGGGAGGCCCGGTCGGCCTCGATGGCGCGATCCAGCTCGGCGAGCCGCGCCTGGGCCTCGGCCAGCTCGGCCTCGAGGAGGGCGCGGCGCTCCTCGGCGGCGCGCCGCGTGGCGGTCAGCTCCAGGAAGCGCGCCGCGCCCTGCGACAGCTCCAGCTCGCGGATCTGGGCCCGCAGCGCCTTGTAGCGCTCCGCCTTGCGCGCCTGGCGGTTCAGGCTCTCCAGCTGCTTCTGCAGCTCCTGGACGATGTCGGCGACCCGCGTGAGGTTCTGCTGCGTGGCCTCCATCTTCCGCTCGGCGGCCTCGCGGCGCTTCTTGTACTTGGTGATGCCGGCCGCCTCCTCGATGATGGCGCGGCGGTCCTCGGGCCGGGCCGAGACGATCTGGCCGATCCGGCCCTGCTCGATGATGGAGTAGGCGGTGCGCCCCACGCCCGAGCCCAGGAAGATGTCCTGGACGTCGAGGAGCCGCGCCGGCGCCTTGTTGACGAGGTACTCCGACTCGCCGGTGCGGTAGAGCCGGCGGCCCACGGTGATCTCGCCGAAGCCCTGGTAGACGGCGGGCAGCTCGTCGGGGCGGTCGTTCTCGAAGGTGAGCATCACCTCGGCCATCGAGAGCGGCGGCTTCGACTCGGAGCCGTTGAAGATCACGTCCTCCATCGACCGGCCGCGCAGCTGGCGCGCCGACTGCTCGCCCAGCACCCAGCGGATGGCGTCGGCGACGTTCGACTTGCCGCACCCGTTGGGGCCGACGACCCCGGTGACGCCGTCGTCGAAGGCGACGACGGTCCTGTCCATGAAGGACTTGAACCCCACGATGTCCAGCCGGCGGATCCGCATCGATCACACGCGATATCACCACCGCGCCGGATTTTCAATGAAGTCCTCGGAAGTCCTAGGGATTCGGGCGCATCCGCGCGCGCGATTCCCCATGCGGATCGCCGCCTTGCGTGGCAAGGCTTGTATGGTCGCCTCCGCGGCCGAAAAGCATCCCGGCCGGGCGGCGCGGGATAGACTCGCCCCCGCGCATGGACGTCACCCGAAGGCTCACCGCCCAGCTCGCGCTGGCGCTGCTCGCGCCGGCCGCCGGCGCCGCCTGGGTGGCGACCCACCTCTTCCCCGAGGACCCCGGCCAGGTCGAGTCGCGCAAGCTCATCGCCGCGGCGTCACTGGCGGTGCTGGCCCTGGCCGTCGCGGCCTTCTGGCGCCTGCTCGCCCCGGTGCGCGCCGGCCTGGCGCCGGGCGCGGGCGCCACCCGGCGGCGGCTCGCGGCCCGCGTGGCGCTGCGCCTGCCGTCCCGGGTGTCGACGGTGGTGGCGGTGGCGGGCGTCGCGGCCTCGGCGCTGGTGGCGGCCCAGCGGCTCGCGGCGGGGCGGCCCCCGGACCTGGTGCTGGCGGGGACGTCGGTCGGCCTGGCCTTCGTCATCATGGCGACGATGCTGGCCTACGCGGTGGGCTCCGCGGGCCTGGCCGGCGCGCTGCTGGAGCTGGGACCCACCGCCGACGACGAGCGCGGCACCTCGATGCGCGCCAAGGTGCTCGCCACCTCGGCCGGGCTGGTCTGCTTCGCGCTGCTCCTGGCCGGCCCGCTGGGATACGCCGCCTACCGCGCCGACGTGGACGCCGACCACCTGGCGGGCGCCGAGCGCGTCCTCGACCGCGCCGCCGAGCTGGCGGCGACGCGCGGCCCGGCCGCGGCGGCGGAGCTCGCCGCGCTGGGGGCGGACGCCCCGGCGGCGGTGGTGCTGCCCGACGGGACCCTCCAGGCGCACGCCGGGGGCGGCGACCTCGCGCTGCTGGCCGCGCCCCGGGGCCCGCCGCGGGAGAAGCGCGCCGGCCTCTGGCGCCTGCGGCGCCCGCTGTCCGGCGGCCGCGCCCTGGTGATGCTCCTCCCCGAGGCGCCGCTGGTGGAGCGCCGCCGCATCCTCTGGAACGCCTCCGGCGCGGTGGGGCTCGGCCTGGTCGCCGCCGCCTCGCTGCTGGTGTGGCTGGTGGCCCGCGGCCTGACCGCGCCGGTCCGCTCCCTGGGGCGGGCGGCCCGCCGCGTGGCCGCCGGCGACCTCACCGCGGCGCCCCCGGCCCTGACGCGCGACGAGATGGGACAGCTGGCCTCCGACTTCCGCCGCATGACCCAGGGGCTCGCCGCGCTGGTGCGCGACGTCCACGAGGCCAGCCGCGGGGTGCTCGAGGGCACCCGCGAGGTGGAGGAGATCGGCGCCCGCGTCGCCGCCGGCGCGACCGACGAGCGCGCCCGCGTCTTCGGGGTCCAGGCGGCGGTGGGGGAGATGCAGGCCTCGGTGGCCCTGGCCGGCCGCGGCGTCTCCGGGCTCTCGGAGTACGTGGCCTCCACCAGCTCGGCGGTGGCGGAGATGAGCGCCGCCCTGGAGGAGGTGCGGCGGCAGGCCACCGAGCTGACCCAGCTCGCCGAGTCGGCGGGGCGCGACGTGGAGGCGCTCGGCGAGACCGGTCGGCGCGCCCAGGGGCAGCTGGGCGGGATCGAGGAGGTGGCCGGGAAGGCCTCCCGGAGCCTGCAGGCCGTGGCCGCGTCGCTGCGGCAGCTGGAGAGCTCGTCGGTCGCCTCGCAGCGGGCCGCGGCCCAGGCGGCCGAGCTGGGCGAGCAGGCCGGCACGGTGGTGCGCGAGGCCGCCGACGGCATCGAGGGGGTGCGGGCGGCGGTGGCCGACGCCAAGCTCCGCATCACCGCGCTGGAGCGGCGCTCCGACGACATCGACCAGATCCTCGATTTCATCGGCGAGGTGGCGGGGCGCACCAACCTGCTGTCGCTCAACGCCTCGATCATCGCCACCCAGGCCGGGGAGCACGGCAAGGCCTTCGCGGTGGTGGCCGAGCACATCCGCGAGCTGGCCTCGCAGATCGCCCGCTCCACCCAGTCGATCGGCGACATCATCCGGGCGGTGCGCGACGACGTGCGGGGGACGGCGCAGCTCATCGACCGGGGGGACGAGCTGGCGGCGGGGGGCGTGGCGCTGGCCCGCAAGTCGCTGGGGGCGCTGGAGGAGATCCGGGTGGCCACCGGGCGCGGCAACGAGACCGCGACGGCCATCCAGGGGGCGCTGCAGGTCCACGCCGACTCGACCCGCGAGGTGGGGCGGCTGGTGGAGGCGGTGGCCGCCGGCTCCCGGGGCCTGGCCGAGGCGGTGGGGCTGGTGGGGCGGAGCGTCGCCGGCGTGGGCACGGTGAGCGGCGCCGTCAACGCCCTCGCCGACCGGGTGAGCCGGGCGCTGGAGGAGCAGTCGGGCCTGGGGCGCCGGCAGCTCGAGGCGCTGGAGCGGATCAACGCGATGATCGCCGACGTGGCCCGGGCCATGGACCGGCACGCCGCCTCCACGCACACCGTGGAGGAGGCGCTGCGCCACCTCACCCGCACCGCGCAGGAGCACGAGCGCTCGGTGGGCGCGCTGGGCGGCGTGGCCGGCCGGCTGGCGAGCCACACCCACGCGCTGGGCGAGCGGGTGGACCGCTTCAAGGTCCAGGGCGACGAGGAGTGACGGGAGTCGTGGTTGCGAGCGCAGGTCCGGCCGGATGAGGCCGGACCGGAGCGAGCCGGGGGAGCTTGAGGGGGGCCGAGCTTCATCCGGCCCCCCTCATTTCTATGGCGCCGGGCGCGCCTGCGGCTGGGCCGCCGTGCCGTACACCTGGAACCAGTAGGCGCCGTCGCGCCCGCGCGCCGGCGCCAGCGCCGCCTCGGCCACGCCGCGCAGCGCCGCCGTCCCGCTCTTCTGCCAGAACCCGTCCGACAGCTTGAGGCGCGCCTTGCCGTAGAGCGTCGAGGTGGCGAGGCGCGGCTGCAGGGTCACCGCCATCCCCTCGCCGCTGAGCTCCAGGTCGGGGCTCCGCGCCTCCAGCCGGTCGAGCGACAGCCGCCCGTCCTTCATGGCGCCGTGGACCGTCACCGCGCCCAGGTCGGCGCGGGGCAGGGTGAGCGCCCCGCCGAAGGCGGCGAGCGGCAGCTGTCCCCCGAGCAGCGCGGCGCGATCCACCCTCAGGTCCACCGTCCCGCTGGAGCGGGCCGGCTCGCGGGTGTCCAGGGTGACGTCCAGGTCGCCGCCCAGCGTCCCGCCCAGCTCCAGCCCGCTCGCCTTGCGCAGGGCGGCGGCCTTGGCCAGCTCCACCCCGGCGATCTTCAGGGCCAGGCGGCGCGTGGAGCGCCCCTCCTCCACCAGCCCGCGGACCCGGCCGTCCCAGAGCCGCGCGTCGAAGTCCAGCCCGCGCCGGCCGCGGAGCAGCGGCAGCAGCCGCAGCGACGCCCGCAGCTCCTCCACGGGGAGGCGGGTGCCGTCCTGGGCCTCCAGGGCGACGCCGGTGAAGCGCACGCCGACGAGCCCGGCCGGCCCGACGTCCACCACCTTCACCTGCCACCCCTGGGCCGCGGCCTCGAGGACCAGCCGCTCCCGCACCGCCTCGGCCGGGAAGGTCTGGCGCAGCGCCACCGCGAAGGCCACGGCGAAGAGGACCCCGTAGGCGGCCCGCTTCCTCCACCCCTTGAACTCGAGCATCGCCGCCCCCTAGCCCTTCAGCTGCCAGGTCGCCACCACCAGGGTGACGTCCAGCGCGGCGGGATCGTCGCTGCGGCCGCGCAGCGCCAGGCGCCGGACCCGGACGATGCCCGGGCCCCGCTCCAGCTCGGAGAGCAGCGCCGCCAGCCGCGGCAGGTCCAGGCGGGCCAGGTTCACCTCGACGCTCTCCTCCGTGACCTTGTCGGCGGCCCGGTCGGAGGCGGAGGGCTGCTGGCTGGGCCGCAGGTCGTTCACCTCGATGCCCAGCCGCGTGCCGGCCTGGGAGACGAAGCTCATGAGCTGGACCGGCGGCCCCTTGAGCTTGGCCTCGAGCATGGCCCGCTCCGCCTGCGCCCGGCGGTAGGTCTGGGCCAGCTGGCCGATCTGCGAGAGCACCTGGGTCTTGGACTCGATGCGGGCCTCGCGGTCGCGGACGGCGCGGGAGACGGCCATCGACACCATCAGCAGGACGAAGGCGGCCACCGCGCCCGCGGCGGCGGTGACCATCACCCGCTCCCGGGGCGAGAGCCGCGAGAAGACGGCCTCGGCGTCGGCGCGCAGCTTGCGGAGCGTCTCCATGGCTAACCCTTCCCCGCGGCGGGCCGGCCGCCGACGTCGCAGGTGAGATCGGAGTCGATGGTGAACTCGAACTTCTGGTCCGAGGCGCGCCGGCGGGCCCCGCCGCTGCGGGCGTCGCCGAAGCAGCGCGCCCTCCGCAGCGCGGCGACGATCTTGTCGACGTTCTCGGCGGCGTCGGTGGTGCCCTGCAGGTGGATCTTGTCGCGGGTGATCTCGATCCGGTCGTAGCGCACCGGGACGGCGGGGGGCTCGCGCACCGAGAGCTCGTTGAAGATCTCCACCGCCGAGATGCGCGGCACCACCGCCGCCGCCGTCCCCCGGCCCCGGAGCACCGAGACCGCCACGTCGAAGTCGTCGTAGCACTTCCCCGCCAGCTTCTGGGTCACGTCGCAGAGGGCCCGGTCCAGCAGCGCCTCCTGGCGGGAGAGGGCGAAGATCTTCACGCCCGAGGTGACCGCGGCGAGCAGCAGCACCAGCCCGGCGTAGACCGCCAGGCGCTGGACGCGCCCCCGCACCCGCTCGAAGTCGCGGGTGAAGGCCAGGTCGCCCCGGCGCAGGTTCATCCGCGGCGCCCGCGTCCCCTGGTGGCCGCGCAGCGCCAGCGCCAGGGCCAGCGCCATGCCCGGGGCCACCTCGGCCGGCAGCTTCGCGCCCAGGTCGCCGGCCAGCGCCAGGAGCTCCACCGGCCCCTCCACCTCGCCGCGCAGGGCGTCGGCCAGGCCCGGCCGGGCCGCCGCCTCCCCGGCCAGCCAGAGCCGGGTCACCGGCCGCGGCCCCCGGTGGCCGCGCCAGGCCCGGAGCGTGGCCCGCAGCTCGCGCGCCAGCGCGGTCGCCCCGGCCGCCGCGCCGCCGGCCACGGTCCGCGCCGCCTCGCAGCCCCCGCCGGAGACCACGCAGAAGCTGGTGCGGCTCTCGCCCA
>JAKAEO010000233.1 GCA_021818285.1 Myxococcales bacterium
CGGGATGCGGTCGAAGAGGACGCCCATGTCCTCGACCGAGTCGATGGCCACGCCCACCTTGCCGACCTCGCCCCGCGCCCGGGGGTGGTCCGAGTCGCGCCCCATCTGCGTGGGCAGGTCGAAGGCCACCGAGAGGCCGGTCTGGCCCGACTCCAGGAGGTAGCGGTAGCGCTTGTTCGACTCCTCGGCGGTGCCGAAGCCGGCGTACTGGCGCATGGTCCAGTGGCGGCCGCGGTACATGGTCGGCTGCACGCCGCGGGTGAAGGGGTACTCGCCCGGCAGCCCGAGGCGCGCCTCCAGGCCCGGCTTCACGTCGGCGGCGACGTCCACCGGCTCGACCGGGATGGCGCTGGTGGTGAGGAACGCCTTGCGCCGCTCCGGCGCCTTGGCGACCGCCTTGCCCCAGGTCTCGCGGAGCCACCGCGCCTTCCCGTCCGCCGGCGCCGCGGGCCGGGCGGCGGGCCGGCGCGCCGGACGCCTCGCGGCCCGGGCCGGCCTCTTCGCGGTCTGCTTGCGCTTCTTCGCCATGGGGCTCTCCTTCGTTCGCCGCGGGGCGAAGGAAGTGCGGTGCGAGGGGACCGAGGGTCTGCGACGATACCGGAGGCGCGGGCGGAGCCACAAGGCCGGCGGCGCCGCGAACCGGCGCCCCGCCGCGATTCCCGGCGCGCCGCGTCAGGAGGCGGCCGGGGCGCGGCCCGGCACGGCGGCCACCGCCGGGGCCTGGCCCAGCGCCGCGGCGATGGCGGCGTGGGCGGCGTCCCGCAGCTCGCCCGCCGTCGCGAAGCGGGCCGGGTCGAGCGCCGGCAGCACGGTGACGCGGCAGTCCATCCGGCCGAAGACCAGGCCGGACTTGGGCAGGGCGTCGAAGGTCCCGGCCACCGCCACCGGGATCACCGGGACGCCGTGCTCCGCCGCCAGCTTGAAGCCGCCCTCCTTGAAGGGGAGCAGCCGCCCGTCGGGCGTGCGCGTGCCCTCCGGGAACATCAGCAGCGGCGAGCCGGCGGCGAGGTGGCGGCGGCAGTGGTCGAGCATGTGCTTGATCGACTCGCGGTCGCCCCGCCTCACCAGCACGTAGTCGTTGAGCCACAGCATCCAGCCCACGAAGGGCACCCGCCCCAGCTCCGCCTTGGAGACCCACTTGAAGGGGCGGAACAGCCCGTAGAGCACCAGGATGTCCACCAGCGAGGAGTGGTTGGCCACGATCACCGCGGCCCCCTTCCACGGCAGGTGCTCCCGGCCGGTGACGCGGAAGCGCCAGATGGGATTGAGCCAGACGTAGAGGCTCGCCCAGAACCCGCCGAAGAGGTGGAGGACCACGCGGCGGCGGTCGAAGGGCCAGGCCAGGGCGTGGATCAGCAGCGCCAGGATCCACAGCGGCGGCATGATCAGGACCGCGAAGGCCCAGTAGAGCGCGGCGAAGGCGGTCAGCACGGCCCGCATCGAACCACGGCGTGGCGCGCCGCGGCAAGGTTCCGTGACCGGGCCGTGACAGGCCGGCCGTAGCCTGTCCGGGCGCCTGGAGACCGGGGCGCCCGACCGGAGCCCGAGCATGTCCGCAGACACCGCCCTCCCCGCCCGGAGGCCCGACGAGCCCGCCTCGCCGCCGGCCCCGCGGCTCGACCGCGCCGCCATCGAGGAGGTGCTGGCGTCGGGGCGCCGCCTGCTGGTGCAGGGCGCCATGGGGATCAACGCCTCGGACGGCCTCTCCGGCAAGGTGGCGGCGGTCCGCACCCGCCGGCTGCTGGGCGTGGGCACGATCTCGGCGGTCCTGAAGACGCCGGCCATGCTGGCGGCGGAGATCCGGCGCGCCAAGCGCGAGGCGCCCGGCGGCTTCGTGGGCGTGAACCTGATGGCCGCCATCCACAAGCAGGACTTCGAGGCGCTGGCCCGGACCGCCTTCGCCGAGGGCGCCTCCTTCCTGGTGCAGGGCGCCGGCATCTCCCGCGAGATCGTGAAGTGGTGCCGGGCGGCCGGGATCCCCTTCGTGGGCATCGTCTCCTCGGGACGGCTCGCCGCCATGTACGAGAAGTGGGGCGCCGAGTGGCTGGTGGCCGAGGGGGCGGAGGCCGGCGGCCACATCGGCGACATCGGCCACCCGCTGCTGCAGCTGCTCGACGAGGTGAAGGCGGCGACCTCGCTGCCGGTGGTCGCCGCCGGCGGCATCGAGGCCCACGACCTGCCCACCGTCTTCGCCCACGGCGCGGCCGGGGCGCAGCTCGCCACCCGCTTCCTGGCCTCCCGCGACGGCGACGTGCACCCGAACTTCAAGGACATGCACCTGCGGCGCGGCAACCCCGACGTCACCCTGATCACCAGCTGCGTGAAGGGGATGAAGGCGCGCGCCGTGAAGAACGCCTTCACCGACGCGCTGGCCGCCGGCAAGCACTTCCCGCCCCGCTCCAAGACCTGGTTCTTCGGGCCCGAGGGCTACATGGGCCGGACCAAGGACTGCATCGAGTGCCTGGGCGACGGGCTCTGCCTCTGCCGCGAGAGCGACTTCCAGGAGAGCTTCTGCATCACCGACGCGCTGCTCGAGGCCGCGGTGCACGGCGACGTGGAGCGCGGGCTCTTCTACACCGGCCAGAGCGTCACCGGCATCGAGGAGACCGACGTCGGCCGGCTGCCGACGGTCGCGGAAATCTTCGAGGATTTCGAGCGCGCGATCGGTGGTACCGCGGTCGAGGGACCGGGCGCCCGCGCCGCCGATCTCGACATCGCCGCGCGGTTTCTGTAGATCGCTTCCGTCCCACCTCCAGATCGGGTGGTACCGGGCACCACGCAGGGTGCGCCGAGCGACGAAAGTGGAGCGCGAATGGCCACAGGTACCGTGAAGTGGTTCAACGACGCCAAGGGCTTCGGCTTCATCACCCAGGACAACGGGGGTGAGGACGTCTTCTGCCACCACACCGCCATCCAGATGGAAGGCTTCCGCAGCCTGTCCGAGGGGCAGAAGGTGGAGTTCGAGGTGGTGAAGGGCCCGAAGGGGCTGCAGGCGCAGAACGTCCGCAAGGCCTAGACGTCCACGAGGGGTGGACGACCTTCACGGAGCCCGGCTCCCCCGCTGACGGGGGCCGGGCTCCGCCATTTCCCGGGCCATCGAGCGGAGGGGCGGCCGGAGGAGGCCGCCCCGGAGCGTGCGGGGGGGTTGGGGGGCCGAGGGCCTCGCGTCCCTGGGCGTCGGCGGGGACGAGGCCCCCCATGTCAAAGCGGCATGTTGCCGTGCTTCTTGCGCGGGCTCTCCTGCCGCTTCCCGCGCAGCATCTCCAGCGAGCGGATGACGCGCGGGCGCGTGTCCTCGGGCCGGATGACCTCGTCCACGTAGCCCAGCTCGGCCGCCTTGTAGGGGGTGGCCCAGGCCTCGCGGTACTCGGCCACCAGCCGCTGGCGCGCGGCCGCCTGGGCCGCCGGGTCCGGGCCCGCCGCCTGGATCTCCTTGCGGAAGACGATGTTCACGGCCCCCTCCGGCGCCATCACCGCGATCTCGGCGGTGGGCCAGGCCAGGTTCACGTCGGCGCGGACGTGCTTGGAGGCCATCACCGCGTAGGCTCCGCCCAGCGCCTTGCGGGTGATGACCGTGACCTTGGGCACGGTGGCCTCGGCGAAGGCGTAGACCAGCTTGGCCCCGTGGCGGATGAGCCCGCCCCACTCCTCCTCCACGCCGGGGCGGAAGCCGGGCACGTCCACGAAGGTGAGCAGCGGGATGCCGAAGGCGTCGCAGAAGCGGACGAACCGCGCCCCCTTCACCGCGGCGTCCCCGTCGAGCGCGCCGCCGAGCACCGCGGGCTGGTTGGCGACCACGCCCACCGTCCGGCCCGCCATCCGCGCGAAGCCCGCCACCAGGTTCGGGGCGAAGTCCCGGTGCACCTCGAGGAAGCGCCGGTCGTCCACCACCGCCCGGACCACCTCGCGCACGTCGTAGGCCGCGCCCGGGTCCTCGGGGACCACGGTGCGCAGCGCCTCGTCGCGCCGGGCCGGATCGTCGCCGCCGGCCACCACCGGCGGCTCCGCCCCCTGGTGGAGCGGCAGGTAGCCGAGCAGCTCCCGCACCCCGCGCAGCGCCGCCTCCTCGGTGTCGGCGACGAAGTGGGCCACGCCCGACTTCGTGGAGTGGGCCGGCGCCCCGCCCAGCTCCTCGCGGGTCACCTCCTGGTGCTCCGCCGCGCGGATCACCTCGGGACCGGCGACGAACATGGTGGAGAGGTCCTTCACCATGAAGAGGAAGTCGGTGATGGCGGGGCCGTAGACGGCGCCGCCGGCGCAGGGGCCGAGGATCACCGAGATCTGGGGGACGGCGCCGCTGGCCAGGGTGTTGCGCAGGAAGATGTCGGCGTAGCCGGCCAGCGAGACCAGGCCCTCCTGGATGCGGGCGCCGCCCGAGTCGTCCAGGCCGATGATGGGGCAGCCCACCTCCACCGCCAGGTCCATCACCTTGCAGATCTTCTCGGCGCAGGCCCCGGCCACCGAGCCGCCGAAGACCGTGAAGTCCTGCGCGTAGACGAAGACCTGGCGCCCGTCCACCAGCCCGTAGCCGGTGACCACGCCGTCGCCCGGGATCTTCTGCCGCTCCATCCCGAAGTCGGCGCAGCGGTGGGTCTTGAACTTGTCCAGCTCCACGAAGGAGCCGGCGTCGAGGAAGCGGGCGATGCGCTCGCGCGCGGTGAGCTTCCCGGACTCGTGCTGCCGGGCGATGCGCTCCTCGCCTCCGCCGGCCTCGGCGCGCTCGTCGAGGGCGTCGAGCAGGGCGCGGCGCGGATCGGGATCGACGTTCTTTCGCATGGTGTCCCCTGGGTGGCGTCGTCAGGCGGTGCCGCGGGCGCCCAGCTCGGCCAGCGCCGCCGCCGCCGCGGCGGCGCCCGAGGCCTCGCCGGCGAGCAGGGCCTGGAGCTGCGGGACGGCCGCGGCGTCCCCGAGCCGCGCCAGGGCGCGGGCCGCCGCG
>JAKAEO010000234.1 GCA_021818285.1 Myxococcales bacterium
CCGCGCCGCGCTGGCGGTGGTGGCCTTCATCTTCGCCGGCCTCTTCGCCGTGTTCTTCGCCTTCCTCTGGCTCGCCTACAGCGCGGTGAAGGGCGAGGCCCCGCGCCTCGCCGCCGGACCGCGCATCGGCATCCTCGAGGTGAAGGGACCCATCGGGCTGGGCGGCCGGGACGGCGTGGACGCCGAGACCGTCCTCAAGGCCATCCGCCGCTTCCAGAACGACCGCGACATGAAGGCCGTCGTCGTCCGCATCGACTCGCCCGGCGGGGCGGTGGCGCCGAGCCAGGAGATCCACGACGAGCTCATCAAGCTCGCCGAGTCCAAGACCGTGGTCTGCTCCATGGGCAACATGGCCGCCTCGGGCGGGCTCTACGTGGCCATGGGGTGCCCGACCATCGTCGCCGAGCCCGGGACCCTGACCGGCTCGATCGGCGTCATCAGCCAGTTCTTCACCGTGAAGGGGCTGCTGGAGAAGTTCCAGGTGAAGTCCGAGACGGTGAAGAGCGGCAAGCTCAAGGACGCCGGCTCGCCCTTCCGCGACATGTCGCCGGAGGACCGCGCCTACTGGCAGTCGCTCATCGACCAGGTCTACGGGCAGTTCGTGCGGGCGGTGGCCGAGTCGCGCGAGATGACCGTGGAGCAGGTGCGCGAGTTCGCCGACGGGCGGGTGCTCACCGGCGAGCAGGCCAAGGAGCTGGGGCTCATCGACGAGCTGGGCAACTTCCACCGGGCCATCGACATCGCCAAGGACGACGCCGGGCTGAAGGGCGAGCCCTCGCTGGTCTACCCGCCGGAGGACCGGGCCCACTTCCTGGAGCAGCTCATGGGCGGGATGGTCGGGGCGCTGGCCGACGGGGTCCGCGCCGAGCTGCGGCGGGACGTGACCCGCGCCGAGTCTCCCGGCGTCTACTACATGGCGCGCTAGGAGGGGCCGTGGAGAAGCCGCTCTGGGCGCCCTGGCGCATGGCCTTCATCCAGGAGGCGCCGCGTCCAGGCGGCTGCATCTTCTGCGACTTCCCGGCCGAGGAGGGGGAGGAGGCCGACCGCCGGAACCTCATCGTCCACCGCGGCGCCACCGCCTTCACCATCCTCAACCGCTACCCCTACAACTCCGGCCACCTCATGGTGGTGCCGCGGGCCCACCTGGCGGCGCTGGAGGCGCTCCCGCCCGCCGACTTCGCCGGGCTGCACGACGAGCTGCGGCGGGCCATCGAGGCGGTGACGCGCGCCTACCGGCCGGAGGGGATGAACCTGGGGATGAACCTGGGGCGGCCGGCCGGCGCCGGCATCGCCGACCACCTGCACTGGCACGTGGTCCCGCGCTGGGGCGGGGACACCAACTTCATGCCGGTGATCGGCGACCTCCGGGTCGTGCCCGAGGCGCTGGACGCCGCCTGGGCCAGGCTGCGCGTCGCCTTCGCGGGGTAGGGCGCCGCCCCGTGGAGCCCACCGCCGCCCACTGGCTGATCCTGGGGATCGCGCTGGGGGCGCTGGCGCTGGCCATCCGGCTCGCCATCCGCCTGCAGCGGCGGCGGGTGGAGGCGCGGGCCTACCTGAAGGGCGTCCGCTACGTCATCTCCGACGACCCGGACGCCGCCATCGAGGCGCTCTCCGACGCCGCCCGGCTCGGCAGCCCCGAGGCGGTGGAGACCTACCTGGCGCTGGGGGCGCTCTTCCGGCGGACCGGCGACCTGGCGCGCGCCGTCCGGTTGCACCGCAACATGCTGCTGCGCGCCGGCCTGGAGCCGGCGCGGCGCACCGAGATCGAGCGGGAGCTGGCCGAGGACTACCGGCGCGGCGGGATGGTGGGCGAGGCCGAGGCCGCCTACCGGGCGCTCTGGGAGCGCGGCGACCGCGCCGCCGGGGCGGGGCTGCGCGACGTGCTGGTGGACGCCGGCCGCCTGGCCGAGGCCGCGGAGCTGCAGCGGGCCCTGGGCGGACCGGGGGAGGACCCGGTGCGGGCCCACCTGCTCGCCGGCCTGGCCCGGTCGGGTCTCCCCGACGACCCCGGCGCGGCGCGCGAGGCGGCGCAGGCGGCGGTGGCGGCCTGCCCCGGGTCGGCCGACGCGCTGCTGGCGCTGGCCGAGGCCGAGGGGGCCCGCGGGGCGCGCGACGAGGCGGCCGCGGCCATCTCCGGCGCGGTGGCCGCCGATCCGGGCTGCGCGCTGCTCGCCTGGCCCGCCCTCGACCGCCTGGGCGACCCGGCGCGGGCGCTGGCGCTGGTGGAGGGGTGGCGGGTCGCGGCGCCGGGCGACGCCGCGCTCCTCTACCTGCGGGGCCGGGCGCTCCACCGCGCCGGGCGCAACGCCGAGGCCCTGGAGGCGCTGCGCGCCGCCATGGACGCCGACGCCACCGGCGAGGTCACGCTGGTGATGCGGGAGCTGCTGCGCGACGCCGGCGATCCGCGCCCGGAGGAGCTGGCCGCCCGGCACGACCTGATGGTGAAGGCGCTGCAGCGGCGGGCCCGCCCGCTGCGCTGCGCCCGCTGCGGGGCGGAGAGCCCGCGGCGCGCCTGGCGCTGCCTGCGCTGCGGCGCCTTCGAGAGCCTGAGGCCGGTGTAGCCCGGCCCTCCCGCCCCTCCGCCCTTGCGCCGGGGTGGCGGCATGGGTATTCCATGCGGCGCCCATGATCCGTGACCTGGTCCGAGAGCTGTTCGAGAAGGCGCTGGCCCGCGGCGCCGCAGAGGGGCGCTGGCCGGCGGCACCCGTGGCGGTCGCCGTGGAGCCGCCCCGCGATCCGCGCCACGGCGACTTCGCGGTGAACGCCGCGATGGTCCTGGCCAAGGCCGCCGGCCGCCCGCCGCGCGAGCTGGCGGCCGCCATCGCCGAGGCGGTGCGGGCCGCCGACGAGGGCGGGGCCATCGCCTCCCTGGAGGTGGCCGGCCCCGGCTTCCTGAACGTCCGGCTGGCGCCCGACGTCTGGTTCCGCGCCCTCCAGGAGGTGGAGCGGCAGGGCGCCGCCTTCGGCCGCACCGCGGTGGGGAAGGGGAAGCGCGTCAACGTCGAGTTCGTCTCCGCCAACCCCACCGGCCCGATGCACGTGGGCCACGGGCGCAACGCCGTCACCGGCGACGCCGTGGCCCGGCTGCTGGACTGGAGCGGCCACGCCGTCACCCGCGAGTACTACGTCAACGACTACGGGGAGCAGGTCCGGACCCTGGCCCGCTCCGTCCACCTCCGCTACCGGGAGCTGGCCGGCCGGGCGGTGGAGTTCCCGGCCCAGGCCTACCCCGGCGCGTACGTGGTGGACGTCGCCCGCGCGCTGCGGGCCGAGGTGGGGGACCGCTGGCTCGACGCGCCGGAGGAGGAGTGGCTCGGCCCGATCCGGGACCGGGCGGTCGAGCACGTCCTGGGGATGATCCGCGAGGACCTCGCCGCCATCGACATCCGCTTCGACCTCTGGTCCTCGGAGAAGGCGCTCTACCGGTCGGGCACGGTGGACCGGTTCCTCCAGGAGCTGGAGGCCAAGGGGCTGGTCTACGTCGGCACCCTGCCGCCGCCCAAGGCGAAGAAGGGGGCGGGGGCGAAGGCCCTGCCGGCGCCGGCCGACGGCGACGCCCACGCCGACGGCGAGGCCGAGGTGGCGTCGGCGGAGCCGCTCACGCTCTTCCGCTCCTCGCGCTACGGCGACGAGGTGGACCGGCCGGTGAAGAAGGCCGACGGGACGCCCACCTACTTCTGCGCCGACATCGCCTACCACTGGCAGAAGCGGCAGCGGGCCGACGCGCTGGTGGACGTGCTCGGCGCCGACCACGGCGGCTACGTCCCCCGGCTGGGCGCGGCGCTCGAGGCCCTGGGCCACGCGCGCCAGGACCTGCACGTGGTGCTCATCCAGATGGTGAACCTGACCCGCGGCGGCGAGGCCCTGAAGATGGGGAAGCGCTCCGGGAACGTGGTCTGGCTGCGGGAGGTGATCGACGAGGTGGGGCGCGACGCGGCCCGCTTCCTCTTCCTCACCCGCCGCGCCGACGCCCAGCTGGACTTCGACCTGGAGCTGGCCAAGCGCCAGACGCTCGACAACCCGGTCTTCTACGTCCAGTACGGCCACGCCCGGCTGGCGAGCATCCTGCGGCGAGCCGCCGAGGCGGGCCTCCCGGCCCCGCGCTTCGACCTGGCGGCGGTCCGCGCCCTGGTGCTCCCGGAGGAGCAGGAGCTGCTGAAGCGCGTCCTCGCCTTCCCGGAGCTGCTGGCCGGGGCCGCGCTGGCCTACGAGCCGCACCGGGTCGCCTACTTCCTGCAGGAGACCATCGCCGCGTTCCACTCCTACTACACGGGCGGCAAGCGCAGCGGGGAGCGGGTCATCGGCCCCGACCCGGTGAAGACCGCCGGGCGGCTCTACCTGTGCTGGGCGCTGAAGCAGGTGCTGGGCAACGCCCTCGCGGCGCTGGGCGTCTCGGCGCCGGAGCGGATGGAGAGCGCCGCGGTCCCCGACGAGGACTGACCGGGTCGCGGCCGGTCCCGGGCGTTCCCGCGCCCCGCGCCCCGGGCCCCGGGCCCCGGGCCGCGCGGGCGCCCCTCCCGCGCGGGATCCGAAAAATGGCGATATCGCCGCGCCCGCCTAGAATCCGCTGGCGGAGAGGCGATGCGCGAGAACAGCAAGGTCAAGGAGCGCTACGAGCTGAGCCTCGACGGCACCCAGGTGGCGTCGGTGGTGGTCGGCGCGCTGGTGGTGCTGGGCGCGGTCTTCGTCCTCGGCCTGAACGTCGGCAAGCAGGTCGCGGCGCGCGCCCAGGCCGCGCCGGGCCCGGCCGACGGCTCGCTGGCTGCGCTGGACCGGCCGCCGCCGCGGCCCGTCCCGCCTCCCGAGAAGGAGCCGAAGCTCTCCTTCCACGACGCCCTCACCAAGGGTCCCGCCGCCGGCGCCCCGCTCCCCACCG
>JAKAEO010000025.1 GCA_021818285.1 Myxococcales bacterium
GTCGGCCTTCCAGCCGTCGAAGCGCAGGATGCCGGCGCGGTCGACCACGAAGCTGACCGGCAACTGCCAGATCCGGCCGTAATCGCCGGCCCAGGCGCTGCCCAGCAGGCCGACCGGGAAGCGGAGGGCGGCGCCGATGCGGCGCACCGCGGCCAGGGTGTCCGGGGTGTCGAGGGAAAAGCCGAGGATCTGCACGCCCTGGCCCGCATGGCGCTGGGCGTAGGCGGACAGCAGCGGCAATTCCTCGCGGCAGGGCTCGCACCAACTCGCCCAGAAGGCCAGGATCACCACCTGGCCCCGCAACGACTCGATCGAGATGGTGCGGCCGTCCAGGGTGTGCAGCGCCAGGGGCGGGGCCGGCCGGCCGACGGCAAGGTCGGCGGCAAGGGCTGGCCGGCCGCCGCTCCAGGCCAGCCCGGCCGCCAGGAGCGCGGAGCGGGGCGCGCGCGTCACGGCGCGCTCCCCGCGGCGCCCGGCGGCGGGGCGGCGGCCCGGACCGGGGCGTGCACCGCCACCCGGCGCGCCAGCGCCTGGTCGAGGCCGGAGAGGAAGGCGCGGAAGGCCGGGTAGTCGGCGGCGGCGACGCGGCCGGTGCGGAAGACCACCCGGCAATCGGCCCGCACCGCGCCCGGCTCGGCGCGCAGCGCGACCTCCCAGGTGCCGAAGGGCGTCTCGGCGCGGGCCGGTGGCGGCAGGTCGGCCGTGCTCCCCTCCGGGAGCAGGATGCGGTAGGCGAAGCTCAGCTCGTGGGGGTCGCCGATCACCAGGTCCTCGCGGCGCGTGGAGGTCGGGGCGTAGCCCTCGACGTACCCCTGGACGGCGCCGAAGGGACGGAAGGTCAGGGTGCCGTCGGTCCGGTCGGCGAAGCGCGGCTCCTCGAGCCGGTAGCCGAGGACCACGTCCTCCTCCAGCCGGGAGAGGTCCGAGGCGGTGACCTTCTTCACGGTGAGGCCGGGGAAGACCCGGGCGAAGGCCTGCTCCAGCGCCGCGCGGCGGTCGGCCTCCGACTGGTAGGCGCGGCGGTAGGCGGCGGCCGGCTGGCCGCGGACGCGCGTCTCGCCGTCCATGGCGGCGGCGCCGCCGGCGTCGAGGCGGATCTCCATGGTGGTGGCGGTCACGTTCTCCTCGGGGCGGGCCGGCGGGATCCGGGTGAAGCGGGGGGGCGCGCCGGGGTTCACCACCAGCACCGTGGCCCCGCGGTCCTCGCCGGGCAGGTCGTGGGTGCCGTGGAAGCCGGCGGTCCCGTCCAGCCAGAGGTCGAAGTCCGGGACCCAGGTGATGGCGTGGTTGAAGATGGAGAGCGAGGCCGGCCGGTCCGGCATGGCGCCCAGGTGGCGCATCCGCAGGAGCACCAGCCGCGAGTCGATCCCCAGCACGCCCAGCAGGGCGTGGGTCAGGCTCGCCTTGTCCTTGCAGTCGCCGTAGCGCCGCGAGAGCACCTCGTCCACCCGGTAGGGCTTGAAGCCGTGGATGCCGAACTCCAGGCCGACGTAGCGGATGTTGGTGACCACGAAGGCGTGGACCGCCTCGACCAGCGCCCGCTCGTCGCCCGACTCGGGCAGGCCGGCGGCCCGCCGCGCCGCCAGGGTCTCCCGGCGGATGCGCTCCGCCGTGGCGCGGACCTCGGCGTCGGGCACCAGCTGCTCCCGCACCAGCCCCCACCAGAAGGTCGCCACCTGCTCCCAGGTGGCGTAGGTGGAGACGTGGAGGAAGGGGGTGGTCTCGCTCGGCCCCGGCTCGCCCGGCTCGGACGGCAGCGGCGCCAGGTCGCGCGCCGTCCAGCGGTGCTCGCTGCCGCCGGGGAGCTCCCGGTCGGCCCGGGCGAGGCCCGCCGGCGGGTCGCTGGCGTGGATGGTGCGCCCCGGCGGCATGAGCAGCACGTACTCCCAGCGCAGCCGCCGGGTGGCGCCGCGGAGGAAGACCAGGTCGCCGAAGTAGTCGGAGAGCAGGTTCTCGCCGGCGACGTCGTCGGTGCGGGTGGTCAGCTCCAGCAGGTCGCCGCGCTGGAGCTGCGGGAAGGAGACCACCCTCGCCCGGACGTCGTAGAAGAGCCGGTACCAGGGCTCGCTGGCGCTCCGGTCGCTCTCCTGGGCCGACTCCAGCACCGTGCCGTCGGGCCGGGTGACGCGGGCCCGCTCCACCCGCAGCTCCTGCCGGCCCGGGGTGTAGCCGAAGACGTGGGTGCGCAGCCGGTCGGCGCCGCGATCGGTGAGCACCTTCACCACCAGCTGGTGGACCCGCGAGGAGAGGCCGGAGGGGTAGACCTTCACGACCCGCAGCTCGCCGAGGATCACCGCGTCGTCCGCCTGCTCGGGGGCAGGCGGCCCCGCCGCGACGCCCGCGCGCTCCCGGCCGGCCCCGTCCGGCGGACGCCGCGCGTGCCCCGCTCCCGCCTGGTACTCCCGGGCCAGGGCGCGGGCGTCGAGCAGGTACGGATCCTCGAAGCGCTCCCGCGCCGGCTGCACCGCGCGGAGCAGCTCCTTCACCTGGGGGTCCTGGGGCCGCAGCTCCAGCGTCACCTGCAGGTCCTCCACCGCGTCGGCGGTGCGGCCGGCGCGCAACCTGGCGCGGCCGCGCCGCTCCCAGACGTCCGGGTCGTCGGGGCAGATCCGCGCCGCGGCGGCGAAGGCGGCCTCGGCCTCCTCGTTCCGGCCGTTGGCGGCGAGCAGGTCGGCGAGCCGGAGGCGCGCCGCGAGGTCGCCCGGCGCGAGCCGGAGCCCCTCCTCGAGCAGCGCCACCGCGCCGTCCACGTCGCCCGTGGCGGCGGCGAGCCGCTCCAGCGCGTAGCGCGTGGAGGCGTCGTCGAAGCGCAGCGCCAGCGCCTTGCGCCAGAGCCGGGCGGCCTCGTCGAGCCGGTCCAGCGCGCGCGCCGCCCGGGCCGCGGCGGCGGCCGCCGCCGGCGAGAGCGGGAACGCGGCGGCGACGGCGGCGCGCTCCCGGAAGGCCCGGGCCTGGAAGCCCACCGCCTCCCAGGCGTCGGCGACCGCCAGCCGCGCCCGCGCCGTGGGCGCGGCGGCGGCGGCGGCCCGGAGCAGCGGCAGGGCCCGATGGGGCCGGCCGCGGACCAGCTGGTGCAGCCCCAGGGCCGAGAGCACCTCGGGATCGCGGGGGGCGGCGGTCCGCGCCGCCTCCAGGAGCTCCCACTGCCGGTTCCCGTCCTGCTCCAGGCGGGCCGCCAGCAGCCGGGCCCAGGCCTCGCCCGGGACCAGCCTCGCGGCGCGCCGCGCCTCCTCGGCGGGGCGCCGCTCCCGATCGTCGGCGCTCCGCTTCTCGTCGAGCACCCGCGCCAGGTCGGCGCGGGCGCGGGCCTCGGCCCGGGCGGCCGGCGAGCCGGGCTTCGCGCCCTTCCCGGCGGCGGCCGCGGCGGCGGCGCGCCGCTCCAGCAGGGACACCAGCGTCGGGACCGGCGAGGGCGCCGGGGCCGCCGGCCGCGGCGCCGGCGGCGGGGGCTCGGTGGTGGGGAGCTCCGCCAGCCGCAGCGGCTCGCCGGCGGCGCTGGCGACCCGGACCGCCAGCGCCATCTGGCCCTCCTCGTGGCAGAGCTTCACCAGCAGCCGGTTCGGCCCCTTGCGCAGCGTCACCGCGACCGCCGCCTGGTCGAGGCGCGCCGGGTGATAGGCCTCGTCGGAGAGCGCCAGGGCGCCGTTCACCCAGAGCTTCACGGCGCCGCTGGCCCCGACGTAGAGCCGCACCCGCTGCTCGCGCGGGGAGTCGAGGGTGGCGAGCGCGTAGGCGGTGGTCTCCCGGACCGGCCGCAGCGCCGCGGAGAGGACGGCGAAGCCGAGCTGCAGCGCCTCGGGCGGGAGCGGGCGCCAGCGGACCGGCCGCACCTTGCCGGGCATGGGCTTCGCCACGTCCACCGCCTCCTCGGGAGGGAAGACGGAGGCGAAGCCGCGCTTCCCCTCGTTGTCGAAGGGGCCGGCCACCCACCACCGGTCGACGAAGCCCAGGCGGGAGAGCTCCTCGCCCGCCCGCGCGAGGTTGCCGCGGGCGCGATCCAGCTCGGCGACCGCCAGCAGGGCCGCCGCCCGGGCCTCCGGGTGCGCCTCCGGATCGGCGGCCAGCCGGGCGTAGACGGCCGAGGCGGCGGGCAGGTCCTCGAGGTCGCCCTCCTGCCGGCGCAGCTCCGCGAGCACCGCCAGCGCCCGCGGGTCGCGGTGGTCCCGCTGGAGCTCGGCCTCCAGGGACCGGAAGCGGTCCGGGAGCGGCTCGCGCGCCGCGGCGGCGCCGGCGACGAGGAGCGCGACGGCGGCGGAGCGGGGCAGGCGGGACATCGCCGGAGTGTAACCCCGGGGGGCGGCCGGGCCATCCCGGGAGCGGGGTCGGGCGGCGTCCGGCCCGCCCGGGCCGCGCCCGGGCCTACCCCGCGCGGCCCAGCGCCAGGAGCGTCACCCGGGCCGCGCCCGCCGCCTTGAGCGCGCGGGCGCAGGCCTCCGCGGTGGCGCCGGTGGTGACCACGTCGTCCACCAGCGCGATCTCCCGCCCGCGCACCCCCGCGCCGGCCGCGAAGGCCCCGGCGACGTTGGCGGCCCGCTCGGCGCGGCTGCGCCCGACCTGTGGCGGCGTCTCCCGCACCCGGCGCAGCGCGCCCCGGAGGACGGGAAGGCCGGTGGCGCGCCCCACCCACCCGGCCAGCAGCGCCGCCTGGTCGTAGCCTCGGGCGACGCGCCGCCCGCGCGCCAGCGGGACCGCCACCAGCAGCGCGCCCGGCGGCGGCGCGACCCGCGCCGCCAGCCAGCGCCCCAGCGGCCGCGCCAGCGCCGGCCGGTCCCGGTACTTGAAGGCGTGGACGGCGTCGGCCAGCGGGCCGCCGAAGGCCGCCGCCGCCCGCAGCCCGTCGAGGGCGGGCGGATCGGCCAGGCAGGCCTGGCAAGGGCCCTCGGGCCCGGGGAGGCCGCAGCGCGCGCAGCACGGGTCCGGCGGGTCGACCGCGCCGCCGCAGTCCGGGCACCAGGGCTCGCCGGCGGAGGCGGCGAGCCCCGCGCCGCAGGCGGCGCAGGCCGGCGGGAAGACCAGGTCGAGGAGGGCCGGGATCACCGGAGCACGAGGCCGAGCCCCTTCATCTCCGGCGGCTTGGCGAGCCCCATGACCTGGAGCGCCGTGGGGGCGACGTCTGCCAGCACCCCTTCGGCGCGCAGCTTCGCGCCGCGGAAGTCGGGGTCGGCGAGGACGAAGGGGACCGGCCCCAGGGTGTGCGCGGTGTGGGGCTGGCCGGTCACCGGGTCCACCATCATCTCGCAGTTGCCGTGGTCGGCGGTGACCAGCATCGACATGCCCTGGGCGCCGGCCGCCTTCCAGAGCCGGCCGACGCACTCGTCCACCACCCGCACCGCCTTCACCGCGGCCTCGAGGATCCCGGTGTGGCCCACCATGTCGGGGTTGGCGTAGTTCACCAGGATGAAGCCGTACGTCCCGGACTGGATCGCGGCGACCACCTTGTCGGTCACCTCCCGGGCGCTCATCTCCGGCTTCTCGTCGTAGGTCTTCACGTCGCGGGGGGACGGCACCAGGATCCGGTCCTCGTTCGGGAAGACCTGCTCCTGCCCGCCGTTGAAGAAGAAGGTGACGTGGGCGTACTTCTCGGTCTCGGCGCAGCGCAGCTGCCGCAGCCCGGCCTGGGCCACCAGCTCGGGGAAGATGCGCTTCGGCTGGTCGGGCGCGAAGGCCACCGGCAGGGGGAGCTTCTCGTCGTACTGGGTCATGCAGACGTAGGCGGAGAGCCGGGGCCGGGGCTTCCGCTCGAACTCGGCGAAGGCGTCGTCGGTGAAGGCGCGGGTGATCTCCCGGGCGCGGTCGGCCCGGAAGTTGAAGAAGATCGCCGCGTCGCCGTCCTGGAGGCGCGCGCGGGGGGCTCCGTCGGCGCCCGCCACCACCGTCGGCTTCACGAACTCGTCGGTCTCGCCCCGGGCGTAGGCCTCCTCGACCGCCTTCACCCCGCTGGCCGCCCGGAAGCCCTCCCCCTTCACCATCGCCGCCCAGGCCAGCGCCACCCGGTCCCAGCGCTTGTCCCGGTCCATGGCCCAGTAGCGCCCGGACACGGTGGCCACCTTGCCGTACCCCTTGTCGGCGAGCCGCCTCTCGAAGGCCTGCAGGTAGCCGAGCGCGCTCTTCGGCGGGGTGTCGCGCCCGTCGAGGAAGGCGTGGACGAAGGTCCGCGGCACCGCCTCGCGCCGCGCCAGCTCCAGGCAGGCGTGGAGGTGCTCGACGTGGCTGTGCACGCCGCCGTCGGAGAGCAGCCCGAGGAGGTGCAGCGTCCCCGAGCCCTGGCGCGCCTTGCGGCAGGCCGAGAGCAGCGCCTCGTTCTGGAAGAAGGAGCCGTCCTCCACCGCGCGGTTGATGCGCACCAGGTCCTGGTAGACGATCCGGCCGGCGCCGAGGTTGGTGTGGCCCACCTCGCTGTTGCCCATCTGCCCGTCGGGCAGGCCGACCGACAGCCCGCTGGTCTTCACCGCGGTCCACGGGAACTCGCGCGTGAGGGCGTCCATGCTCGGCGTCCCGGCGAGGGCGATGGCGTTGGCCTCCCGCTCGGCCCGCAGGCCCCAACCGTCGAGAACCACGAGGAGGAGGGGCTTGGGCTTGGGCACGGGCGACCTCGGGTGTTCGGGGGAAGAGCGATGCTATGCGGCGCCCTCCCCGGCCTCAAGCCGTTCGGCCGAGCAAGGAGAGTGCCGGCCGCCCTTCGGGCCGGCGCGCCCATCTGGTAAGAAGGGGGCACCGTCTTCCGGGAGCCGTCTCGCGTGCTCGAGGAGCAGGGTCCGACCGTTCCGACCGCGCCGCCCGATCCGGGCGTCTCCACGCAGCTGTCCCAGCTCCTCGCCGAGCTGGCCCACGCCCCGGAGGCGGCCCTCGCCGAGGCCTGGGAGAAGGGGCTCCACGCCGGCGACCAGGTGGGCCGCTTCCGGCTGGAGCGGGAGCTGGGGCGCGGCGGCTTCGGGGTGGTCTGGGAGGCCTCCGACCGGGAGCTGGGGCGCTCGGTGGCCTTCAAGGCGATCCGCGCCGGGTCGAAGTTCGCCCACCGCTCCGCCGAGTGGCTGCAGCGCGAGGCCGAGGCGGTGGCGCGGCTCAACCACCCCAGCATCGTCACCCTCCACGACATCGGCCAGGGGCCGACCGGCCCCTACCTCATCTTCGAGCTGCTGCGCGGGGAGACGCTCACCGCGCGGCTGGAGCGCGGCCCGCTGGCGGTGCGGGAGGCGGTGGGGATCGCCCTGGAGATCGCCCGGGCCCTGGCCCACGCCCACGGCGCCGGGGTGATGCACCGCGACCTGAAGCCGGCCAACGTCTTCCTCTGCGCCGACGGCACGGTGAAGGTGCTGGACTTCGGCCTGGCCTTCCTCTTCGGCCGGGGCGGCCCCGCCAGCGCCGGGACCCCGGCCTACATGGCCCCGGAGCAGTGGCGCAGCGAGGCGGGCGACGAGCGGGTGGACCTGTTCTCGCTGGGCACGATGCTCTTCCAGATGCTCGGCGGGGAGCTGCCCTACCCGGTCACGCCGCGGGGCAGCGCCGCGCTCTCGGCCGGGGCCCCGCCGGCGCTCACCGCCAAGGCGGTCCCGGCGGCGCTGCGCCGGCTCACGCTGCGCTGCATCGAGCCGGACGCCGCCAAGCGGCCGGTGAACGCGGCGGTGGTCTTCGGCGAGCTGCGGGCCGTCGCCGCCTCGATGGACGGCCGGCGCAAGCGGCTCGCCCTCGGCGCCGGGGCGCTCGCCACCGCGCTGCTCAGCGCCGGCGCGATGTGGGCGGTCGAGAACTACAGCACCTCGGCCGACGGGCCGCGGACCACCGTCGCGGTCGCCGACGTCGCCAACGAGACCGGCGAGCCGGCGCTCGACGGCCTCTCCGGCCTGCTCATCACCTCCCTGGAGCAGTCGCGCCGCCTCCAGGTCCTCTCCCGCGTCCGGATGTTCGACCTGGCGCGCCAGGCGGGACGCCAGGACCCGGCGCGCATCGACGAGGTGCTGGGCCAGGAGATCGCCAAGCAGGCCCAGGCCGGGGCGCTGCTGCTCGCCAGCGTCCACCGCTTCGGCGAGGTCTACGCCCTGGAGCTGCGGGCGCTCCAGCCCGGCGCGCAGGACTACCTCTTCACCCTCCAGGAGAAGGCCCGGGGGCTCGCCGGCCTCCCCGACGCCATCGACCGGCTCTCCGAGGGGGTGCGCCGTGCGCTCCACGAGCGCAAGGGGGACGTGCGCCGGGCCAGCGTGAAGGTGGCCACCGCCGTCACCGGCCGGCTGGACGCCTACGGCGAGTACTACGCCGGCAAGGAGTGCGTCGACCACTGGAACGTCTCCGGGGGCTGGAACACGGCGAGCGCGGGTTGCCTGGGCCTCTTCCGCAAGGCGGTGGCCCTCGACCCGGCCTTCTCCCTCGCCTGGTACGAGGAGGCCCTGCTCCTGCCCGCCGCCGGGGCGCCCGATCGCGAGGTCCGGCAGGCCGTGGGAGAAGCGGTGCGCCACGCCGACCGGGCGCCGCCGCGCGAGCAGGCGCTCATCCGGGCGCTCCAGGCGCTGCAGGACGGGCACGCCGACGAGGCGCTCGCCACCTACCGCGCGGTGCTGGAGCGCTACCCCGACGACAAGGCCACGCTGCTGCGCGCCCTGGACCTGGAGCACGGCCGCAGCCGCTTCGCCGAGGCGATCCCGTACGCCGAGAAGGTGCTGTTCCTCGACCCGACGAACGAGGAGGCCATCGAGGACCTGGTCCAGGAGCTGGGGGCGCTGGGCCGGCGCGAGGACCTGGCGGCGCGGGTGCGGCAGTGGGAGGCGGTGCCCAGCGTCCCGGTCATCGCCCACGCCATCGTCCGGGCCAAGGTGTGGCTCGGAGACCGGGACGGTGCGCTGTCCGCGGCCAAGCGGGCCGTGGAGAAGGTGGGCGGACTGCTCGCCCAGGACGACCTCGTCGGCGTGCTCCAGGCCCGCGGCGAGTTCGACCGCGTCGAGGAGCTGCTCCGGCGGCGCCAGCGGCAGGGGCCGCTCAGCACCTACATGGAGCTGCAGCTCGTGAACGCCATCCTGGCCCAGGGGCGGCGCGCCGAGGGGCTCCGGGTCCTGGCGGCGCGGATGCGCCGGCTCGCGGCCTCCGGGCGTCCGGTGGAGGCCGCCGAGAGCCCGGCGCTCACGCTGGAGTGGTCCTCGCCGGCCGACCGGCTGGCGGCGGCGGAGGAGACGCTGCGGCTCGACCCGAGCTTCGGCAGGTTGGCCCTGTTCCTCGCCTACTGCGGCGACCTGGACGACGCCGAGCGGCTCGGTGCCGGGCTCGCCCCCGGGTCGGTGACCCGCGAGAAGCTGGACGCGGTCCTGGCCTGGAAGCGGGGCGATCCGGGCCGGGCCGCGGAGCTGCTCCGCGACGCCGACCGGCGCGACCCCTACGGCCAGGACGGCGCCCCGCTCCCCTCCTTCCTGATGGCGGAGGCGCGCTTCGCCGCCGGCGACTGGGCCGGAACGGTGGCGGCGGCGGAGCGCTACCTCTCCTTCTGGCCGCGCGGCCTCCAGCGGAGCTGGGCCTACCCCCGATCGCTCTACCTCCTCGCGGCGGCCCACGAACGGCTCGGGGAGCGGGACCTGGCGCGGATGGAGATCGACCGGCTGCTCGCGCTGTGGAAGCATGCCGACGAGGGCATTCCGCTCCTCGCGGAGTCACGAACGCTCCGGATGCGCCTCGGGGACGAGGAGCGCCTGGGCGCGGTGAAAGGGAGGCAACGATGACGGAGATCATGGGCGGTGGAAGCGGCGGCGGGACCCTGGAGGGCACGGACGTCGCCGGCGGCGCGCCGCTGGGCGTCGCGGCGCCGGTGCCGGCACCGGTGCCCGCCGCTCCGGAGGCCGCGGCGGCCCCCGCGCCGGGAAAGCCGGCCGCGAAGCGCAAGGCGGCGCGCAAGCCCGCCAAGCGGAAGCCCGCCCGCAAGGCGAAGCGGAAGGCGGCGAAGAAGAAGGCGCCGGCCCGCAAGGCCGCGAAGCGGAAGCCCGCCCGCAAGGCGAAGCGGAAGTCGCGCCGCTAGGGCGGGGATGGACGGCCGGGGGCGCGCCGCGCCTGGGCGGCGCCGGAGGCCGGGCTCTCCCGGCCGTCCGGCGCCCGTCCCGTTCCTGCTCGCCGCGCCGCGGAGGCCGGAGGCGCTGGCGGCCACTTCCGGGGCGCCCCGGCGGCTGGGGCGGCTGGTCGCCGCCTGGGACCGGCTGCGCCCGCTGGAGGAGGCCTGCTGGCGCGGCGAGCTCGGACCGCGCGGGCTCCTGCGCCTGCAGCGGGCGCGGCTGGCCTACGCGGCGCTGCTCGCGGAGGCGGAGCCGTGATCCTGCTCGTCACCCACCGCGGCGACGAGCACCTCGCCCCGGTGGCCGCCGCGCTCCGCCGCCTCCGGGCCCGCTTCGCGCTCCTCGACACCGGCCGCTTCCCGGTCCCGGGCCGGATCGACCTCCGGCTGGGCGGGCGGCGCGAGTCGCTCGCCGTCGCCGGTGGCGGGTCGCGCGGCGCGCTCGACCTCGCCGCGGTGCGGGCGGTGTGGTGGCGGCGGCCCCGCCCCTTCCACCCCGACCCCGCCATCCCCCTCTCGTCGCACCGCGCCTTCGCGGCGGGGGAGGCGGCGGAGGCCTTCGCCGGGCTGTGGAGCGGCCTCGCCGCACGGTGGGTGAACCACCCCGACCTGGAGCTCGCCGCCGGGCGCAAGGTGTGGCAGCTCCGGCTCGCCCGGCGCTGCGGGCTCGACGTGCCGCGCACCCGGGTGACCAGCGACCCGCGCGCCGCCCGGGCGTTCCTGCGCGAGCTGGGGGCCGCCGGCGCCGTCTTCAAGGCGCTCCACGCCACGCCCGAGACCTGGCGCGAGACGCGGGCGGTCGGCCCGGCCGAGCGGGCGCTGCTGCCGCTGGTGCGGCAGGCGCCGGTCCTCTTCCAGGAGCGGGTGCCGGGCGTGGACCTCCGGGTGACCGCGGTGGGGAGCCGGCTCTTCGCCGCCGAGATCGACGCTCGCCGGGCCGGGTACGACACCGACTTCCGCGTCGTGCTCGCCCGGTCGAAGGTCCGGCCCACCCGCCTGCCGGCGGCGGTGGCGGCCGGGCTGCGCCGGCTGCTCGCCGCGCTCGGGCTCCGCTACGCGGCCGTCGACCTGCGGCGCACCGCCGAGGGGGCGCACCTCTTCCTGGAGGTGAACCCGTCGGGCCAGTGGCTCTTCGTGGAGGAGCGGACCGGCCAGCCCATCACCGGGGCGGTGGCGGCGCTGCTGGCCTCCCCCTGACCCGCCGGGCACCGCGCCACCGCTCACTTGTGGTAGGGCTCCCCCTTGAGGATGGTGAAGGCCCGGTAGAGCTGCTCGGCCAGGACCAGCCGCGCCAGCCGGTGCGCCAGGGTGAGGCGCGAGAGGCTGAGCCGCTCGTCGGCGCGCTCCAGCAGCGCGGGCCCCAGGCCGTCGGAGCCGCCGATCACCAGCGCCACGTCGCGGCCGCCGGCCAGCCAGGCGGCGAGCCGCCGCGCCAGCTCCGGGCTGGTGTGCTCCGGGCCGCGCTCGTCCAGCGCCACCACCCGCTCGCGCTCGCCCAGCCGCGCCAGCAGCGACTCGGCCTCCTCCTCGCGGGCCC
Source organism: Myxococcales bacterium (assembly GCA_021818285.1). Taxonomy (GTDB): domain Bacteria; phylum Myxococcota; class Myxococcia; order Myxococcales; family Anaeromyxobacteraceae; genus JACRMN01. The sequence goes on from JAKAEO010000025.1 coordinate 11,559, forward strand.
GCGGGGTGCCGGCGTGGCGCCGGGCCTCCGGGACCTCGACGATCTCGAAGCGCGCGTGGCGGGCGAGGCGCGCCGCGTACTCCTCGACCGCCGGCTGGAAGAGGCCGGAGCGGTCGCGCCCCACCGCCAGGATGCGCAGGCGCACCGGCTACTCCCCGCAGCGCTGCGGGGCCCAGAAGGCCGCGGCGCCGTCGCGCAGCGCCAGGTCCGAGGCCGGCCAGGGGGGCAGGCCGGGCGGATCCTCGCCGATCCGGCGCCCCCGGGCGTCGAAGAGGATGCGGCGCCGGTAGTGGCCGGAGGGGCCGTCCCCGTCCACGATCACCACCCGGGCGCGGCCGGCGTCGTCGTAGTAGTGGTCGCGGGTGGCGGTGCCGCCGCCTGGCGCCGGGCCGGTGCGGGCGAAGCGGTGGGCCTTTCCCCAGCCGTCGAGCCAGGCCAGCCGCTCGGTGTCGCCGCCCGGGCAGGGATCGGGGTGGCGGCGGGCCTCGTTCAGCTCGCCGGCCTCCCGGCGCGCGCGCAGCTCCCGGACGAGCGCCTCGCCCGACTGCTCCGCGCCGGCCAGGCCCGCCGGCGCGGCGGCGCGCTCGACCGTCGCGGTTCCGGCCTCCTTCGGCTCACCCGGCGCTTCCGCCTTCGCGGCCTCTCCGGCCGGGGGCGGGGGAGCGGCCGCCAGGGCCTTCGCCGCGGGCCGGGCGGCGAGGACGGCGGGCGCGGCCTTGGCCTCCGGCGCGGCCGGGGCCGGCGCCGGGGGAGCGGCCCGGAACGCGCCGGCCGCCGGCGGCGGCAGCCGCGCCGCCCACTCCTCCTCGGCACGCTCCGCCTCCCGCGGCGGCCACATGCTGACGATCGCCACCGCCACGGTCGCGGCCGCGCCGGCGGCCAGCGAGAGGCCCAGCCAGGAGAAGCGGCGCGGCCGGCCCTTCCCCGCCGCCTCCCGCGCCGCCGCCAGCAGGATCCCCTCCCCTCCCGGCTCCGGCTCCGGGCCCAGCCGCCGCATCGCGGCGCGGGTAGCCTCGATCCGCTCCGCGTCGGCGCGGCAGCCGGAACAGGAGGCGAGGTGCGCCTCCAGCTCGCGCGCCCGCTCCGGCGGCAGCTCGCCGTAGGAGCGGTCCAGGAGCAGCTCCCTGGCGGTCTCGTGGTTCACGTCCCGGTCCCCCCCGCGGCGCGGGCGCCGGGGCCGACCCCCAACCCCTCCAGCGTCCGGCGCAGCCCCTCCAGCGCGTACCGCATCCTGCTCTTCACCGTCGGTGCAGGGACGCCGGTGATCTCGGCGATCTCGGCGAAGGGCACGCCCGCGTACTCGCGGAGCAGGAAGACCTCGCGCTGCTCCTCGGGCAGGGCCGCCAGCGCCGCCTCGAGCCGCGGCCGCAACAGCGCGCCGTCGGCGGCCAGGTCGGGGCCGGGCGCACCGTCGGCGAGCGCCTCGGCGGGGCTGGCGCCGCCCGGCCCGGGCGCGTCGAGCGGGTCGGCGCGGCGCAGGGCCCGCCGGCGCGCCTCGTCGGCCGCCAGGTTGCGCGCCACGGTGTAGAGCCAGGTCCGGAAGCGCGCCCGGGGCTCCCAGCGCGGCGCGGCGGCGACGACCCGCAGCCAGGTCTCCTGGAGCAGGTCCTCGGCCCGCGGCCGGTCGCCGGTGAGCCGGACCAGGAAGGAGAAGGCCGGGCCGCGGTGGCGCCGCAGGAGGAGCTCGAAGGCCCCGGCCTCTCCGCCCTGGAAGCGAAGCATGAGCTGCTCGTCGGTCGCGTCGGTCGGCACGGGTACCGCCCGGCCCTGGTGTGGTGAACGTCCGGGCACCGGATGGGATCTTCCGGCATCGTAGCGGAAGGCGGGGTTCCGGGGCGGGGGGCGCGGACCCGTCCGACGCACCGCGTCAGGGAGCGCGCGAAGCGCCGGAATTTCGTGGGGTGCGGCCCCTACGCTACACTCGGCGGAAGCAGCCATTTTCCCCTGCGGCGCAAACGCGCACCTCCCACGCGGCGCGCCGCCAAGGAGCGCACCCATGGCCGGGCCGTCCCAGCCCAACCCTCCTCCGCGCACCGGCTTCGGCTCGCGGCGCATCGAGCTGGTCCTCATCGGCCTGGTCTCGGCGCTGGTCGCGGGCGTCGCCGTCTTCGCCATGCGCTACGCGCGGTCGACCGGCGGCGAGGGCCGCCCCGCCGAGCGGCCGCTGGCCTCCGCGCCCGTCCCGCCGGCGCCGGCCGTCGGCCTCTCCGACACCGAGATCGTCTTCGGGATGGCGTCGCCCTTCAGCGGCGCCAACAAGGAGACGGGCCGGGACCTGAAGGCCGGCTACGACGCGGCCTTCGCCGCCGTGAACGCCGCCGGCGGCGTCCACGGCCGCAAGCTCAAGCTGGTGGCGCTCGACGACGGCTACGAGCCGGAGCGGACCAAGGGCGCGATGAAGGACCTGGTGGAGGACCGGAAGGTCTTCGGCATCGTCGGCAACTACGGCACCGCCACCGCCGAGGTCTCCATCCCCTACTGCGTGGCCCACAAGATGCTCTTCTACGCCCCGTACACCGGGGCCGCGATCTCGCGGAAGACCCCGCCCGACCGGTACGTCTTCAACTTCCGGCCCTCCTACGCCGAGGAGACGGCCGCGGCGGTCCGCTACCTGATCCAGGTGCGGCGGGTGGCGCCCGAGGAGATCGCGGTCTTCGCCCAGGAGGACGCGTTCGGCGACGCCGGCTTCCAGGGCGTGGTGGCGGCGCTGGCCCCCTTCAAGCGGGCCGAGGGGCAGATCCTCCGGGTGGGCTACAAGCGCAACAGCGCCGACGTGGACGAGGCGGTGGCGCGGATCCAGAAGGAGGCGCCCCGGCTCAAGGCGGTGGTGATGGTGGCCACCTACATGGCGGCGGCGCGCTTCATCGAGAAGGTGCGCGACCTCGGGCTGGACCTGATCTTCACCAACCCCTCGGTGGTGAACGCCACGCAGCTGGCCGAGGAGCTGGTCCCGCTCGGGCCCAAGGTGGTCTCGGACGTGGTGGTGACCCAGGTGGTGCCGCAGCCCGCCAGCCAGTCCACCGCGGTGATCAAGTACCGCGAGGCGCTGCAGCAGCTCGGCTCGGCCGACCTCCCCGACTTCGCCTCGCTCGAGGCCTACATCGCCGCGAACGTGCTCATCGAGGGGCTGCGCCGCGCCGGGCGGGAGCTCACCACCGAGAAGCTGGTCGAGGCGCTGGAGGGCATCCAGGGGCTGGACCTGGGCATCGGCACGCCCCTGGGCTTCTCCAAGGTGGATCACCAGGCCTCCCACAAGATCTGGGGGACGATGCTCGACCCCTCCGGGAAGTACCGGCCCATCGAGCTGGAGTGACGCCATGCGCAGCGTTCCCCGGCGACCGGCGGCGGCGCTGGCGGCGGCGCTGGCCCTCGCGGCCGCGCCGGCGGCGGCCCAGGTCCGGGGCGTCACCGACGGCGACGTCACCTTCGGGATGTGCGCCCCGTTCTCGGGCGCGGCCCGGGAGCTGGGGCGCGGGATGCGCACCGGCATCGAGCTGGCCTTCGCGGCCGCCAACGAGGCGGGCGGCGTGCACGGCCGGAAGCTCAAGCTGGAGGCGCTCGACGACGGCTACGAGCCGGACCGGGCGCGGGCCTGCATGAAGGAGCTGGTGGAGAACCGCAAGGTCTTCGCCATCGCCGGGAACGTGGGCACGCCCACCGCCGCGGTGGCCATGCCCTACGCGGTGGACCACAAGGTGCTCTTCTACGGCGCCTTCACCGGCGCGGCGCTGCTGCGGGAGGATCCGCCGGCGCGCTACGTCTTCAACTACCGGTGCAGCTACGCCGAGGAGACGGCGGCCGTGGTCCGCTACCTCGTCGAGGTGCGGCGGCTCAAGCCCTCCCAGATCGCCGTCTTCGCGCAGGACGACGCCTACGGGGACGCCGGCTACGCCGGCGTGGCCCACCAGGTGCGCCGCTACGGCTTCGACTCCGCCCGGCTCCTGCGGGTGGGCTACAAGCGCAACACCGCCGACGTGGCCGAGGCGGCCCGGGAGATCCTGAAGAACCGGGCGCGGGCCCAGGCCATCGTCATGGTCCCGACCTACAAGGCGGCGGCCAAGTTCATCGAGGCGGTGGTCACCGGCGGCTTCAAGCCGATCTTCACCAGCGTCTCCTTCGTCGGGGCGACGGCGCTGGCGGAGGAGCTGCGCGCCCTGGGCGGGAAGTTCGCCGAGGGCGTGATCGTCACCCAGACGGTGCCGCTCCCCAGCTCGCAGGCCACCGCCATCATCCGCTACCGGGAGCTGCTGAAGCGCTTCTCCCCCGCCGACGAGCCCGACTTCGTGTCGCTGGAGGGGTACGTCGCCGGGACCATCCTGGTGGAGGCGCTGCGCCGGACCGGCCGGGTCCTGGACACCGAGCGCCTGGTGGACACCTTGGAGACCATCCGCGGCCTGGACCTGGGCATCGGCACGCCCATCAACTTCGGCCCGTCGGAGCACCAGGGCTCCCACAAGGTGTGGGGGACGGTGCTGGACGCCAAGGCCGTCTACCACACCATCGACCTGGAGTAGCGGCGCCGGGCGGCGCCCGCGGCGGAAGCGGCGCCCGCCTCAGGCGGCGGGCGGGCCGCGCCGGTGGTCCAGCACCCGGCGCGCCTTCCCCTGCGAGCGCTCCAGCGTCCCCGGCGCCACCAGCTCCACCGCCATGCGGATGCCGGTGACGGCGTGGATCTCGTGGTCGATGCGGTCGCGCAGCGAGACCATCCGGCGCATCTCGTCGGAGAGCTCCTCGGCCCGGATCTCCACCTTCACCACCGCCTCGTCGAGCGTCCCGGGGCGCGCCACCTCGATGAGGTAGTGGGGCGCCGTCCCCTCCACCCGGAGCAGCGCCTCCTCCACCTGCGAGGGGTAGACGTTCACGCCCCGGATGACGAGCATGTCGTCGGAGCGGCCGACGATGCGGCCCAGCCGCGCCCCGGTGCGGCCGCAGGGGCAGGGGCCGCGCTCCACCGCGGCGATGTCCCGGGTCCGGTAGCGCAGCACCGGCATGGCCTCGCGGGTGAGGGTGGTGAAGACCAGCTCGCCGGGCCGCCCGTCCGGCACCGGCCGCAGCGTGGCCGGGTCCAGCACCTCGAGCAGGAAGTGGTCCTCGGCCACGTGCATGCCGCCGCGGGCCCGGCACTCGCCGGCGACCCCGGGGCCGATCACCTCGGAGAGGCCGTAGTTGTTGAAGGCCTGGATGCCGAGCTGCCGCTCCAGCTCGCCGCGCATCTCCTCGGTCCAGGGCTCGCCGCCGAAGTGGCCGAGGCGCAGCCCCAGCGCCGCCGGATCCTTCCCCAGCCCGCGCGCCACCTCGGCGACGTGCAGGGCGTAGGAGGGGGTGCAGACCAGCGCCTCGGGCCGCAGGTCCTCGAGCAGCATCACCTGGCGCGGGGTGTTGCCGCCCGCCGCCGGGATCACCGCCGCCCCCACCCGCTCGATGCCCTGGTGCAGGCCGAAGCCGCCGGTGAACAGGCCGTAGCCGAAGGCGACGTGGACCAGGTGCTCGGGGCGCAGGCCGCCGGCCACCAGCACCCGGGCCACCAGCCCGGCCCAGGTGTCGAGGTCGCGCGCCGTGTAGGCCACGAAGGTGGGCCGGCCGGTGGTGCCGGAGGAGCCGTGGATGCGCGCCAGCGCCGAGCGGGGCACCGCCAGGAAGCCCAGCGGGTAGTGGTCCCGCAGGTCCTGCTTGGTGGTGAGCGGCAGCCGGTCGAGGTGGTCGAGCCCGCCGAAGGCGGCCGGGTCGACGCCCCGCCGCTCCAGGGCGGCGGCGTAGAAGGGCACCGCCGCGGCGCGGGCCACCACCTCCCGCAGCCGCCGGTCCTGCAGCCGGCGCAGCGCCCCGGCCTCCAGCCGCTCGGCCGGGTCGTGGGTGCGCTCGTCGGGGGCGGGCATCGCCGGCGGCCGCTAGGCGCGCAGCGCCAGGAGCGCCTCCGGCTCCAGCACCTCGACGCCGCGGAGCCGGAGCACCTGGAGGGCCTCCTCGGGCCGCTCGAAGCGGAAGAGGAGCGCCGCCTTGCCGGCGGTGGAGCGGACCGGGAAGGCGTACATGTACTCGACGCCCAGCCCGGCCTCCTCCAGGTGGCCGAGCAGCTCGGCCAGGGCGCCGGCCCGGTCGGCCAGGGCCACCGGCACCACCTCGGTGACGTTGACCACCATGCCGGCGGCCTGCAGCACCGTCCGGGCCCGCTCCCAGTCACGGACGATGAGCCGGAGGATGCCGAACTGGGCGGTGTCGGCGAGCGACAGGGTGAGGATGTCGATGCCGGCGTCGGCCAGCGCCCGGCAGGGGGCCCGGAGCTGGCCGGGCCGGTTCTCCAGGAAGAGGGAGAGCTGGCGGAGCATCATGGCCGGCCGCCCGTCAGGCCCGCGCCTTGGGCGGCGCGCCGGCGGCGCCGGGGACCAGGTTCTGCGGCGACATCGCCTTGGCCAGCTGCTCCAGCAGCGCGAAGCGCTCCTTCACCATCTGCTGGGACTGCTTCACCAGCTCCTGGAAGACCTCGGGGTTGGTCTGCTTCACCTGGTTGAACCGGTTCTCGTGGGCCAGGAACTCGGCCAGCGAGAGCTTGGGGGCGCCGGAGTCGAGCTTGAGGGGGCTCTCGCCGGCCGCCGCCTTGCGCGGGTCGTAGCGGAACAGCGACCAGTAGGCCGAGTCCACCGCCCGCTCCTGCTGGGCCACCGCCTCGGCCATGTCGTAGCCGTGGGCGATGCAGTGGCTGTAGGCCACGATCACCGAGGTGCCGGGGTAGCTCTCCGCCTCCTTGAAGGCGTTCACCGTCTGCGCGTCCTTGGCCGCCATCGCCACCCGGGCCACGTAGGCGTTGCCGTAGGTCATGGCCAGCATGGCCAGGTCCTTCTTGTGGGTGGCCTTGCCGGCCACCGCGAACTTCGCCGCCGCGCCCATGGGCGTGGCCTTGGAGGCCTGGCCGCCGGTGTTGGAGTAGACCTCGGTGTCGAGCACCAGGATGTTCACGTCGCGCCCGGAGGCGATGACGTGGTCGAGGCCGCCGTAGCCGATGTCGTAGGCCCAGCCGTCGCCGCCGACGATCCAGACGCTCTTCTTCAGGAGGAAGTCGGCGATCTTCTCCAGCCAGCGCACCTCGGCGCCGTCCAGCGAGGCCAGCCGCTTGCGCAGCGCCAGGATGCGGCCGCGCTGCGCCTCGAGGCCCGCCTCGGAGGACTGGTCGGCGCCGAGCAGCTCGCCGACCAGCTGGTCGCCGACGCGCGACCCGACCCGCTTCAGGATCTCGCGGGCGTGCTCCGACATCTTGTCCACCGCCAGCCGCATGCCGTAGCCGAACTCGGCGTTGTCCTCGAAGAGCGAGTTGGCCCAGGCCGGTCCCCGCCCCTGGGCGTTGCAGGTGTAGGGCGTGGTCGGCAGGTTGCCGCCGTAGATCGAGGAGCAGCCGGTGGCGTTGGCGATGAGGGCCCGGTCGCCGAAGAGCTGGGTGAGCAGCTTCACGTAGGGGGTCTCGCCGCAGCCCGAGCAGGCGCCCGAGTACTCGAAGAGCGGCTGCAGGAACTGGCTGCCCTTGGTGTCGAGCCGGATCTTGGTGCGGTCGGCGTCGGGGAGGCCGAGGAAGAACTCGTAGCCGGCCTTCTCCCGCTCCCGGTGCGGCCCGAGCGGCTCCATGTTGATGGCCTTGTGCTTGGCGTCGGCCTTGGAGACGGCCGGGCAGATCTCCACGCAGAGGTTGCAGCCGGTGCAGTCCTCGGGCGCCACCTGGATGGTGTACTTCGCGCCCTTCACCTCCTGCGACTTGAAGTCCATCGACTCGAAGCCCTGCGGCGCGCCGGCGAGCAGGCCGGCGTCGTAGAACTTGGCGCGGATGGCGGCGTGCGGGCAGATGAGCGCGCACTTGTTGCACTGGATGCAGATCGACTTGTCCCAGATCGGGATCTCCAGCGCGATGGCCCGCTTCTCCCACTGCGCCGTCGCCGACGGCCAGGTGCCGTCCACCGGGAAGGCCGAGACCGGGAGCAGGTCGCCCTTGCCGGCCAGCATCACCGCGGTGACCCGCTTCACGAAGTCCGGCGCCCGGTCGCTGACGATGGGCGGCATGGGCTTGCCGCCGAGCCGGTCCGGCACCTTCACCTCGTAGAGGTGCGAGAGGGTGTGATCCACCGCCTCGAAGTTCTTCCGGACCACCTCGGCGCCCTTGCGGGCGTAGGTCTTCTCGATGGTCTCCTTGATCTTGCCGATGGCCTCGTCGCGCGGCAGCACCCCGGAGATGGCGAAGAAGCAGGTCTGCATGATGGTGTTGATGCGCACCCCCATGCCGGTGTCCTTGGCCACCTTGTAGGCGTCGATGACGAAGAACCTGAGCTTCTTCTCGACGATCTGCTTCTGCAGCTCCAGCGGGAGCTTGTCCCAGACGGCGTCGGAGCCGTACTCCGAGTTCAGGAGGAAGGTGGCGCCGGGGACGGCGGCGTCGAGCATGTCGTACTTCTCGACGAAGCCGAACTGGTGGCAGGCCACGAAGTTGGCCCGGCTGACCAGGTAGGAGGAGCGGATGGGGCGGGGCCCGAAGCGCAGGTGGCTGATGGTCACCGACCCGGACTTCTTGGAGTCGTAGACGAAGTAGCCCTGGGCCCACATCGGCGTCTCCTCGCCGATGATCTTGATGGAGTTCTTGTTGGCGCCCACGGTGCCGTCGGCGCCCAGGCCGTAGAACTGGGCCCGCACCACGTCGGCCGGCTCGGTGTCGAAGTCCTTGTCCCAGTCGAGGGAGAGGTGGGTGACGTCGTCGACGATGCCCACGGTGAAGTGGCGCTTGGGGCGGGCCCGGCCCAGGTCGTCGTAGACCGCCTTGACCATCGCCGGCGTGAACTCCTTGGAGGAGAGGCCGTAGCGGCCGCCGGTGACGGTGATCTCGTGGTGGAACCGGTCGATGTGAGCCTGCTGCGCCTCGCGCAGCGCCGTGACCACGTCCATGTAGAGCGGCTCGCCCAGCGCACCCGGCTCCTTGGTGCGGTCCAGCACGGCGATGGAGGTGGTGGTGCGCGGCAGGGCGGCCATGAACTCGCCCAGCGGGAAGGGGCGGTAGAGCCGGACCTTCACCAGGCCCACCTTCTCGCCCTTCGCCACCAGGTGGTCCACGGTCTCGTGCGCCACCTCGCCGCCCGAGCCCATGATCACCAGGATGCGCTCCGCCTCCGGGTGGCCGACGTAGTCGATGAGCTTGTACTTGCGCCCCACCACCTTGCCGAACTCGTCCATGGCCTCCTGCACCGCGGCCGGGGCCCGGGTGTAGAAGCCGTTGCAGGCCTCGCGCGCCTGGAAGAAGGCGTCGGGGTTCTGGGCGGTGCCGCGGACCACGGGCTTCTCCGGCGTGAGCGCCCGGGCCCGGTGGGCGGCCACCAGGTCGTCGGGGATCATCTTCCGGAGATCGTCGTCGGCGAGCAGCTCGATCTTCGCCACCTCGTGCGAGGTGCGGAAGCCGTCGAAGAAGTGCAGGAAGGGCACCCGGGACCGCATGCTGGCCCGCTGGGCGATGGCCGCGAAGTCGTGGGCCTCCTGCACCGAGCCGGAGCAGAGCATCCCGAAGCCGGTCTGGCGCACCGCCATGACGTCGGAGTGGTCGCCGAAGATCGAGAGCGCGTGGCTGGCCACGGCGCGCGCCGAGACGTGCATGCAGAAGGCGGTGAGCTCCCCGGCGATCTTGTACATGTTGGGGATCATCAGCAGCAGGCCTTGCGACGCCGTGAAGGTCGTCGTCAGCGCCCCGGCCTGCAGCGCGCCGTGGACCGCGCCGGCGGCGCCGCCCTCCGACTGCATCTCGGAGACCGAGGGGACCGTGCCCCAGATGTTCTTCTTGCCCTTGGCCGACCACTCGTCCGCCCACTCGCCCATGTTGGAGGAGGGGGTGATGGGGTAGATGGCGATGACCTCGTTGATGCGGTGGGCCACCGAGGCCACCGCCTCGTTGCCATCCATCGTGATCATGGTGCGGCTGGACATGCTGCCTCCGTTGCTCGGCCGGCGCGGACGCGGCCGCGTGGTTCCCCCGGAGGGCGCAACCACTGCGCCGGGGATGCGGGTGCCACCGGGGTGTGCAAAGTGCGGGCCCCGTTGCGGAAAAGGGCTCGGGTGTCGTTCAAAGGGGCCCGGAGTCTAGCAGATCGGTGCGGGCCCCGATCAAGCCGGACCTGCGCGCGCCGCGCCCTCCGCTTGATCGCGCGCAAGGCTGGCGCGGAGCCGGGGAGCGCACCTCCCCGGGGCGCCGGGACGCCCCGGGGAGGACTTGCCAGCCCTCCCGCCGGCGCCGAGACTCCCGTCGATCATGCCGAGCCCGCCGCCCTTTCCCGGCCGCCTGGAGTCGCGCCTGCCCGGCGTCGGGACGACCATCTTCACGGTGATGTCGCGCCTCGCCGCCGAGTGCGGCGCCCTGAACCTCTCGCAGGGCTACCCCGACTTCTCGGCGCCGCCGGAGCTCTACGACCTGGTCCTGAAGCACATGCGCGCCGGCTCGAACCAGTACGCGCCCATGGCCGGGGTGGCTCCGCTCCGCGCGGCCATCGCCGCGAAGGTCGAGCGGCTGTACGGCACCCGCTACGACCCGGAGCACGAGATCACCGTCACCGCCGGCGGGACGCAGGCCATCTTCACCGCGGTGGCCTGCCTGGTCCGGCCCGGCGACGAGGTGATCGTGCTGGAGCCGGCCTACGACTCCTACGCGCCGGCCATCGAGCTCTCCGGCGGCACGCCGGTGCGGGTGCCCCTCGCCTTCCCCGGCTACCGGCCGGACTGGGCGGCGGTCCGCGCCCGGGTGGGGCCGCGCACCCGGATGATCCTGGTGAACACCCCCCACAACCCGAGCGGCACCTGCTGGGGCCCCGCCGACCTCGAGGCGCTCGCCGCCGTCGTCCGCGGCACCGGCATCGTGGTGGGGGCCGACGAGGTCTACGAGCACGTCCTCTTCGACGGCCGCCGCCACCAGAGCTGCGCCGGCCACCCGGAGCTGGCCTCGCGCAGCTTCGTGATGAGCAGCTTCGGGAAGACCTACCACGTCACCGGCTGGAAGGTCGGCTACGTGCTGGCGCCGCGGGCGCTCACCGCCGAGTTCCGCAAGGCCCACCAGTTCGTGGTCTTCACCGTGAACACCCCGGTGCAGCTGGCGCTGGCCGGGTGGATGGCGGACGAGAGCCGATATCTGGAACTGGGCGCGTTCTACCAGCGCAAGCGCGACCTGTTCCGCGCCGGGCTCGCGGCGACGCGGCTCGAGCCGCTGCCCTGCGAGGGCACCTACTTCCAGCTCGCCTCCTACGCCCGGGTGAGCGACGAGCCGGACACGGTCCTGGCGGAGCGGCTCACGCGCGAGCTGGGCGTGGCCTCGATCCCGCTCTCGCCCTTCTACGCCGAGCCGCGCCAGGACCGGGTGCTGCGCTTCTGCTTCGCCAAGGGCGAGGAGACGCTGCAGCGGGCCTGCGAGCGGCTGGCGAGGCTCTGAGGGCTACGCCACCGGCACCCGCGGGGCGTCGGCCCAGAGCCCCTCGAGGTCGTAGAAGCCGCGCGCCTCGCGGGAGAGGACGTGCGCCACCACGTCGCCGTAGTCCACCAGGATCCAGCGGCCCGACTCGTACCCCTCGACGCCCACCTTGGTGGCGCCCGAGGCCTTCAGCGTCTCGTCCACGTGGTCGGCGATGGCGCCGGCCTGGCGGTCCGAGTCGGCGGTCATGAGCACGAAGTAGTCGGCGTAGCTGGTGAGGCCGCGCACGTCGAGGACCAGGACGTCCTCGGCCTTCTTGTCGAGGCCGGCCCGGGCGATCTGCAGGGCGCGGGGGCGGGAGGTGTCGGGGCGCTCCGGCGGCGCCGCCGCCGGGGCCGGGCCGCGCTGGGGCC
>JAKAEO010000235.1 GCA_021818285.1 Myxococcales bacterium
ACGGCGGCGGCTCCCGTCGCGCCGCTTCCGGCCGCGGTCCCCCCGGCGCCCGCCCCGGCGCGGCCCGCGCCCCCGCCCGCGGCGCAGCGCAAGGCCCAGCGCGGCGAGGAGGCGATGCGCGCCGGCGACTGGCGGAGCGCCCTCTTCGCCTGGCAGGAGGCCGCCAACCTCGACCCCGCGAACGCCGTGTACCGGATGAAGCTGGGCGAGACCTACGGCCAGCTCGGCCACTGGGCCGAGGCGGCCCGGCAGTACGACCTGGCGGCCGCGCTCGACCCGCCGGGCGTCGAGGCGCTGCACCGCGCCGAGCGGGCCCGGATCGCGGCGCGGGACGGGGCGCCCGCCCCGGCGCCCGCGGCCCCGCCGCCCCAGGCGCAGACGCCCGCCGCCGCGCCCTACGAGGCGGGCGTGGCCCTCATCGCCCAGGGGAAGTACGTGGAGGCGCTCGTCGACCTCGACGAGGCGGTGCGCCGGGACCCGAGGCTCCCCGTCGCCTACACCGCCCGGGCCAGCGCGCTCTTCGGCCTGGCCCGCTACGTCGAGTCGGCCGGGGACTACCGCACCGCCCTGGCGCTCGAGCCCGGCTCGGCCACGCCGCTCTTCGGCCTGGGCGAGTGCTACCGCCTGCTGGGGCAGCCGGGCCCGGCGGCCGACTACTACTCGCGCTACGTCGCCTCCGCCGCCCCCGACGCCCGCGACGACCTGCGAGCCGAGGCCCGGCGGCGCCTCGTCGAGCTCGGCCGCTAGCCCGCCAGGAGCGCCGCGGCCGCCAGGGCCAGGAGGAGCGCCGCCCAGGTGGCGGCCCGCGGCCCGGACCCGCCGGTGCCCGCGCGGCCGGCAGGCCCGGCGGCGGGCCCGCCGCTTTCGGGAAGCGCCGCGGGCGCGGCGGGGAGGTGGCGCGGCCCGAGCTCCAGCGCCAGGCGCGTGCCGCCCACGGCGATGACGTCGCCGTGGCGGAGCAGCCGCCCGCGCCGCCGCCGGCTGCCGTTCAGCTCCCACCCGTTCTTGCTGCCGAGGTCCTCCGCCCGGACGCCCCCGGCGCCGGCCCGCAGCCGCAGGTGCCGGCGCGACGCGGCGGGGTCGGGGAGGCGCAGCGAGGCGGCGGCCCCACGCCCCAGCGTCTCCTCCACCCCGAGCGGCAGCCGGCAGCCGGCCAGCGGGCCGTCGAGGACGCGCAGCTCCGCGGCGGGCGGCCGCTCGCCTCCGGCGGCCTCCCGCAGGACCGCCGCGGCCAGGGTCCGCGTGCCGTTTCCGCCGGCGCTCACGGCCGCTCCCTCCACAGGGCCCAGGCGTCGATCGCCCCCGCCGGCGGGACCCGCCAGATCCGCCTCCCGTCCGAGAGGAAGCGCAGGGCTCCGCCGTCGGTCCGCAGCACCTCGGCGCCGGCGCCCCGCCACCGGTCCACGACCTCCGGCGCCGGGAAGCCGAAGGGGCTGCGGCGGGCCAGCGAGACGACGGCGAAGCGCGGGTGGACCGCGGCCACCAGCGCCGGGCCGGAGCTGGTCCGCGAGCCGTGGTGCGGGACCTTCACCAGGTCGGCGGCCAGCGGGAGGCCGGAGCCGGCCAGGGCCCGCTCCCCGGCCGCCTCGACGTCGCCGGGCAGCAGCAGGGCCACGCCGCCGTACTCGACGCGCAGCACCAGCGACGCGTCGTTCTCCGACCAGCCCTCGCTCCCGGGCGGCGGCCCCAGGACCCGCAGCCGGACGCCGGCCCGCTCGATCGACTCCCCGCGCGCCAGCGGCCGCGGCGCCGGCAGGCGCGCCAGGGCGGCGGCCACGCCGCTGGCCTGGACCGCGAAGGTCCCGTCGCCCGCCTCGTTCTCCCGTCCGGTCCGGCCCGTCGAGAGCAGCCCCTCCACCGGGAGCGCGGAGGCCACCGAGGCGAGCCCCAGGAGGTGGTCGGGGTGCGGGTGGCTCAGCACCGCCAGCCACAGGCGCCCGACGCCGGCGTCGCGCAGGAAGGGCAGCACGTCTCGCGCGCCCGGGTCGTAGCGGCCGCGCGGGTCGCCGCCGCCGTCCACCAGCACCGCGGCGCCGTCGGGGAGGCGCAGCAGCGCCGCGTCTCCCTGGCCCACCGAGAGGAAGGTGATCTCCAGGAGGCCGCGCCGCGCCGCGGCGGCGTGGCGCAGGGGCCCGGGCGCCACCAGGCCGGCCAGGGCCGCCGCCGCGAACGCCCACCGCCTCGCCCCGCGGAGCGCGACCGCCCCCCACAGCCCCAGGTAGCTCGCGGCCAGGCCGACGAGCCCGGGCGAGGCCAGGCCGACGACCGAGGCGCCGGAGGCGGCGAAGAGATCGTTCACCCAGAGCAGGAACCAGGCGAGCGGCCGGCAGGCCCAGAGGAGCGGCACCGCCAGCGGTGCGCCGGCGGCGGCCGCCACGGCCGCCAGGGCGGCCACCACGGTGAGCGCCGAGCCGACCGGGATTCCCACGAGGTTGGCAGGGACCGCCAGCAGCGAGACCCGGCGGAAGTGGAAGGCCACCAGGGGCGCGGTGGCGACGGTCGCGGCCAGGCCCGAGGTGACGGCTCCGAGCAGCAGCTCGGCCGCCCGGCCGGCGCGCGTCGGCGGCGGCCGCCAGGGGAGGGCCTGGCGCAGCGGCCGCGCCAGCAGCACCAGGCCGGCCACCGAGGCGAAGGAGAGCTGGAAGGAGAGGTCGAGGAGCGCGCCGGGCTCCGCCGCCAGCACCGCCAGCAGGGCCAGGGAGAGGGAGGAGAGGCCCGAGGGCTCCCGGTCGAGGAGGGTGCCGGCGAAGCCCAGGCCGGCCGCCAGCGCCGAGCGCACCACCGGGACGTCGGCGCCGGTGGCCAGGGCGTAGAGCGCCGTGACCGGGAGCGCCAGCAGGGCCGCCAGCTTCCGGGGGTCGACCCTCGCGGCGACGGCGTCGGAGCGCAGCAGCAGCGCGCGGAGGACCCGCCAGGTCCCGAGCGCCACCACCGCGAGGTGCAGGCCCGACACCGAGAGGAGGTGGGCGAGGCCGCTGCGCGCGAAGGCCTCGTTCGTCGCCGGGTCGATCGCCGAGCGGTCGCCCGCGCCGATGGCGCGGACCAGGGCCGCCTCGCGCGGCGGGAGGGCCGCGTCGGCCGCCGCCGCGAATCGGCTCCGCCCGGCCTCGAGCCAGGCGAGCGGCGAGGGGCGCGCGAGGCGGACCGGCGGGAGACGGGCCCAGGCCAGCCCCTCGACGCCGCGCGCCGCGAGCAGCGCCGCCGCGTCGCGGCCGCCCGGGTTGCGCGGCCCTTCCGCCGCGAAGCGCCGGGCCGTGAGCCGGATCTCGTCCCCCCAGGCGAGCGGCCAGCCGGGGGAAGGGGCGATCGCCTGCAGGAGCGCGCCGCCGCGCTCGCGCAGGAGGAAGCGCACCCTGCCGTCGAGCCGCTCGGGGACGGAGGCGACGCGGCCGGTGAGCGGCTCCTCCCGCTCCTCGCCGGCGGTCGGGGCGGCCGGGACCTCCGGCACCACGGCCCGGGCCATCCCCCCTGCGAGCACGCCGGCCGCGAGGAAGGCGGCGGGGGCGAGGGACGGGGAGAGGGCCAGCGGGAGCAGGGCGCCGGCCGGGACCCGGAGGCCGGGGGACGGGGGAACGGCGACCCCGAGGGCGAAGCCCAGGGAGAGGGGGAGCAGCGGGGCGCGCCGCGTCATGCGCGGCTCCCCGCGGCCTGGACGGGGCGTGCAACGGCGAAAAAACCGAGCCTATTGACCCGGTTAGCGATGTGTGCTAACGTTGCCCGACTTCGGAATCCGTCCGGCGGCCGCTCGTTCACGGCGTCGCCGAACGTCAACGGCGGCCGGGAAGGCCAGAGGAACTGATGCCCGCAACGCAGACTAGCGCACTGCCCTCCAATTTCAAGGTGGGCGACAAGGCCGTGTACCCCGGGCAGGGGGTCGGCGAGGTGATGGGGATCGAGCACAAGGAGGTCGCCGGCCAGCGGCAGTCCTTCTACGTGCTCCGCATCCTCGACAACGGGATGAAGATCATGATCCCGATGAACAAGGTCCACCAGGTGGGCCTGCGGGGGATCATCGGCGAGAAGGACGTCCGCAAGGTCTACAGCATCCTCCGGGAGAAGGAGGTCTCGGTCGACTCCACCACCTGGAACCGCCGCTACCGGGAGTACATGGACAAGATCAAGACCGGATCGGTCTTCGAGATCGCCGAGGTGCTGCGCGACCTCTACCTGCTCCGCAGCGACAAGGACCTCTCCTTCGGCGAGCGCAAGATGCTCGACACCGCGCGCTCGCTGCTCATCAAGGAGCTGGCCATCGCCAAGGACTGCGACGAGCAGGACGTGGAGATGGACCTGAAGAAGATCTTCAACTGCTGAGCCGGCTCCCCGGCCCCACGGCCGGGCGAGGCGACAGCGGCCGCCGTGCGGACTCCGGTCCGCGCGGCGGTCGCGTTTCGGGGTAGAACCCGGCGGCGGGGGCTGGTGCGGCGGCACCCCCGGTCCGCACTGCAGCGGCGGTGCCAAGGAGGCGTGGATGATCGGAGGCGACAGGGTCGGGGCCATCCTCGCGGCCGCCGGTGCCGGGAACCGGGCCGGGACCGCCAAGCAGTGGCTCTCCCTCGGCGGCGAGACGGTGCTGCGCCGCTCGGCCCGCGCCCTGGCCGGCTGCGATCTCCTCGACGACCTGGTGGCCGTGGTCCCGGCGGGCGAGGAGGCCCGGGCCCGCGCCGAGCTCGCCGGCCTGGGGCGCGAGGTGGCGGTGGTCGCGGGCGGGGCGGCGCGCGCCGACTCGGTTCGCAACGGCCTCGAGGCCCTGCCCGGCTGCGCCCTGGTCCTGGTCCACGACGCCGCCCGGCCCTTCGCCTCGCCCGCCCTGGCGCGGGCGGTGGCCCTGGCGGCGGCGCTGGACGGGGCGGCGCTGGCGGCGG
>JAKAEO010000026.1 GCA_021818285.1 Myxococcales bacterium
CGCGGTGGCGGCCCGCCCCGCCGCCGCCGCCGAGCGCCGGGCCGTCGACCCGGCCTCCCGCGGGCTGCTCTACGACTCGACCCGCTGCATCGGCTGCCGCGCCTGCGTGACCAAGTGCAAGGAGGCGAACGGCAACCCCGCCGACCGCCGCGAGCTGAACGGCGCCCCCTTCGACGCGCCCGACGACCTCTCGGCGACGACCCGCACCATCATCAAGGCCTGGGCCGAGGGCGGCCGCTCCGCCTTCATCAAGCGCCAGTGCATGCAGTGCGCCGATCCGGCCTGCGTCTCCGCCTGCATGATCAAGGCCTTCGTGAAGGGGCCGGACGGCGTGGTCACCTACGAGCCGAACCGGTGCCTGGGCGATCGCTACTGCCAGATGGCCTGCCCCTTCAACGTCCCCAAGTTCGAGTGGGCCAAGGCCATCCCGGTGATGGTGAAGTGCGAGCTGTGCCGCCACCGCAAGGAGGGGCCGGCCTGCGCCCAGGTCTGCCCGCGCGCCGCGGTGATCACCGGCACGGTGGCCGAGCTGCGCGCCGAGGCGAAGCGCCGCATGGCGGCGGCCCCGGGCCGCTACCTCCCCAAGGTGTACGGCGAGACCGAGGCCGGCGGCACGCAGTGCCTCTATCTCACCGCCGCCGACGTGCCCTTCGAGAAGCTCGGGCTGCCGGTGCTCGACGACACGCCCATCCCCGAGCTGGCCGAGTCCATCAACGGCGCGCTCTACCCGCTGCAGGGGCTGGTGGTGCCGGCCATCCTCTACGCCGCCATCGGCTTCACCGTGAGCCGCAACCGGAAGAAGCAGGAGCAGGAGAAGGGGGGCGACCAGTGAGCGCCCAGGTCCAGGCCGCGCCGGTGGGGGGCCCCGTCTCCACCCCGGTCTTCAAGCTCCTCGGGGTCGTGGCCGTGGCCGGCGTCGCCGCCCTGGCCTGGCGCTTCACCCAGGGACTGGGCGCCGCCACCGCCATGAACGACGGCTACGCCTTCGGCCTGTGGATCGCCGTCGACGTGGTGATCGGCACCGCCATCGGCTGCGGCGGCTACGCCATGGCGGTGCTCGCCTACCTCATGAACCGCGGGCAGTACCACCCGCTGGTGCGGCCGGCGATGCTCACCGGCGCGCTGGGCTACACCTTCGCCGCCGTCTCCATCCTCATCGACGTCGGCCGCTACTGGGGCCTCTACAAGATCCCCACCTACGTCTCCTGGTGGAACTGGCGGTCGCCGCTGCTGGAGGTGGCCCTCTGCGTGATGACCTACGTCATCGTGCTCTGGCTGGAGTTCTCCCCGGCGCTCCTGGAGCGGTGGAAGGAGGAGGGCAGCCCGGGGCTCAAGGCCCTGGCGGTGGCCTGGAAGCCGCGCATCGACAGGGCCATGCCCTGGATCATCGCGCTCGGGCTGCTGCTCCCCACCATGCACCAGTCGTCGCTGGGCACGGTGATGGCCCTGCCCGCCTCCAAGGTCCACAAGCTCTGGCACTCCGCCTTCCTGCCCCTGTTCTTCCTGCTGAACTGCCTGTTCCTGGGCTACGCGGCGGTGGTGCTCGAGTCCACGCTCTCCGCCCTGGCCTTCAAGCGGAAGTTCGAGACCCGGCTCCTCGGCGCCGCCGCGCCGCTGGCCGCGGGGCTGCTCCTCGCCTTCGTCGCCATCCGGCTGGCCGACGTCCTGCTGCGCGGGCGGTTCGGCCTGGCCTTCGCCCCGACGCGTTACGCCTTCTGGTTCTGGGTGGAGACGGCGCTGCTCGTCGTCCCGGCGGTGATGCTGCTCGGGAAGGAGACCCAGGAGAGCGCCGCCCGGCTCTTCCGCGCCGCGCTGCTGATCCTGGCGGGCGGGGTGCTCTACCGCTTCGACACCTACGTCGTCGCCTACGACCCGGGGCCGGGCTGGAGCTACTTCCCGTCGGTCCTGGAGATGCTCGTCACCGCCGGGCTGGTGGCCATGGAGACCATGGTCTACCTGGCCGTGGTGAAGCGGTTCCCCGTCCTTCCCGGCGCCCCCGCCGCCAGCCGATAGAGGTCACCCATGAGCCGGATCACCATCGACCCCATCACCCGCATCGAGGGCCACCTGCGCATCGACGTCGAGGTGGACGGCGGGAAGGTGAAGAACGCCTGGTCCAGCGGCACCATGTGGCGCGGCATCGAGACCATCCTCCAGCAGCGCGACCCGCGCGACGCCTGGATATTCACCCAGCGCATCTGCGGGGTCTGCACCACGGTGCACGCCGTGACCTCGGTGCGGGCGGTGGAGAACGCGCTGGGGCTGGAGATCCCCATCAACGCGCAGTACATCCGCAACCTCATCATCGCCGCCCACGCCCTGCACGATCACATCGTCCACTTCTACCAGCTGGCGGCGCTGGACTGGGTGGACGTGACCAGCGCCCTGAAGGGCGACCCGGCCGCGGCCTCGAAGCTGGCCGAGAGCCTCTCGGCCTGGCCGGGGAACGGCGTCAAGGCGCTGGCCGCCACCAAGGAGCGGCTGGCCGGCTTCGTCGCCGGCGGACAGCTCGGCATCTTCACCAACGGCTACTGGGGCCACCCGGCGATGAAGCTGCCGCCGGACGTGAACCTGCTGGCGGTGCACCATTACCTGCAGGCGCTGGATCTGCAGCGCAAGGCGCTCCAGGTGGTGGCCATCCTCGGCTCGAAGACCCCGAACATCCAGAACCTGGCGGTGGGCGGCGTCGCCAACGCCATCAACCTGGACAGCCCCTCCACGCTGAACATGGAGAAGCTCTACCAGGTGAAGGACCTGCTCGAGGAGGTGAAGGCCTTCGTCGAGCAGGTCTACTTCCCCGACGTGGCGGCGGTGGGGGCGATGTACGCCGGCTGGACCGCCTACGGCGCCGGCGTCACCAACTACCTGGCGGTGCCCGACCTGCCGCTCGACACCAAGGGGACGGTCTTCGACCTCCCCGGCGGCACCATCCACAAGGCCGACCTCACCAGCTACAAGCCCATCTCCGCGTTCGGCGATCCCTACTTCCGGGACGGCGTCACCGAGAGCGTGGCCCGGGCCTGGTACGGCGGCAAGCAGCAGGCGCTCCATCCCTACGACGGCGAGACCATCCCGGCGCCGGGCGAGTGGGACGGCGCGAAGAAGTACAGCTGGGTGAAGGCGCCGCGCTTCAAGGGCGAGCCCATGCAGGTCGGCCCGCTGGCCCAGGTGCTGTGCGGCCTGGCGTCGAAGCACGAGCCGACCGTCCGCTGGGCCACCCGCTTCCTCGACACCGCCGGCGCCGTGGCCAAGACCCGGCTCGGACCGGCGGTGCTCCACTCGACGGTCGGGCGCATCGCCGGCCGGTGCATCCGCACCGCGGTGATCGCCGAGCTGGCGCTCAAGCACTGGAAGCTGCTGGTGGAGAACGTCGGCAAGGGCGACGTCGCCATCTTCAACGAGCCCCATTTCCCCGCCGGCGAGATCCGCGGCTTCGGCTTCCACGAGGCGCCGCGCGGCACCCTCTCCCACTGGACGGTGATCCGGGACGGGAAGATCCAGAACTACCAGGCGGTGGTCCCCTCCACCTGGAACGCCGGCCCGCGCGACGAGCACGACAAGGTCGGGCCCTACGAGGCGTCCCTCATCGGGAACCCCATCGCCGACCCGGCGCGGCCCCTCGAGGCGCTGCGGACGGTCCACTCCTTCGACCCCTGCCTGGCCTGCGCCATCCACACCGTGGACGGCGAGGGCCAGGAGATCGCCCGGGTGAAGGTGCTCTAGGGGAGCGGGGGATCAGGCCCCGGGCCCTTCCGCGCGGGGAGGACCCGGGGTCTCCCTGTCCGCGCCGCCCGCGGCGCCGGCCGTGCTACAAGCAGGGTGGGCCGCGAGGTGGGGATGACGGAGGGGCGCCCATCCGCCGTGGTGTACGTGCCGCCGCCGGAGGGCGGAGGGCCGCGCCCGGAGCGCCCGGCGCTGGTCGTCACCGGCGCCTCGGGCTTCCTGGGCCGGCACCTGGTGGCGGCGCTGCGCGAGCGCCACGCCATCTACGCCGTCGCCCGGCGCTCCCAGGCCGCCGCCGGCGTCGAGCGCCACCCCCACGTCACCTGGTTCCAGGCCGACATCGGCGAGCGGGAGCACGTGGCCGACGTCTTCCGGTGGCTGCGCCGCGTGCCCGGCCGGAAGATCGTCCTGCACCTCGCCGCCCACTACGACTTCACCGGCGAGAAGCACCCGGAGTACGAGCGCACCAACGTCACCGGGCTGCGGCACGTCCTGGACGAGTGCCGGGAGCTCCGACCCGAGCGCTTCCTCTTCGCCTCCTCGGTGGCCGCCTGCGACTTCCCGCCCCGCGGCGGCGCCCTCACCGAGGCCAGCCCACCCGACGGCGACCACGTCTACGCGGCCACCAAGCGGTACGGCGAGCGGGTCCTGGCGCGCTACGCCGACGCCTTCCCCTCGGCCATCGTGCGGCTGGCGGCGATGTTCTCCGACTGGTGCGAGTACCCGCCCCTCTACGTCTTCCTCGGCACCTGGCTCTCCGACGCCTGGAACCGGCGCATCCTCGGGGGACGGGGCGAGTCGGCCATCCCCTACCTCCACGTCCGCTGCGCCGTCGCCTTCTTCGAGCGGCTCCTGGAGATGCAGGCCGAGCTGTCGCCCGGGGAGATCCTCGTCGCCTCGCCCGACGGCGCCGTCTCCCACCGCGAGACCTTCGAGGCCGCCACCCTGGCCGCGACCGGCGCCCGCGGGCGGCCCATCCTCATGCCCCGCCCGCTGGCGCGCGCCGGCCTGGTGACCATGGACCTGGCCGGGCGGCTGCTGGGCCGGCGGCCCTTCGAGCGGCCGTGGATGGGGCGCTACATCGACCTGCGGCTGGCGGTGGACGCCCACCGGACCCGGGAGCGCACCGGCTGGAGCCCCAACCCGCGGCTGGACGTCCTCCGGCGCATCCCCTTCCTGGTGGAGAACATGCGGACCGACCCGGCCGAGTGGCACCGGCGAAACCTGCGGGCCATGAAGGTCGGCGAGGTCACCCCCAACCTGCGCCTCTACCACCTGGTGGAGAGGCACGAGCGGGAGATGATCGAGGCGGCGGTCGCCCGGCTCGAGGGGCCGGCCGGCGCCGACGCCTTCCCGAACTACCGGAAGCTGCCGGCGGAGGAGGTGGTCTGGGCCAAGCGGCAGCTCTACCTCCAGCTGAAGAACTCCATCCGCACCCGGGACGTGGGGATCATCCGCGCCTACTGCCGCCACCTGGCGGAGCGGCGCCGCGCCCAGGGCTTCCCGGCCGAGGAGGTCATCGCCATCGTCGACTCGGACCGCGAGGCCTGCCTGGCGGTGCTGCGCGCCGCTCCCGGCGCCGAGACCGAGGCCAGCCTGCGCGAGCACGTCTCCATGAGCTTCCTGGTGGGCATCGACGAGATCGCCGAGGTCTACGAGCAGGAGTCGGGGCGCGCGCCGCCGCCGGCCTGATCCCCGATCCCGACCCTGGCCCGGTCCCGCCGCCGGGCCGCCGGGCGGGCGGGCGTCAGCGGGGCCGCAGCGCCAGGGCCGCGAGGAGCATCGCGGCGTCGCCGGCCGCCGAGATGCCGACCGCCCAGGGCGCGCCGCCGCCGAGCATCGTGGCGCAGAGGAAGAGGGTGCCCGCCGCCTTGGCGAGCAGCAGCAGCCGCACCGTCCCCGCCGCCCGCCACTCCAGGGCGTAGGCGGCGCCCAGGACCAGGTGGAAGACGCCGCCCTGCCGCGTGAAGAAGCCGGCGGCGCCGGGAGCGAAGCCGCCGAAGGAAGCCGACCAGCGGGGCGCGAAGGCCAGGGCCGCCCCGACGGCGGCGCTGTGGAGGGACACCAGCGCCACGAATGGGCCGAGCAGGCGGCGGCGCGTCGCGCCGGGCGGGGCCATGATCCCGGGCACCATACCACGCGTGCGGGACGGGGCGCGGCGGCGGAGCGACGCGGGGCGCACGCTTCCCGTGTCCCGGCCGCGCCGGGCGCGGTATGCTCCCGCTCCATTTCGGGGGAGCGGAGCGACGATGAGCCGAACCGTCAGCGCCGAGGAAGCGGTAGCGGTCATCAAGTCCGGCGACAGGGTCTTCGTCCACAGCGTGGCGGCGGCGCCGCGCCGGCTGCTCGAGGCCATGACCGCGCGCGCCCCGGAGCTGCGGGTGGTGGAGGTGGTCTCCCTGCACACCGAGGGGGAGGCGCCCTACGCCGCGCCGGAGCTGGCCCGGAGCTTCCGGGTGAACGCCCTGTTCGTCGGGCCCAACGTCCGCGAGGCGGTGCAGCAGGGGCGCGGCGACTACCTCCCGGTCTTCCTCTCCGAGGTGCCGCAGCTCTTCCGCGGCGGCGCCCTGCCGCTCGACGTGGCGCTGGTGCAGGTCTCCCCGCCCGACCGGCACGGCTTCTGCTCCCTGGGCGTCTCGGTGGACGTGAGCCGCGCCGCGGTGCAGACCGCCCGCACCGTCATCGCCCAGGTGAACCGCCACATGCCCCGCAGCCACGGCGACGGGCAGATCCACGTCGAGTCGATCGACTACCTGGTCGAGGGGCACGAGCCCATCCACGAGCACCCGGGCCACCCGCCCACCGAGGAGGAGTACGCCATCGGGCGGCACTGCGCCGAGCTGGTGGACGACGGCGCCACGCTGCAGATCGGCATCGGGGCGCTGGCCGACGCCACCCTGGCGGCGCTGGGGGACCACCAGCGGCTCGGGGTCCACACCGAGATGCTCTCCGACGGCATCGTCGACCTGGTCGAGAAGGGCGTGATCACCGGCGAGGCCAAGCGCGTCCACCCCGGGAAGATCGTGGCCGGCTTCGCCTTCGGCACGCGAAAGCTCTACGACTTCATCGACGACAACCCGCAGGTGGCGATGCTCGACATCGGCTACGTGAACGACACCGCGGTGATCCGGCGCAACCCCAAGGTCACCGCCGTCAACAGCGCCATCGAGGTCGACCTCACCGGCCAGGTCTGCGCCGACACCATCGGCGACCTCCAGTACTCCGGGGTCGGCGGCCAGATGGACTTCATCCGCGGCGCGGCCCTCTCCGAGGGCGGGAAGCCCATCGTCGCCCTGCCCTCGGTGACCCACGCCGGCGAGTCGCGCATCGTCTCGCACCTGAAGCCGGGCGCGGGGGTGGTGACCACCCGGGCCCACGTCCACTTCGTGGTGACCGAGTACGGCATCGCCGACCTCTGGGGCAAGAACCTGCGCCAGCGCGCGGCGGCCCTCATCGGCATCGCCCACCCGGGCCACCGCGAGGCGCTGGCCGCGGAGGCCCGGCGGCGCTTCGGGAGCTGGTAGGGGACGGGCGCCGCCCGGGGACGCGATCTCCCGGGAGCGCCGCGGCGGGATCGGCGGCCGCTCTCCGCTAGGCGTGGCTCTCGGCCAGGCCCAGCGCCGGCAGCCGGATGCGCAGCGGCTCCAGCTCCGACTCGGCGCTGACGCGCACCACCCGGTGGCTGGCCGGGGTGGCGAGCACCTTGCGCACCAGCGCCTGGTTCATGGCGTGGCCGCTCTTGCGGGCGGTGAGCGCGCCGATGACGGGCATGCCGACGAGGGTGAGGTCGCCGATGGCGTCCAGCACCTTGTGGCGGGCGAACTCGTCGGGGAAGCGCAGCCCCTCGGGGTTCAGGATCGAGAACTCGTCGATGACGATGGCGTTGTCGAGGCTGCCGCCCTGGGCCAGCCCCTTCGACTTCATGTACTCGATGTCCCGCAGGAAGCAGAAGGTCCGGGCCGGCGCCAGCTCGCGCGCGAAGCGGCGCGCCGAGAAGCCGAACTCGAAGGTCTGGTCGGTGATGAGCGGGTGCTTGAAGTCCACCGTGAACTTCACCGACATCTCGCCGGCCGGCTCCAGCCGGGCCAGCTTGTCGCCCTCGCGGATCTCGACCGGCTGGTCGACGACCAGGAAGCGCTTGCCGGCCCGCTGGCTCTCGACCCCCGCCTCCTGCACCAGGTAGACGAAGGGCGCGGCCGAGCCGTCGAGGATGGGGATCTCGGGGCCGTCCACCTCGACGCGGCAGTTGTCGACGCCCAGGCCGGTGAGGGCCGCCAGCACGTGCTCGACCGTCGCCACCCGCGCCGCGCCCACGCCGAGCGAGGTCGAGAGCAGGGTGTCCACGACCAGGTCGGCCCGGGCCGGGACCTCGACGCCCAGGTCCATGCGGACGAAGGTGATGCCGCTGTCCGGCGCCGCCGGGGCGAGCGTCAGCGACGCGGGCTTGCCCGAGTGCAGGCCCACGCCCGTGAGGCTCACGCGCTTTCCGACGGTCCGCTGGTTCCAGTTCGCCATGTTCCGGTCCGCTCCCCTGCCGCTCCCCCGCGCCGTCCTGGGAAAAAAGTCCGCGAAATCTAGAGCAATGGCCGTGCCGCGGCCAGCGAATCCTGTGCCCCCTCCCCGCACCGGTGACACCTGCCTCCAACACCCGGGAACGATGGAAGTTTCTCGAAAATTACTCTGGGTCAGGGGAGCGGCGAGGGGCAGGGTCGCCGGGCCGAGGTGACAGGAGACCCGACGGACCACGACATGGATGTCAGGCTTTCCGCCACCCGCCGCGGGGTTGGCCGGCCCGAAGAAGGCGACCGTCGGGCCCGCACCACATATCATCGCCCCGTGATCCCGCTGAAGGACGACCTGCCAAGCTCCCGCCCGGCGCTGGTGACCGTGACGCTCATCGCCGTCAACGTGGCCGTCTTCCTCTGGCAGGTGCTGGGCACGGGGATCGAGGCCTCGGTGCGGATCGGCGGCCTGGTCCCGGCGCAGCTCCTCGGCTACGACTTCGGCCCCCCGGCCCTGCTGCCGCCGGTGGTCACCGTCCTCACCAGCATGTTCCTCCACGGGAGCTTCCTCCACATCGCCGGGAACATGCTGTTCCTCTGGATCTTCGGGAACAACGTGGAGGACGCCTTCGGCCACCTTCGCTTCCTCGCCTTCTACCTCGTCGCCGGCGTGGCCGCGGCCCTGGCGCAGACCGGCGCCTCGGCGGTGACCGGCGGCAACGAGCTCGTCATCCCCATGGTGGGCGCGAGCGGGGCCATCTCCGGCGTCCTCGCCGCCTACTGGCTGATGTTCCCGCGGGCCCGGGTGCTGACCGTCGTCCCCATCATCATCTTCATCCAGCTGATCTACCTCCCGGCCTGGTTCTTCCTGGGCGCGTGGTTCGTCCTCCAGCTGCTCGGGGCGCTCCTCGGCGGCGGCGCCGGGGGCGTGGCCTTCATGGCCCACGTCGGCGGCTTCGTGGCCGGGCTGCTCCTCGCGCTCGCCTGGCGCCCGCGGCGCCGCAGCCGGGCGAGCTGGTAGGGGAGGCCCGCGCGGCGGCCGGCCCGCCGGGGCCGGGGCCGCTAGAACAGCCCGGGCTGGCGCCCCGCGGGCCGCTCGCGCCCGAGGTGCTCGAAGGCCGCCGGCAGCGCCACGCGCCCGCGCGGCGTGCGCGCCAGCAGCCCCTCGCGCACCAGGAAGGGCTCGTAGACGTCCTCGAGCGTGTCCGGCTCCTCGCCCACCGAGGCGGCGACCGCCTCGATGCCCACCGGCCCGCCGCCGAAGGCGTCGATGACCGTTGCGAGGATGCGCCGGTCCATGGCGTCCAGCCCCCGGCCGTCCACCTCCAGGCGCTCCAGGGTGAGGTCGACGATGCGCTCGTCGAGCCGGCCGGTCCCCTCCACCTGGGCGAAGTCGCGGGCCCGCTGCAGCAGCCGGATGGCGATGCGCGGCGTCCCCCGGGCCCGCCGGGCCAGCGCCTCGGCGCCGGCCCGCTCCACCGGCAGCCCCAGCTTGCGCGCCGCCCGCTCGGCGATCTCCCGCAGCTCGCCCGGCTGGTAGAAGTCGAGCCGCTCCTGGATGGGGAAGCGGTCGCGCAGGGGGCTCGCCAGCAGGCCGGTGCGGGTGGTCGCCCCCACCAGCGTGAAGCGCTCCAGCCGCATCTCCATGGTCTGCGCGCCGAGCCCGGCGCCCAGGACCACGTCGAAGCGGAAGTCCTCCATGGCCGGGTAGAGGGCCTCCTCCACCGCCGGCGAGAGCCGGTGGATCTCGTCGATGAAGAGGATGTCGCGAGGGGCGAGCGCGGTGAGCAGGCCGGCGAGATCCCCCTTCTTCACCAGCGCCGGGCCGCTGGTGACGTGCAGCGCCACGCCCAGCTCGCGCGCCAGGATGTGGGCCAGCGAGGTCTTGCCCAGGCCGGGCGGGCCGGAGAGCAGCACGTGGTCGAGCGCCTCGTTCCGCTCCCGCGCGGCGCGGGCGTAGACGCGGAAGTTGGCCACCAGCTTCTCCTGGCCGACGTACTCCTCGAAGGTGGCGGGGCGGAGCGACTGCTCCAGGCGCGCCTCGCCCTCCTGGGCCTCGGCGGCGACCTCGCGGAGCGGCGGGCGGACCATGGCGGGATCCTAGCAGAGCGGGCCGACGCCCCGGCCTACCCGCGCAGCAGCTTCAGCGCCTCGCGCAGCAGCTCGTCGAGCGGCCGGTCGGCGCGGTCGCGGAGCGCCTCGGCCGCCTGCTCGGCCTGCGGCGCCTTGTACCCGAGCCCGGTGAGCGCCTGGGCCAGCTGCTCCAGCGCGCCGCGCGGGGCCTGGCTCCGCGGCGCCGCGGCCCGGGCGAGCGCCACCAGCTTCTCCTTCAGCTCCAGCACCAGCCGCTCGGCGGTCTTCTTGCCCACGCCGGGCACCCGGGTGAGCCGGGCCACGTCCCCGTCGGCCACGGCGCGCGCCAGGTCGCGCGGCTCGATGCCGGAGAGGATGTTCAGCGCCGCCCGGGGACCGACGTTCTTCACCCCCATGAGCTCGTGGAAGACCGACTCCTCCTCCTCGCCGGCGAAGCCGAAGAGCTGGAGCACGTCCTGGCGCACGTGGGTGTAGGTCCGCAGCGCCACCTTCTCGCCCACCGGCGGGAGCGAGGCCAGCGTCGGCTGGGAGAGGTGCACCCGGTAGCCGATCCCGCCCACGTCCACGACGGCGTGGTCCTCCCCCTTCTCGGCCACCAGGCCGGCGAGCCGGGCGATCACCGCGCGCCTCCGAAGCGGCGCACCGCCGGCCGGAGCGCGGCCCGGGCCTCTGCCTCGCGCCGGCGGGCCGCCGCCGGGGCCGGCACGCGCCGGGCGAGGTGGCAGACGGCGACCGCCAGGGCGTCGGCGGCGTCGGCCAGCGCCGCCTCCACCCCGAGCAGCGCGCGGGCGGTGCGGATCATCTGCGCCTTCTCGGCCCGCCCGCTCCCGGTGAAGGCCCGCTTCACCTCCGTCGGCGCGTACTCGAACACCGGCAGCCCGGCGCGGGCGGCGGCGGCCAGCGCCACGCCCCGGGCCTGGCCCAGCACCAGCGCGGAGCGGGCCGAGAGGCCGAAGAAGGCGCTCTCCACCGAGACGGCGTCGGCGCGGTGGCGGGCGATGACCTGGCCGAGCGCCTGGAGGAGGAAGGCGAGCCGGTCGGCGAGCGGCCCGTCCCCCGGCTCCAGCACGCCCGCCTCCAGGGCCCGGAGCCTCGACCCGTCCCGCTCCACCACGCCGAAGCCGCAGCGCCGCGAGCCGGGGTCGATGCCGAGGACGATCACGCGGGCATCCTGGCAGACGGCTGAACCGGCGTCCAGATGTCGGCCGCGAGACCCGCCCCCGGACGCGACACCGGGGGTATGCTCCGCCGCCCCGTGGAACGGACCGCCACAGCCCGCGCCGAGGTGGCGGCGCTCTTCCGGCTGGCCGGGCCGCTGGCGCTCGCCAGCGGCGGCCAGGCGGTCATGGGCGTCGTCGACACCGCCGTCTGCGGGCGCGCCGGCGCCGACACCCTGGCCGGAGCCGGGCTCGGCAACGCGCTGTTCTTCACCGCCGCGGTGCTGGGCATGGGCCTGATGATGGGGCTCGACCCGCTGGTGTCGCAGGCGGTCGGCGCCGGGGATCCGCGGCGGGCCCGCCGCTGGCTCTGGCAAGGCGCCTGGCTCTCGCTCGGCGCCGGCCTGCTCCTCTCGCTCCCCATGGCCCTGGCGCCGCTCGCGCTCGAGCCGCTGGGCATCGGCCACGAGGTGGCCCGGCAGGCGGGCGGCTTCCTCCTCGCTCGCCTGCCCTCGCTCCCGGCGCTCCTCTTCTTCGTGGCCGCCCGCGCCTATCTCCAGGGGCACGGCCGCACCCGTGCGCTGGTGATCTCGGTCGTCGCCGGCAACGTGGTGAACTTCCTCGGCGACCTGCTGTTCGTCTTCGGCGGCGCCGGGCTCCCGGCCTGGTCCGGCCCGCTGCGCGCCGTGCCGGCGCTGGGCGCCGCCGGTTCGGGGCTCTCGACCTCGCTCACCACCCTGCTCCAGGCTGCCGTCCTGGCCGCGGCCGCCGCCCGGGTGCCCGTGGCCGGCGGCGCGGAGGGGCTGCGCCGGCCCTCGGCCGCTGGCTTCCGGCAGATCGGGCGGATCGGCCTCCCGGTCGGGCTCCACATGGCGGCCGAGGTGGGCATCTTCGCCCTGGTGGGCTTCCTCGCCGGGCGGCTGGGCGCGGCGCCGCTCGCCGCCCACCAGCTCGCCATCGCCTACGCCAGCCTCACCTTCACCGTGGCGGTGGGCGTCGGCAGCGCGGGGTCGGTCCGGGTCGGATGGGCGATCGGCGCCGGGGACGCCGCCGCCGCCCGCCGGGCCGGGCTCACCGCCTTCGGCGCCGGGGCTGCGGTGATGGCCCTCCCGGCGCTGGCCTTCCTCCTCGCCCCGCGGGCGCTGGCCCGCGCCATGACCGACGACCCGCGCGTGATCCAGGCGGCGGCGCCGCTCCTGCTGGTGGCCGCCGCCTTCCAGATCTGCGACGGCGTCCAGGGCGTGGGCGCGGGCGTGCTGCGCGGCGCGGGCGACACCCGCTTCACCTTCGCCGCCAACATGGTGGGCCACTGGCTGGTCGGCCTGCCGGTGGCCGTCGTGCTCGGCCTGCTGCTCGGCCAGGGCGTGACCGGGCTGTGGTGGGGGCTGTGCGCCGGCCTCTCCGCGGTGGCGGTGGCGCTGCTCGCGCGCTTCCTGCGCCTCTCCTCGCGCGCCATCGCGCCGGTCCTCGCCGGCGCTCCCGACGCCGCGAGCGCTCCGGGCCCCTGATCGGGACCGTCGGGCCTCCTGCCGCGCCCCTCCAGGGATCCTGGCCCGAGGTGTCCCGGGGGTATGGAATGCGACGACGGCCTGCGTCCGGCCGCCACGGAGGTCGCCATGGCCCACGTCCTCACCGGCTCGCCGTTCGGGGAGCGCTTCGCGCAGGAGCGCACCCTCGACGGCCCCCACCTCTCCTTCGACCTGGCGACGGAGGTGGACCGGCTGAAGCGCGAGGCGCCGTGGCGCGAGCGCGGCCACAACGCCATCACCCTGGCCAAGTACCCGGACCTGCGCTTCGTGCTCATGGTGCTGAAGGCCGGGGCGAAGATGACCACCCACGAGCCGGACGAGCGGGTGTCGGTGCAGCTGCTGGGCGGGCGGATCCGCGTCCACGCCGGCGGGCGCGACGTGGAGCTGCGCCCCGGCCACCTGCTGGCGATGGACCGGGCCCAGGCGCACGAGGTGGAGGCGCTGGAGGAGTCCGCATTCCTGCTGACCCTCTCCTGGCCGACCGGGGCGCGGGCCTGAGCGGCCGCGCGCGCTACCGGCTGCCCCAGCCCTTCGAGCAGCTCGACCACACCGCCGACCTCGGCGTCGCCGTGGAGGGGGCCACTCCCGAGGAGGCGCTGGCGCGGCTGGTGCTCGCCCTGGGTGCGCTGCTCGCCGGCGGCGGCCCGGCCGAGCCGGGGCCGGAGGTGCCGGTCGCCTGCGCCGGCGGACCGGACCGGGCGGGGAGCGCCGTGGCGCTGCTGCGGGAGCTGCTCTACCGCTTCGCCACGTCGCGCCTGCTGCCCGCCTCCTGCACGCCGGCGCGGATCGACGACGCCGGCGCCGAGGCCGCCGTCGGCTTCGCCCGGTGGGACCCGGCCCTCCACGGCGAGGGGGTGGACGTGAAGGCGGTCACCTGGCACGGGGCGCGCTTCGAGCCGGCGGACGGCCGGTGGCGCGCCCAGGTGCTCCTGGACGTGTAGGCGGCGCGGGGCGGAGAGGGGGAGGCGATGCACCCCGGCGGCAGCGTGAAGACGCGGCGGATCGAGGGCGACCTCTGGGAGATCCCGCGGGAGGGACCCATGCACGTCCCCGGCCGCGTCTACAGCGTGGGCCCTCCCGCCCCCGACGACCCGGCGCTGCAGCAGGTGGCGAACGTCGCCTGCCTGCCGGGCATCCTCCGCTTCTCGCTGGCCATGCCCGACATCCACTGGGGGTACGGCTTCCCCATCGGCGGGGTGGCCGCCGTGGAGGCGCCGGACGGGGCGGTCTCGCCCGGCGGCGTCGGCTACGACATCAACTGCGGCGTCCGGGTGGTGGCGACGCGGCTCCCCGCGGCCGAGGTGCGGCCGCAGGCGCACGCCGTCGCGGCGCAGCTCTTCCGCGACATCCCCACCGGCGTCGGGGCCAGCCGGGCGATCCCGCGCCTCGACGACCGGGAGCTCGGCGAGGTGCTGCGCGACGGGGCGCGCTGGGCGGTCCGGCGCGGCTGGCGCGCCGGGGCGGACGACGCCGAGCGTTGCGAGGAGGGCGGGCGGCTCGCCGGCGCCGACCCGGACGCGGTGAGCGCCCGGGCCCGCGAGCGCGGCGCGGACCAGCTGGGCACGCTGGGCAGCGGCAACCACTTCCTCGAGGTGGACGAGGTGGCGGAGGTGTTCGACGAGGCCGCGGCGGACGCCTTCGGCCTCTTCGCCGGCCAGCTGGTGCTGCAGATCCACTCCGGCTCGCGGGGCCTCGGCTACCAGGTGTGCGACGAGGCGCTGGCCGGGCTGGCGACGCGGATGGGCCGCTTCGGCCCCGACTACGCCGCCCTGCCCGACCCGCAGCTCGCCTGCGCGCCCATCGGCAGCCCCGAGGGGCGGGCCTACCTGGGCGCGATGCAGGCGGCGGCGAACTTCGCCTGGGCCAACCGGCAGGTGATGACCGGCCTCGCCGTGCGGGCGCTCCTCCACGCGCTGCGCCTCTCCGAGCGCGAGCTGGGGGCGCGGCTCGTCTACGACGTCTGCCACAACGTCGCCAAGCTCGAGGAGCACGAGGTGGAGGGCCGCCTGCGCCCGGTGCTGGTCCACCGCAAGGGCGCGACCCGCGCCTTCGGCCCCGGCGACCCGCGGGTGCCCGCCCCCTACCGCGCCGTCGGCCAGCCCGTGCTCATCCCCGGCGACATGGGGCGCTACTCCTACGTCCTCGCCGGCACCGCCCGGGCCATGGCCGACACCTTCGGCTCCTCCTGCCACGGAGCGGGGCGCCTGCTCTCGCGCCACGAGGCGATGCGCCGGGCGCGGGGGCGCTCCATCGGGCGCGAGCTCGCGGCGCGCGGCATCGAGGTGATCAGCCGGGGGCGGAAGACGCTGGCCGAGGAGATGAGCGAGGCCTACAAGGACGTCGCCGACGTGGTCCGGGTGGTGGCCGGCGCCGGCCTCTCGCGCCTGGTGGCCCGGCTCGTGCCCATGGCGGTGGTGAAGGGCTGAGGCGGCCCGGGGAGCGGCGCACGGGCCTCGCGGCGCCGCGGGCGCGGCGCGACCCCGGCGGCACGGTTAGGTTCCCGCCGTGACCCGCGATCCCCCCGGCAGCCCGCCCCGCGACCCCGCGCTCGCCGCCCGCCTCGCCGCGGGGGTCGCGGCGCGCGCTCCCGGCGGCGCCCCGCGGACGCGCCACCGCGACGCCGACGTCCCCCGCTTCACCAACCGGCTGGCCCTCGAGGCGTCGCCCTACCTCCAGCAGCACGCCCACAACCCGGTGGACTGGCGGCCCTGGGGCGAGGAGGCCTTCGCCGAGGCGCGGGACCGGGGCAGGCCGGTGTTCCTCTCCGTCGGCTACTCCACCTGCCACTGGTGCCACGTGATGGAGGAGGAGTCCTTCGAGGACCTGGAGATCGCCGAGGTCCTGAACCGCCGGTTCGTCCCCGTCAAGGTGGACCGCGAGGAGCGGCCGGACGTGGACGCCGTCTACATGGCGGCGGTCCAGGCGCTCACCGGTGGCGGCGGCTGGCCCATGAGCGTCTGGCTCGACGCCGAGGGCCGGCCCTTCCACGGTGGGACCTACTTCCCGCCGCGCGACGGCGACCGCGGCGCGCCGCGCGGCTTCCTCTCGATCCTGCGGCTGGTGGCCGACCTGTGGGAGCGCGACCCGGGCCGGGTGGCGCAGGCGGCCGGGGCCCTGGCCGGGGCGGTCCGGACCGCGCTGTCGGCCGCCGGGGAGCCGTCGGCGTCGGTGCCCGGCCCCGGGCCGGTGGCCGCGGCGGTGGCGGCCTTCGCGCGGACGTTCGACGAGCGCGAGGGGGGCCTGCGCGGCGCGCCCAAGTTCCCCTCCAGCCTGCCGGTGCGGCTCCTGCTGCGCCAGGCGCGGCGGACCGGCGACGCCGGCGCCCTGCGGATGGCGACCCGGACCCTCGAGAAGATGGCCGCCGGCGGCATCCACGACCAGGTGGGCGGCGGCTTCCACCGCTACTCCACCGACGAGCGCTGGCTGGTGCCCCACTTCGAGAAGATGCTCTACGACAACGCGCTGCTGGCGGTGGCCTACGCCGAGGGGTTCCAGGCGACCGGCCGCGCCGACTTCGCCCGGGTGGCGCGCTCGACCCTCGACTACCTGCTGCGCGAGATGCAGGCCCCGGAGGGCGGCTTCTTCTCGGCCACCGACGCCGACTCCGAGGGCGAGGAGGGGCGGTTCTTCGTCTGGAGCGAGCGGGAGATCCGGGAGCGGCTCGGGGCCGAGGCCGAACGCTTCGTCGCCTTCCACGGCGTCACCGCGGGCGGCAACTTCGAGGGGGCGAACGTCCTCCACGTGCCGGCGCCGGACGAGGAGACCTGGGCGTCGCTCGCCGGCGCGCGGGAGACGCTGCGCCGGGCGCGCGAGGCGCGGGTCCACCCGCTGCGGGACGAGAAGGTGCTGGCGGGCTGGAACGGCCTCGCCGTCTCGGCCCTGTCGGTCGGCGGGTGGGTGCTCGCCGAGCCCCGCTACCTCGCGGCGGCGCGGCGGGTCGCGGCGTTCCTGCTGTCGGAGCTGCGGCCGGGCGGCCGGCTGCTGCGGTCGTGGCGCGCCGGCCGGCCCGGGCCGCCCGGCTTCCTCGACGACCACGCCTTCCTGGCCCAGGGGCTCCTCGACCTGTTCGAGGCGACCTTCGAGCCCCGCTGGCTTCGGGAGGCGCTGGGGCTCGCCGAGGCGACGGAGGCGCTCTTCGCCGACCGCGAGCGCGGAGGGTGGTTCACCGCGGCCGCCGACCACGAGCGGCTCATCGCCCGCGAGCGGCCGACGCACGACGGCGCCGAGCCCTCGGGCGCGTCGGTCGCGGCGCTGAACGCGCTGCGGCTCGCCGCCCTGACCGGCGACGACCGCTGGCGCGCGGTGGCCGACGGGGCGC
This sequence comes from Myxococcales bacterium, assembly GCA_021818285.1. Taxonomy (GTDB): domain Bacteria; phylum Myxococcota; class Myxococcia; order Myxococcales; family Anaeromyxobacteraceae; genus JACRMN01. The sequence goes on from JAKAEO010000026.1 coordinate 17,324, forward strand.
TGCGCTCGTACGCCGGCCAGCTCGCCGAGCACCCCTTCACGCTCCACGAGCTGCTGCTGGCCCTCGGCTGGCGGCACGACGCGGTGCCCGAGGTGGTGCTGGTGTGGCCGGAGGGGCAGGACCCGGAGCCGTTCCTCCGCGTGCTGCGGTCGACCTTCGTCCCGAGCCGGGTGCTCTGCGGCGCGCCCGAGGGAGCGCCGCTCGCCGCGCTCGCCCGGCTGGCGCCCATCGCCGCGGGAAGGGTGGCGATCGGCGGCCGGGCCACGGCGTACGTGTGCGAGAGGGGAGCGTGCCGCCTCCCCTCCGTCGACCCCCACCACCTCCACCTCGCCCTGACCCAGAGTAATTCGTCCAGCTGACCGGCCGCCGCGCGGACGATTTCCGGCGGGAACCGGGGCGAAGTTCCCGTCATCACTCAGCCTCCTCCGCGGCACGACTCCTGCGAAAGTGGACCGGCGTGACCGCCCCGCGCCAGATCCTTCCCGGCACGACCTACCTCGTCACCCGCCGATGCGCCCAGCGCCAGTTCCTCCTCCCGCCGGGTCAGACGACGAACGGCGTCGTCGGGTACGTGCTCGCCGTCGCGGCCAAGCGCTACGGAGTGCTGGTGCACGCCTACTGCGTGCTGTCCAACCACATCCATCTCGTCGTCACCGACCCTGGCGCGAGGCTCCCGGCGTTCGAGCAGTACCTTGACTCCCTGGTCGCGCGGGCCCTGAACGCCTCCCTCGGGCGCTGGGAGTCCTTCTGGGCGCCAAGGAGCAACAGCGCGGTGGTGCTCGTCGACCCGCACGACGTCGTCGCCAAGGCCGCGTACGTCCTGGGAAATCCAGTGGCAGCTGGGATCGTCCGACGGGGTAGAGATTGGACTGGGCTGTGGTCGGCTCCCGAGCGAATGGGGGTCGGAGCAACGGATTTCCCTCGGCCGCACGCATTCTTCCGGCCTGACGGCTCCATGCCTGAGGTGGCGCGCCTCGAGCTCGCGCTCCCTCCTGGCTTTTCGTCTGCGAGCGGGTTCCGGGAACGAGTGAGCGCGGGCCTCGCCGACATCGAGAACCGAGCCGGAGCCGCTCTCGACCGCAGGCCGTCGACCCGAACGGGAGAAGCGCGGGTCCGTCCATCGGCGCTGGCGCCGCGAGAGCCGCGTCGCGCGCTGAATCCCCGGGTCGCGGCGCTCGATACGACGAATCGAATTGCGGCACTGGCGCGCCTCGTCGCATTTCTGGAATCGTACCGATACGCCTGGGCCGCGCGTCGCGGCGGCGATCGGAGCGCGGTCTTCCCGGCGGGCACCTACCTGATGCGGGTCATGCACGGCGTGCCCTGCGCGGCTTCGCCTTAGTGGACGGCCCGGTTCTCTCGTTCGTCGCGCATGCGGCGCATGCCGACCGGCCCCAGGTCTGCGGGTCTCTCTCCATCCGATTGCCGAGCGCCACGCGCTGGTAGACCCTGCTACACGGGCATACCGTCGCGGCCCCAGTCGTTCTACGCAGCCCCGGGGGAGCGCCTCGGCGACTGGGACACCCGCCTGGAGCGCCGACTGTCTTGGAAACCACGGTCGACGCGACCCGACTCCCCGCCCGAACCTGTGCCTCCGACAAACTACTCTGGGTCAGGGCTGGAACACGAGGGGCAGGCCGCCCTTGCCGGCGCCGACGATGACCACCTTGGTGTTGGGGCTCTCGGCGATCTTGGTGGTCGCCTCGATTCCCTTGTACTGGAGGTACTCGGCGGTGAGCCCCTGGCGCACGATGCTCTGGTACTTGTTGATTCCCTCGGCCTCGATCTGCTTGCGCTGGGCCTCTTGCCGCTCCCGATCCAGCGTGAACCTCATCTTCTGGGAGCGCTGTTCCTCGGCGAGCTTGTCGGCGATGGCCGCCTGGATGGCCGGTGGCAGCTCGACGTCGCGCACCAGGATGGCCTCGACCACGACGTGCTTGCCCTCCAGCGCCTTCTTCACCTCGTCGTGGATCTGGCGCTCGATCTCCTCGCGCTTCGTCGAGTAGATCTCCTCGGGTGCGTAGCGCCCGAACACCTTGCGGGCCTCGGAGCGGACCACCGGCGCGATGAGGATGTCGGCGTAGCGCGGTCCGATCTGCGTCTGCAGCTCGTACAGCTCTTCCGCCTTGGGCCGGTAGCGGACGCTCGCGTCCACCTTGAGCATCAGCCCGTTGTTGGAGAGCACCGCCAGCCCCTCCTTGAACTCGTGCACCCGCAGGTCGTAGGGGATGACGCGGTTCCAGATGGGCATGACGTGCATGCCCTCGCCCAGGAGCTTCTTGCTGGTGCCCTTGCCCAGGGTCTCGAAGACGATGCCCTGGTTTCCCGAGTCCACGACCGGACAGCGGCACCCCTGGTTCAGCGGCGCGACCGCCAGGATGATCCACGTCAGGAAGACGGTGTGTCGCATGTGTCCCTCCCTCGTCCGGAAGCATACGCGGCACCCGATGGGAAGGCGCGAGCCACGGCCGCACCCTACCCAGAGTAATTCCAAATCGTTGACATCCCTGAATTTCGAACGCTAACCTCGTCCCGGTCGGGTAGTCCGGCCTCCGGGAGGATTCATGCGCCGCACCCTGGCGCTCTGCGCCGCCGCCACCGCCCTGCTCAGCGCCACTCCGGCTGCGGCGGATCCGATGGACCTGAACCTGGCGCGGCTCGGCGCCCCCGCTCCGGTGGTCTGGGACCGCCTGAGCGCCTACTGCTCGGTCGCGGGCAACGGCTGCACGCCCATCAGCGGCTTGAGCTCCGACTCCCTGGCCTTCGGCTCGATGCAGCGCTACCGCCAGCTGGTCATGCAGCTGGGCACCGCCATCTCCTCGCCCCTGCTCACCGACGCCACCACCGGCGGCCAGCTCGGCCTGGGCGTGGCGTTGGAGGCCGGCACCGCCGCCATCCGCCACTCCGACGCGGCCGGCAACAACCCGCTCGGCGGCCCCGGTCTCGTCACCTGGCCGGTCCGCGGCGACGACCCCCAGTCCCTGCGCACCCTCGCCCTCCACGTGCACAAGGCGCTGCCCTTCTCCATCGACCTCGGCGGCCGGCTCATCTACGTTGACCAGAGCCAGATGGGGGCCGCGCAGGGCGAGCTCCGCTGGGCGATCAACGAGAACTACGGCCGCTGGATCCCCGACGTCGCCGTGCGCCTCGCCTACACCCGCCTCTTCGGCCAGCGGGATCTGGAGTTGAACGTCCTGGACGCCGACCTCACCGTGGGCAGGCGCTTCGGCGTCGGCGGCGTGGTCCAGCTCACGCCCTACGGCGCCCTGCGCTTCACCTCCATCGGCGCCAAGACCGACGCCATCGACTTCGGCCCGACCGCGGTCGGCACCTGCAGCTCGACCAACTGCTACCCGGACCACCGGACCCCGGCCGAGGTCCTCGCCACCACCGTCCCCTTCCCCGACATGAAGTTCTTCGACAACTGGCTCTACCGCTGGACCCTCGGCGGCCGGCTGACGAGCGGCTCCCTCTCGCTGGCGCTGGAGCTCACCTACCAGCCCGGCAAGACGATGAAGCAGACCGAGGGGCTCCCGACGACGCTCCTGCCCGACTCCTGGAACGGCGCCGTCCGGGTGGGCCTCGAGCTCTGACGCCGGACCCCTCGGACGCTCACCGTCCGGTGGCCCGCCGCACCGCCTCGCGCGTCGCCCCGGGCTCGTTGGAGATCAGGGCCTCGACCCCCGCCCGGGCGAGCCGTTCCGCCTCCGCGGCGTCGTCCACCGTCCACGCGCAGATCGCCAGGCCCCGCCGGTGCCAGGCGGCGATCCGGTCGTCGCCGCAGAGCGCCAGCTCCGGGTGGACCGACGACGGGACCAGCACCGCGCCCAGCCGGTCGCGCACCTCCCAGGTGCGGCCGGCGGCGAAGAGCAGCCCCACCGGCACCTCCGGGGCCGCCAGCCGGAAGGCGGCGAGCAGCGCGTAGTCGAAGGACGAGACCAGCACCCGGCCGCTCCCGGCCCGCGAGCGCACCAGGCGCGCCACCGCCGCCGCCAGCCGCGGGTCGCCGAGCCCGTCCGACTTGAGCTCCACGTCCACCACCGCGCCGGGGAAGGCCTCCAGCACCTCCGCCAGGGCGGGGATGCGCTCGCCGGCGTGGCGCGGTCCCTTCCAGGCCCCCACGTCGAGCCGCTTCAGGCGGGCCAGCGGCTCGCGACGGACGTCCAGCGGCTCCCCGGCGGTGCGCGCCGCGCCGGCGTCGTGGATCACCACCGGCTCGCCCGAGTCGCAGCGCCACACGTCCAGCTCGAAGCCGTCCGCCCCCCGGGCCATCGCCAGGTGGAAGGCGGCCAGGGTGTTCTCGGGCGCGTCGGCGCTCGCGCCGCGGTGGCCGAGCACCAGCGGGCGCCCCTCGACGCGGGGGAAGGCGGGTCCGGACATGGTCGATCTCCCTGGGACGCGGCGCCCGTCGGGTGGCGCTCCGTCGATCCTGCGGCTATGCTACCGCCATGCGCTTGGGCTTCGGCGAGATCCTGGTCGTCCTGGTGGTGGTGCTGCTCGTCTTCGGGGCCAACAAGATCCCGCAGCTGGGCGACGCACTCGGCAAGGGCATCCGCAACTTCAAGAAGTCCTCCCGCGACGAGGACGACAGCATCGACGTGACGCCGAAGGGATCGCCCGGCCAGCTCGGCGCCGGCGCGCCCGGCGCCGCGCAGTCGCAGCGGGCCCCGTCGCAGGCCAAGAAGGCCTAGGGCTCCCCGTCCTCCCCGCCGCGAGGCGGACCCTCCCGCAGCTCGAGCAGCCGGGCCGCGGCGGCCCGCACCAGCGCGTGCACCGCCCCGTCTTCGGCGAGGCGCGGAAGGTCCCGCGCCGCGAGCGCCGGCAGCAGCTTCAGCGCGATCTCGGTCTCGGCGTAGGGGTTGTGCGCCAGCGCCGCGGCCACCCGGGGGCGCGCCCGCCAGCGCCGGTCCTCGTAGAGGCAGCGCAGCGTCTCGGGGCGGCAGGGGCGGCGGGCCGCGAGCCGCACGGCGAAGTCCTCGGTGAGGCGCGGGTTGCGCAGGAGCTCCCGCACCACCACCGGCTCCCCCTCCGCCGCGAGCCGCGCCAGCAGGTCCGGGTCCCCGTGGCTGCGCGCCATGGCCTTCTTGTGGCCCAGGGTGAGCCGGGCCAGCCGGGGATCGGGCTTGTCGGAGGGCGGCTCCCAGGCGATCCGCGGGGCCGGGGCCAGCAGCAGCGCCGCCACCTCGGGCAGCCCGCGGGCCGCCGCCGCCTCGTACAGGGCGGCGCGCTGCTCGTAGAGGACCGCGCCCCGGTCGAGGGCCCGCACCACCGCCACCACCGGGACGGGGTCGCCCTGGGCCGCCAGGTCGACGAGCGCCGCCACCACCTCCGCCGCCTCGCCCGCCTCGAGCGCGACCAGCGCCCGCGCCGCGGCCAGGGCCCGCGCGTCACCGCCGTCCAGGGCCCGCAGGCGGACGGCCAGGGTCCGGGCACGGTCGCGGGCCTCGGGGGACGTGGGTCGGCCGCGCGGCGGCATGGCGGCCGGCTACCCGGCGGGGGCCGGCTCGGCGACGACCTTCACGTCCAGGCCGCGCAGGTCGGCGGGGTAGTCCCAGAACACCACCAGGAAGGGCAGCGACTCCCCCGCGCCGATGCGGGGCGCGGCGCGGGCCGCCACCGCCGCGCGCAGCTCTCCCGCCCGGGCCGGGTCGGAGCCCCAGAGCTCCTCGGGCGTCGCCACCGCGCCGGCCAGCCCCTCGGCGCGGGCCACCTCGCGCGTGCCGTCGAGGAGCGCGACGCGGATCCGGACCGGACCGGCGGCGGCGCGCGCGGTGACGCGGCCGCGCACGAACAGGACCGGCTTGCCCCGCGCCGTGTCGTAGAGCCCGGTGGAGAGGTCGCGCGGCGTGAAGGCCGGGGCCGACGTCGCCAGCCCCACCGCCGACCGCAACGCCGCCGTCCCGCCGCCCTTCCAGTAGACGAAGAGCGCGGCCGCGAGGACCAGCAGCAGCAGGAGCGACAGGGAGTTCACCAGGACCGCCGCCGCCCGGTGACGGGCCGG
>JAKAEO010000027.1 GCA_021818285.1 Myxococcales bacterium
TCTGTTGCCCCAGGTGAAGGTCACGGCGGCGTCGGCGTGGTACCAGAGGCTCGGCGTGGCGTGGCACTGGTTGCAGGTGAGGGTCGCGAGCGGCGCCATCGTCGAGCTGCCCGTCGCGGCGACGGCGTGCTTGGCGTGCGAGCCGGAGTCGGGGCGCGCCGTGGTGCGCTTGGTCGCGAGCGGCGGGGCGGGGCTGGTGTCGGTGCCGGCCGTGTCGGCGCCGCGGCCGGAGGTGCCGTGGCAGGCGGTGCAGTTGGGGGTGCCGCCCGGGTTGAACGCGACGATGGGGCCCACGACCGTGGTGCCGCCGATGGGCACGGCGTGGCTGCCGCCGTCGTGGCAGGCGGTGCAGGCCGGGGCCGCGCCGGCACCCGCGAGCGTGGCGCCGTGGCAGGCGGCGCACGCGGCGGCGCCCCCCTCGTTGTAGGCGATGGCGTGCGGCCCGCCGCGGTTCGCCAGGTTGGTGTCCACCCAGTTGCCGGGGTGGCCGCCCGAGACCTCGAGGACGCCGTCGAGGTGCGTCGCCAGCGCCGCCCCGGTGATCCCGGTGATCGCGTAGCCGGCCCCGTGGCAGCTGGCGCAGAGGGTGCTGTTGCTGTGCGGCGTGGTGCCGTCGCGCTGGAACGCCGGCGGGATGCCGTGGCAACTCCCGCAGGCGGCGTCGGCGGAGGTCCCGGTCCAGCTCATCGTCCTGGCCAGGCCGCCCGGGAAGTTGCCGTGGCAGTAGGTGGCGGCGCAGCCGGACGCGCCGTAGGCCGGGGTGATGGCCGGGGCGCCGGGCCAGGAGGTGGCGGCGAGGCCGCGGAACTGGACGCCCGGCTGCGCGTGGGTGCTGGCCGTGGCCGGGACGACGTGGCAGCTGGCGCAGTCCACGCCGGCGCTCCGCCAGGTCGGGGCGAGGCCGCTCGTTCCGCGCAGGTGGGCCAGGTGCGCGCCGACCTTCGCGCCGGTGGTGAGCCCGGCGGCGTCGCGCGGCGGGGCGATGGCGATGCCGGCCGCGTCGGTGGCGAGCGGCGTCCGCGTCGCGTCGCCGTGGCACTTGGTGCAGTCGGCCACGCCGACGGTCACGCTTCCGCCGCCGGGGCCGCCGCCGGGGATCGTCACCGTGCCGCCCGGCAGGGTCCCCGGGGCCGGTCGCGATTTGCTGCACGCGCCGCCGGCGAGGAGGGTGGCGACGGCGAGCGTGGCGATTCGGGCGTGGCGCATCTTCTTCTCCCGTGGCGACCGCTGGTCCGCCGGAAGGGGGGCGCAACCGGCCACCCCGCCCGCGCGGACTGAACGCGAGTCCTCGGCGCATCCGGGCGGCGCGGCCCCGGATCACCCGGATTCCACGGGATTTTGTCAGGATTCAGCCGTTCGGATCGTTGACGCGGATCAACGGTCCCATGTGTCCGAAGCCGGGCCGGTCCTGGGAGTCCGGGCCTCGTTGCCGCGCAGCCCCCGCCGCCGCCGGGGTCACTGGCTCCGCAGGACGCGCAGCAGCCGCCCCATATCGGGCCGCTCGCAGGCCGGCTCGGCGCGCCCGGAGGCCTCCGCCTCGACGCACAGCGCCACCGGCGCCACCTGCTCGTCGGCGCAGGGCAGCGGGCCCCCCACCTTCTCCAGCTCCGGGGCGTTCCGGGCCAGCACCTCCTCGGATCGCCGCGCCTCGCCCTGGAGGTAGTAGCTCCGGGTCCGGTCGGCGCTGCCCAGCCCGGCGAGCCGCTCCTCCTCGGCGATCCCGGCGCGCGCCCGCTCGCCGATGGCGGCGTAGGCGCAGCGCTCGGCGCTGAGCAGCCGGCGCAGCAGCGCCGGGTCGCGGGCAGCGCCGTCGGCCTCGCGGCGGGCGGCGTCGGCGGCCTCCGCCTCGGCGAGCAGCTTCCGCTCCGCGGGCGACAGCTCCTCGCCCTTGCGCTGCCGCGCCCGGCGCAGCCGGACCTCGCGCTCGACGGCGGCCCGCTGCAGCTGCGTGGCGCCCGGCGGGGTGCGGTCGGCGATCTCCCGGAGCGTGCGCTCCTCCTCGGCCTGCCAGCGCTGCTCCTGCCGGAAGCGCTTCCGGCACTCGGCGAGGTACTTCTCGTAGGGTGCGTTCTGCCTGCGGACCTCGGCCGGGGGGAGCCCCTGCTCGCGGAAGATGCGGGCACGCTGCTTCAGGGCGGTGATTTCCCGCTCGCAGAACCGGGCCTCGGTGGCCGGCGGCTCGGCGTCGGCGGCGCCCCGGACGGCGGCGAGGAGCAGGGCGATGGGGAGGAGGCGTCGCACCGGGCCGGTGTTCTAGCACGGCCGGGGTCGCCGCCGGGGGCGGGTCGCGGTAGAAAGCGCCCATGGCCACCCTCCGCCCCTTCCGCGCCCTGCGCCCCGCTCCCGCCGACGCCCTGCGGGTCGCCGCGCCCCCCTACGACGTCGTCAGCACCGCGGAGGCGCGCGAGCTGGCCCGCGGCAACCCCGACAGCTTCCTCCACGTCTCGCGCCCCGAGATCGACCTGGCGCCGGGCGTCGACGAGCACGCCGAGGAGGTCTACGCGCAGGGGGCGAGGGCCCTGGCCGGCTTCCGGGCCCGCGGGCTGCTCCGCCCCGAGGGCGGGCCGCGCTTCTACGTCTACGCGCAGCGGATGGGTCCGCACCGGCAGACCGGCCTCGTGGCCTGCGCCTCGGTGGAGGAGTACCAGGCCGACCTCATCAAGAAGCACGAGAAGACGCGGGCCGACAAGGAGGACGACCGGACGCGCCACATCGACGCGCTCTCGGCGCACGACGAGCCGGTGTTCCTCACCTACCGGGCGGTCGCCGCCGTGGACGCGGAGATCGAGGCGGTGAAGCGCGCCGCCCCCGAGTACGACCTCACCACCGCCGACGGCGTCGAGCACCGGCTCTGGGTGGCGCCGGAGGCGGCCGGCGCCCGCATCGAGGCGCTCTTCCGCGCGGTGCCGGCGCTCTACGTCGCCGACGGCCACCACCGCTCGGCGGCGGCGGCCCGGGTCCACGCCCTGCGGCAGGGGAAGCCGGGCGACCACGGCGCCTTCCTGGCGGTGGTCTTCCCGCACGACCAGATGCAGATCCTCGCCTACAACCGGGTGGTCCGGGACCGGAAGGGGCGCGGGGCGGAGGAGCTGCTCGGCGAGCTCCGGAAGGCGATGGACCTGTCGCCCGCCGACCGGCCCGAGCCGGCGGCGCCGCAGTCGTTCGGCGTCTACGCCGGCGGCCGCTGGTGGAGCGCCCGGGTGCGGCCCGGGAGCTTCGACGCCGGGGATCCGGTGGCCTCGCTCGACTGCTCGCTCTGCCAGGACCAGCTCCTGGCGCCGATCTTCGGCATCCAGGACCCGCGGCGCGACGAGGACGTGGACTTCGTCGGCGGCATCCGCGGCGCGAAGGAGCTGGAGAAGCGCGTGGACCGGGAGGGCTGGTCGATGGCCTTCCACCTCTTCCCGACCCGGGTGGAGCAGGTGATGGCCGTCTCCGACGCCGGCCTCATCATGCCGCCGAAGAGCACCTGGTTCGAGCCGAAGCTGCGGAGCGGGCTGTTCGTGCATCCGTTCTGACGGGCGGAATTTCTGAATACTCAGCGTCGACAGCAGCTTGCGCGTCGTTTCCGGCTCCAGAAGCGTTCGTTTCCGCGCGCCGGTAATCGTTCGCTGACGCATCCCGCAGTCCGCCAGCAGTCCGCGCCGGCAGTTCGGACGCACTCGCAGTCACATCCGGCGCGGCCCCGCTCGTCTTCCCGAAGGCTCGCTCGAGCCCCTCGCGGACATCGCGGTCGTCGAGGTGGCCGTAGGTGTGGATGGTGAGCCGCACGTCCGAGTGGCGAAGCGCCTTTTGGGCCACGGCGGTCCCGGCGCCGCGGACCACCGCCGTTGCGAAGGAGTGGCGCGTGCCGTGGAAGGTGACGTGACGCGGGATCGGCTTGGCCCAGACCGTCGGCTTGCCGCACTGGCTGCAGCGCTCGGGTGGCTTCGCCTTCTGGCTGCGGACCTCGTGGTGGCAGCCCGGTGCGCGGCAGCGATGGATCCAGGCCTCGACGATGCCGGCCCGGGCGAGGGCGCCCCGCAGCATCCGGCCGAGCCGGAGGCTGCTCGGGTGCATCGAGCCGTCGCGGCGCGGGAAGAGCAGGGGCCCCGGCGAGCCGAGCGCGGCCTCCAGGCGCGGGCGAAGCTGCGGCGCGATGGGCACCGGCAAGGCCTTGCCGTCCTTGGTTCGCGACGCCTCCCAGGAGCGCCAGACCATGAGGATGCCGGCCTTGAGGTCAACGTCCTCCTTCAGGAGCCCGAAGATCTCCCCCTCGCGCAGGCCGGCGTAGAGGCCGGTGGCGACCGGTCCCTCCCAGCGGCGCGGCACCTCGGCGAGCACTTGCTCGAACTCGTCGACGGCGAGGACCTTCCGCGGCCGCGGCGTCACCTTGAACCGCTCCACGTCCTCGACCGGGTTGACCCGGCCCTCCCACGGGCCGCCCGGCTTCCGGGCCACCTGGAAGAAGTTGAAGACGAAGGCGCGCAGGTCGTTGAGCGACTTCGGCGCCAGCTCGCCGGCCTTGTCGGCGAGGAGCCGCTGGATGCGCGCCGAGGTGACCTCGCGTAGCGGCAGCGGCCCGAGCGTGTGACGCAGGTGCTTCTCGATGTAGGAGCGCGCCGAGTGGGAGCGGAGCGTCTTGCCCTTCAGCGCCCACCACCAATCCATCAAGGCGCCGAAGGTCATCGAGAGCGACTCGGCGCGGAGCGGGTCGAGGCCGAGCCGCTGTCGGCGGGCCTTCTCCTCCAGTTCCGCGAGCCGTCGCCGCGCCAGCTGCTCCGTCGCCCGCGTCGAGAGGGGCTGGCCGCCCTGGCCCTTCGCCGCCACCACCTGCTGCCGTTGGCGACCACTCCCGTCGGTCCACTGGATGACGGTGCGGCCGCTCTTCCGCTTCATCACCGAGCCCATGGGCACCTCCTACTGGTGGCCCGGTTCGCGGGCCACGCCGCCGCCCCGCCCGAAGGCCCGGACGGCGTCGGGTTCAAACCGGAAGAGAGCGCCGACGCGGATGGCCGGGAGCGAACCCTGGCGGCGCAGCTTGTAGACCATCGAGAGCGAGACCCGCAGGAAGCCTGCCACGTCCTCGGCCGTCCAGAGCGGCTCGGGGACAAGTGGAGCGGCGTGTGGGGCGTCCATCGCGGTTTCCTTCCGATCCTCACCGGCTAACCGGACCTCCGGTCGCCGCGGTCGCCCGATCGCGGAGGATGAGCTTCCGCAGGAACTCGATGTCGGTCCTGGGGAGGCCGTCGAGGTCGAACCTACAATCCCCGGCCCGCTGGTGGCGGTCGATGGCGTCGTAGGCATCCGAGAGCGCTTCGTCCACGCGCTGGAGGGAGTCGCGGAGCAACCGCAGCTCGCGTTCGTCGACCGCCAAGGCGAACCTCGGCGGAGGGGCGAGCGGGGGCGCGACTGTCGCCGGCGGCGGTTTCGGCGTGGCTGGCGGTGCGGAGGGGCAGGGTGCCGCCGCGCGGACCCCGGCCAGGCGGTCCTGGAAGTACGCGAGGAGCCTCCCCGCCGCCTCGTCGAAGGTGAGGACCATCACCTCGAACGCCCGATGCTCCATGCGAGCTCTGATCTCCGGGAAGGTGGTGCCGTCCAGCCCCACCTTCACCGCCCGCTCCACCCGCTGCCTGCGGTCGGCGGAGTGGACGAGGAAGACGAGCCGGGGGACGAACCCGTCGGGGAATGCGCGGCCGTACCATGTGGTCTTCCGGTCGTCGGAGAGGACGTCGAAGTACTGCCTGTACCGCTGCAGCTTCGAGAGGATGGCCCCGGTCCGCTCCGGGTGAGCAGTGACGATGCTCTGCGTGCCGGTCTCCGCCTCGATGAAGAGCCGCCTCCCGCGGCCCGGGACCTCGAGAATGGCATCGGGCTTCAGGACGGCCTGATGCGAGTCGTCGAGGTGGCGGCCGAGGGCCCGGAACTGGAGGACCTCGTCATTCTCGGCGCGCCAGCGGAAGGGGAGTTCCGCGAGCGGCACCGTTTCGGACCTCCGGAGCGCGAGCACGAGGTCGAGGAGGACGCCGTTGAGGAGGAGCGTGTGCTCGAGGAAGCGAGCGCCGACGTCCTTGGCCGGCGGCGCCGGGAGCCACGGCAGCGCCGGCGCTACCAGGCTGCGGCCGTACGGCGTCAGCGCCCAGACCGGCACGCTCGTCCCCTCGTAGCGCCGGTAGTGGAGCCGGCGCAGGCAGGCCCCCTCGCCCGGCCGGCCGCCCGGGAGGCAGAGCTTGGCGAGTCGGCGGTAGACCAGCTTCTTGCTGTGCACCGGGGCGATGAGCCGGTGGACCTGGTCGGCCGAGGCGTAGCGGGCGACGCCGACGTAGGCGAGGAGCGCGCGGTCGCGGTCGGTGAGGACGACTCCCCTGGCGTTCGGCATGGCGCGCCTCGCGCGGCGCGGCCCCGCGGGTCGCTACCGCTTCCTCCCCTGGCCTGCGGACGGGCCGTCGAAGCCCGGCGGCTCCTCCCGCAGCGCGAGGGCCCGCTGGAAGAGCAGGTGGAGCAGGTACTCGTAGCGCCCCATCCCGAGCGCCCCGCGGTCGGCCTCGAGGAGCGCCGCCGCGGCCGCCGGCAGGCCGAACCAGGTGCGCAGGCCGTCGAGGTGGCGGACGACGTGGGCCGTGAGGTCCACGCCCCGCTCATCAGCCTCGCTGCGCAGGAAGGTCACGAGCTCCCGCGGCATGCGGAAGGTCTGCATGAGCTTCTCGGTGGAGGAGAAGGCGTCCTCGGTGCGTGGCTTCTTTCCGGATGCCATCACGGTGTCTCCTGACTGTCATATAGGATACACCACAGCTTCGGCGCAAGCCGGCGTGGCCGGCCAGATGGGGCGTGGATGAGGGCAGGCGCGGTGGTCAACCCGACGCTCCGACGCGGGATAGACGGTCCGCGCTCAGCGGCTGGCGGGCTGGCTACCTTTGCGGGAACTCGCCAGCCTTGGCCCAGGGTCCACCAGCGGGCCATCGACCAGCCCAGCGTGCGTCGGCTCGGGCCGCAGTGAGCGGATCCGAGACGAAGCGCGCGACCTCGGCGACGACTTCCACGAGGCCACCCGCGTCCGCGACGACCCCCTTGCGCTTGAAGCCGCTCCACTGGGCGGTCTTGCCCGGTGCGTTGGCGAAGTCCGCGGTCAGGGCGACCGGTGCGCCCTCGGGCAGGGCCGTGCCGCGCCGCTCGAAGGTCGCACGGATGGCGCGTGCGAGCTGGGCACCGTCGAAGGAGAAGAGCCGCGCCAGGACGGCCAGGTCGTAGAAGTCCTTCATGCGGCTGTTGGCCAGGCCGAGCTTCACCAGCGCTTCGACCTTCTCCGCTACCGCGGTCTCGCGCGGGTAGGCCCGCAGCTGCGGCGCCGGGAAGTCGAGGAGGGCAGGGAACTCGACGATCGAGGCCTCGGGCGTGATGGCGTCCCCGAAGCCGATGTCCACCTGCAAGCGGATGCGGGCTGTGGAGATGCGGGCCTCCAGGTGGATCCGTACGCCGTCGTACTCCTCCGCTGCCCGGATGGGCTCGGTCTCGATGGTGGCCGGGTCGAACGTGACACCGTCGTCCACGGTCCTCGTCGTCGCGATGTCCGCGAAGACCGCGCGCAGGCGCGTCTCGGTGGCGTCTCCGAAACCGAGCAGGTCGAGGTCCCGCGTGGCGCGGTGCGGGTGGCCGGTCCAGACGGTGAAGAGCGCCGCGCCCTTCAGTACGAAGGCCTGGGCGTGGGTGGACGCCGCGAGCCGGTAAAGCAGTCGCTCGTGCACGAAGCGCAGCAGGACGAGCTGGAAGTCATCGCCGCGCTCCTTGGCCAAGCGCAGCAGTCGGACACGCGCCCGGGCGCCGATGTTCGGCTCCCTCTTCACGCCAGAGCCTCCAAGTAGGGCCGGAGGACCGCCGAGACCCGGTCGGCGCGGGCCGCGGCGACCAGGTCGTCGACGGGCGAGCCGGGGCGCCTGGCGCCGCCTCGCGCGACGCGACGACGGAGGTAGCCCCGCAGTGCCGCCAGCGCGACCTCCAGGCCGACGTGGCGCCGGTACCTGAAGCAGTCGGCCACCGTCTTGGCCGGTGTCGTGAGCCGGACCGGGACGCCCTCGATGGTCCTCGTCTCCACTCCGTGGGCGAGAGCGGCACCGCTCGCGTAGACGACCTCCAGCTTCGGGTAGGTCACCCTGGGTGCCCGGGCATGGCGGTCGATGAGAATCCAGACCGCGTGCGGGGCCTCCGTCGTGAGCCCGTGGACCTGGAGGGCGCTCAGCAGGGCGATGGTCGCGTGCGGAACGCGGCGGGCAACCTCGACCAGGGAGTGCAGTTCCGTGACCGGCGCCGCGGGGAGGCGGTAGAGCCCGCGGTCCACGCGCTCCAGGAGGCCGCGCTCGCACAGCCGCTGCAGGTAGACGCGCGGGATGCCGGCTGCATCGACGTCGCGCGTTCGCAGGGGGCCGGAGCCAGCCAGCCGGAGAAGCTCGGAGGTCTTGGTTGCCGCGGAGGTCATGTTGCAAAACGTCGGCCTAAATACATATGAACCGACGAAATGTAACATCCACCCAGCCGGAACCGCAAGCTGGACCCGAGGGCCATCACCAGAGGGCCTTCGCCCTCTCGAGCTCGAGCCGGACCTTCATGCCGGCGAAGTGAGCGTTCTTCCGCTGCAGCTCGGCCCGGCTCACCTTGCCCGACTCGAGTGCCCGCTGGTCGTCGTCGCGCGCTTTCTGCTTCTCGGCCTTCCGCCGCTCGAATAGCCCCTTCTCGACCCGGACCCTCTTGCTCTTCCCCTTCATGACGCAGAGAGTCTAACGCAGCCCGAGCACGACGACGACCCCCTCGATAGACACCTTCTCACCTCTCCACTGCCCCCTGACTCACTGCAACCCCGAATTCCGCTGAATGTGAATCAACTCCCCCGCCCCGCCGCCTCCACTCTCAACCTCTCCCAGGTGCCAGCAGCCCGATCCCCCGATCCCACGTAGTGGTAGGGAGCGGGGGATCGGGCTGCTGGCACACGGCCTGGCGGCGGCCCCGTCGACACGCGGCGGCGGGGCGGGGCGCTGCCAGAGCGCGAGGTTGCGCCTGCGTCGCCGACCCCAACCGTGTCGCTGCGCGTGTTGCCCTGCGTGCTGAACCCGGGCGACGTGGTGCGGCTACGCCCCACGAACCACAGGGTTGGGCCGAAGTGCGAGGACTCAAGGTGTATAGTGTTCCGCGGGTGAACATGGGTCCCAGCAACCGGCCTCGTTTCCTCCTGGCGTCCATCACGGCGCCGCTTCCGGCGGTTCTCGCGCTCGTGGGTCTCTGCGTTGCCGCGGTCTGGTTTCCGGAACTCCCAAGGGAGGGTGTGCCAGTCGACAACGACCCCGTCAGGGCGGCGGGCGTCGTGCTCATGCTCTCCCCGCTGCGCTACGTGGTGACGGCCGCGCTCTTCTTCGGGATCACCAAGGCCCTTGCCGCTCTCCGCATCCTGTCGAGACGGAACCTTCTCGCGCTGGCCGCCGCGAGTTCCCTCGGGCTTGGGACCTGGGCGGCCGGCGACCGACAATTCGGCTGGCACGATTCCTTGGTAACGCTCGCAGTCTTCGGAACCCTGGCCTTCGGATTCCTGACGTCGGTTGTTTTCACCTGGTGGTGGGTAGGCCACCTTTCTCGGGCGGGCCCGTCGCCAAGCGCAGAAGCCCGCGGACTTCCGTAGACACAGCGAGGGGCCCTCCATGCGTTGCATCGCGCTCCTTGTCGCCCTTCTCGCTTCAGCGTGCTCTCGGACCACCACGGACCAGAGGGAGGCCTACTACGCGGTGTTCCGGTCCGAGGTGCCGGCCACGGCAGCCGTGAAGAACGCTCTGCTCCGGGAGAATCGGCACTTGCTCGTCTTCCACGAGTACGAGAGCTACCTGGAGCTGGAGATCGACGAACCGACGCTTCGGGCTGCCATGACCTTGCTCGGGAAGGGCTTCGAGCCCCTCGACGCCACCGCGTACGGGTTCGGGTCCACACCGCCCTGGTTCGCTCCGCGCGATGGGTCGAGCTACCTTGGTTGGTCGTCCGTCGATGAGAGCATCACGATCATCCGCAGCAGCAAGACCAAGCGGGTCTTCGTCGTGCGGACCGAGTTGTGACGCGGTGAGGGCCGTCCGGCCACCGCCAACCGTCCGGCGTCCTGCGGCCTACATCAGGTCGTCATCAGGTCGGGGTCGGCTCCGGGCCGCTCCTGCCTGCTCCGCCGCCCGCCGCAGGATGCCCTCGACCACCTCGCGCCCCGCGCCGGCGGCCACCGCTCGCCCGGCGACGACGGCGCCCGCCTCTGTGAACAGCTCCATCTGCATCGGCGGCAGCTCGACCTCGCCGCCGGCCCGCAGTCCGCCAGCAGTCCACGCGTGCACGCCGGACGCACCTGGAGTGACTCCGTGGGAAGTTCGCTCCTCCGTGAGTGCAGGGATGTCGCCCGCTTGCGACTCCGTGCCATCCCGTGAAGGGCGTGCGAAGGGCCGAGACGGATTTCGAGCCGAAGCTGCGCAGCGGGCTCTTCGCGCACCCGTTCTAGCGCGCCGCCGCCCGGGAGCGGTCCGCCTGGCGGAGGCCCGCGCCGCGGCGCGGAAGGGGGCTCACGCCTTGGGCGTGCGCTTCCCCATCTTCGAGTCGAGGTACCAGATGCCGCCGCCCTGGTCGCCCACGGCGTGGAGGTGGTCGACGACCTGCCCGACGCGGGCCTCCTCCTCCACCTGCTCGGTGACGTACCACTGCAGCGCCACCTCGCTGGCGTGGTCCTTCTCGGCGCGCGCCTGCTCGAAGAGCGCGCCGATCCGGCCGCTGATGGAGCGCTCGTGCGCCAGCGTCTGCTCGAAGACCTGGATGATGCCGCCGAACTCGGTGGACGGCGCCGCCACCGCCCGGAGCTCCAGCTTGCCGCCGCGGTCGAGCAGGAAGTCCACGAGCCGGCCGGCGTGCGCCGTCTCCTCGCCGGCCTGCACCCGCAGCCAGTGGGCGAAGCCCCGGAAGCTCTTGCCCTGGCAGTGGGCGCTCATCGCCAGGTAGAGCTGGGCCGAGGCCTGCTCCAGGTTGATCTGCGCGTTCAGGGCGTCCTGCATGGTCTTGCTGATCACGGGGCCACCTCCTGGTGGCTCCGGACCTAACGGCGCCGGCCGCCGGGCGGACCTCCCCGAAGGGGGGCGGCCCCGCTCAGCCGAGCCCCAGCGCCCGCATCCGGCGCCAGAGGGTGCTGCGCGAGAGCCCCAGCGCCTGGGCGGTCGCCGCGCGGCTCCAGCGGTGGGCCTCGAGGGCCCGCTCGATCCGGGCCCGCTCCGCGTCCTGGCCCGCCGCGTGGGGCGTTAGCGGCGCGACCGGACGCGGTTCCAGCACGTGGACGGCGGCCCCGGCCCCCGGCGCCGCCGCGGGGGGCGCGGCGGCCTCGGCCGGCCGCGCCTCGGCGGCCCCCTCCAGGATCTCGCGGGGGAGGTCCTCCGGCTGGACGGTCTGGCCGGCGGTGATGGTGGCGGCGAACTCCAGCGCGTTCTCCAGCTCGCGGACGTTGCCGGGCCACGGGTAGGAGAGCAGCGCGCGCACCGTCGCCGGCGAGAGGCGCAGCGCCCGGCCGGTCCGCGCCCCGACCCGGGAGAGCAGCAGCCGGGCGATGGGCTCGATGTCCTCGCGCCGGGACCGCAGCGGCGGCAGCTCCATGGGGATGACGCGGAGCCGGTAGTAGAGGTCCTCGCGGAAGGTCCCGTCGGCCACCGCCTTGCGCAGGTCGCGGTTGGTCGCGGCGATGATGCGGGCGTTGGCGGTCCGCTGCTGGCTGTCGCCGACCCGCTCGTAGGTGTGCTCCTGCAGGACGCGCAGCAGCTTCACCTGGAGGTGGAGCGGGACGTCGCCCACCTCGTCGAGGAAGAGGGTGCCGTCGGTGGCGGCCTCGAAGCGGCCCACCCGGTCGCGCACCGCGCCGGTGAAGGCGCCGCGGACGTGGCCGAAGAGCTCGCTCTCCAGCAGGTCGCCGGGGAGGGCGGCGGCGTTGAAGGCGACGAAGGGGCCGCTGCGCCGCGGGGAGTGGGCGTGGACCACCCGGGCCATGACCTCCTTGCCGGTGCCGCTCTCGCCGGTGATGAGGACGGTGGACTCGCTGTGCTGCAGGGTGTCGATGAGCCGGAAGATCCGGGCCATCGCCGGGGCGCGCGAGATGAGGCCGGAGCCGGCCACCGAGGTGGCGAGGTCGTTCGCCGCCTCGTCGTCCGGGCGCAGGACCACCAGGTAGACGGCGGCCGGGTCGCAGACGCCGAGCGGGTCGCGCTGCAGCGGGGTCGCCGAGAGGCTCATCAGCCGCGGCCCGTCGCCGGCGCCGGGGATCATGGCGCGCCACCCCTCGCGCTTCTCGCCGGCCATCAGCGCCCGGCGCAGCGGGCCGTCCGGCCCGAAGAGCTCGGGGCCGAGCAGCTCCTCGATGGGTGCGCCGCGCAGCCGCGCCAGCCCGTCGGCGCCGACCAGCCCCTCGAGGAGGCGCGAGGCGTAGCGGATGCGGAACTGGGCGTCGAGGGCCATGCAGACCCGCCCCAGCGAACCGAATGCGGCGTTCACGGCCGAGAAGGCAATCTCCGCCGGGTCGGCCAGCGGCGGCACCGGGGAGCAGCCGGCTGCAACTTCCTGTGTCATGTTTCACCGCCCTGCAACGAAGCGTATCACGATTTGAAACGTACCGTTGCTTTCTCTGTGAGCCAGCCGTGTAACCGCTGGATTCAAGGACCGCCTTGCAAGAGGCGCGGCACGGCACGGCGCGCGCAAAGGGTCGCGACGAAACGAACCGCCCAGTCCCGGTGCCGGGCACGGCGGACCGGGCACGGCGGATCGGTGCGGCTCCCTGGAGATTTCATGAACAAGTCCAAGAAGATGGTCGTTGGCGTGGCGGCGGGCGCCGCGGTCGCGCTTGCAGCCCTGGGCGCCGTCCTGGTGCCGTTTCGCGGGTCGGCCGCGAATCCCGGCCAGCCGGGCACGCACCCCCACTTCGACCACACGCCGGTCTTCACGCAGAAGTTCGAGAGCCCCCAGGCGGTGACCCTCGCCTGCCTGAAGTGCCACCCGAACGCCGTCGAGGTGATGAAGACCTCGCACTGGACCTGGCTCGGCAACGAGGTGCAGGTCGCCGGCCACCCCGGCACCCAGCGCATCGGGAAGAAGAACCTCCTCAACAACTTCTGCATCTCCAGCCGGGGCAACGAGAAGTCCTGCACCAAGTGCCACGCCGGCTACGGCTGGATGGACGCGAACTTCGACTTCTCCAAGAAGGAGAACGTCGACTGCCTGGTCTGTCACGAGCACACCGGCACCTACGTGAAAGGCGTCGGCGGGATGCCGATGAAGGGCACCGACCTGCTCGCCGCGGCGCGCTCGGTGGGCACCCCGGGGCGCGACAACTGCCTCACCTGCCACGCCTACGGCGGCGGCGGCCAGGCGGTGAAGCACGGCGACCTCGACTCCTCGCTGGTCCACCCGGCCTCCGACGTCGACGTCCACATCGGCCGCCACGCCTTCCTCTGCGTGGACTGCCACGGCGGGCCGAACCACCAGATCAAGGGCCGGGCCTTCTCGGTGAGCGTCGAGGACTCGAACGGCGTCTCCTGCGAGTCCTGCCACGGCCGCCCCCCGCACCGGGACGCCCGCATCGACCGGCACCTGTCGGCGGTGGCCTGCCAGACCTGCCACATCCCCACCTTCGCGCGGCGGATCCCCACCAAGGCCGACTGGGACTGGAGCAAGGCCGGCGATCCGAAGCGGAAGGAGGACCCGCACACCTACCTGAAGATCAAGGGGGAGTTCCGCTACGAGGAGGACGCCGTCCCCGAGTACCGGTGGTTCAACCTGAAGGTGGACCGCTACCTGCTCGGCGACAAGATCGACCCGAAGAAGGTCACGCCCCTGAACGCGCCGCAGGGGAGCATCCACGACCCCACCGCGAAGATCTGGCCCTTCAAGATCCACCGGGGCAAGCAGCCCTACGACGCCGGGTACGACTACCTGTTCCCGCCCGTCACCGGCGGCGACGGCGGCTACTGGACCACGTTCAACTGGGACCAGTCCTTCCGGCTCGGCGCCAAGGCCTCGAACATCCCCTACAGCGGCAAGTACGGCTTCGCTCCCACCGAGATGTACTGGCCCTTGAACCACATGGTGGCGCCCAAGGAGCAGGCGCTCGCCTGCACCGACTGCCACGGCGAGTCGAAGCGCCTCGACTGGCGCGCCCTCGGCTACGCCGGTGACCCGATGAAGGTCGGAGGCCGCAAGTGAACACGCTCGCCCGCACCCTGATCGCCGTCCTCCTGGCCGCCGCCGCCGTCCCGGCCGGCGCCCAGCAGGCCGTGAACCCCATCCACCCGCTGGTGGCGCCGCTCGACGCGGTCGGGCGCCCGGCCCGGACCTCGGCCGAGGTCTCGGCGGACACCACCTGCGGCGCCTGCCACGACGCCCGCTGGATCGGCGAGCACACCGCCCACGGCGCCGGCCAGGCCAAGGCCACCTGCCTCCAGTGCCACGTGGACGGCGGGAAGCTCGAGGTGACGCCGGCGACGCTCGGCCCCGACGGCCGGCTCCGCCGCGACGCGATCCGCATCGGCTCGCCGCGCCCGGCGAACTGCGGCGCCTGCCACGGCCTGGTGACCGGCACCGGGGCCCCGGTCGCCCTCCCCGCCGACTTCGAGGCCTCCCCCGTCCCCGGCCGCGCCTGGACCCTGACCCAGGGCGAGGGGGCGGTGGTCTCGCCGCAGCGGGTGGCCGACTCCTTCCTGAACGTCGCCGGCAAGGAGACGCGCACCGGCCCGTGGGACGTCCACGCGGCGAAGCTGGTGGACTGCGTCGCCTGCCACTACGCCGGCAACAACCCGGGCCGGACCGACCAGCGCCGCGAGGAGCTGCGCTACGTGACCGACGACCCGCGGCGCATCTCCACCGCCGAGTTCCTGCAGCGCCCCGACCACCGGCTGGCGGAGCCCGACTGCCGCTCCTGCCACGACGCCCTGAAGACCCACGCCTTCCTCCCCTACCGCGAGCGCCACATGGAGGTCCTGGCCTGCCAGGCCTGCCACGCGCCCGATCCGGTCGGGCCGGCGGTGGAGATGGTGGACGCCACCGTCTCCACGCAGGCCGGCCGGCCGGCGGTGGTCTACCGGAACCTGGACCGCGCCGAGGGCGAGCCGCTCAACGCGGCGATCATCCGCCCCCTCCAGCCCCTGCTGGTGGTGAAGACCGCGGCCGACGGCGCCCGCCGGCTCACCCCGGTGAACGTGGTCGCCCGCTGGCGCTGGATCTCGCGCGCCGACGGCCAGGAGATCCCCTTCACCCTCGTCACGCAGGCCTTCTACGAGCGCGGCGCCCCCGCCCCGTCGGTGCTCGCCGCCCTGGACGCCAACCGCGACGGCACGCTGTCGCGCCGCGAGCTGCGGCTCGACACCGGCGCCAAGGTCGCGGCGATCGCCGCCCGGCTCCGCTCCCTCGGCGTCGTGGACCCGGTGGTGGACGGCGAGATCGAGCCCCACGTCATCTCCCACGGGATCCAGGGGCGCGACCGCGCCCTCAAGGACTGCGCCGGCTGCCACGCCGCCGACTCCCGCCTGGGCGGCGACTTCCCGGTCGCCCCGTACGTCCCCGGCGGCGTCGCCCCGCGCCCGCCCGACGCCCACCGCATCGACCTCGCCGGCGTCATCGGCCCGACGCTCTCCGGCGGGCTGGAGTTCCGGCGCGCGCCCGACGCGGCGCCGGGCGGCCTCCACGTCCTGGGCCGCAGCCGCCAGTCCTGGACCAACCGGGTCGGCTTCGGCCTCTTCCTGGCGGTGCTGATCGGCGTCCTCCTCCACGGCTTCGTCCGCTGGCTGCTGCGGCGCAAGGCCCGGGCCGCCATCCGGGCCCGCGCCCCCGTCCCGCTCAAGGAGGAGTACGTCTTCGGGCGCTACGAGCGGCTCTGGCACTGGACCATGGCCCTCTCCGGCCTGGTGCTCATCGCCACCGGCGTGGTGGTCCACAACGCCGGCGAGGAGTGGCCGGTGAGCCTGGCGACGGCGGTGACCCTGCACAACGCCTTCGCCGTCGCCCTGATGGTGAACGCCTTCCTGGCGCTCTTCTACCACCTGGTCACCGCGGCCATCCGCAACTTCATCCCGCACCCGCGCGGCCTGCTGGGCTCGGTCCTGGAGCACGTCGAGTACCAGTCCCGGGGCATCTTCTACGGCGCCCCGCACCCGGAGAACCCGGCCGGCCACAAGCTGAACCCGCTGCAGCAGCTCACCTACCTGGCGCTGCTCAACGTCCTCTTCCCGCTGCAGATCGTCACCGGCCTGCTCATCTGGGCGGTGGGCCACTGGCCCTCGGTGGCGCTGGCGGTGAACGGCCTCCAGATCATCGCCCCGCTCCACAACCTGGGCGCCTGGCTGTTCCTCACCTTCTTCGTCCTCCACGTCTACCTGGTCACCACCGGGCGCGAGGTGGGCGAGCACCTCCGCTCGATGGTCACCGGCTACCAGACGGTCCACGCCGACGACAGCGAGCCCCAGGGAGCCTGACATGTCCGCCGAAACCCGCGAACCCCGGAAGTTCCTCGACCCGTACCTCGCCGGCGTGATCCTCGGCGTGGTGCTCTTCGCCACCTTCTACGTCACCGGCGGCGGCCTCGGCGCCTCGGGCGGCCTCTCCCACGTCCAGACCGGCGTCCTCAAGCTCCTCGCCCGGGCCCACGTCGACCGGGTGGCCTACTTCGCCGACATGGGGGGTGGCCAGCGGAACTCCTGGGCCAACTCCACCGTCTACATGCTGGTGGGGACGCTGCTCGGCGGGCTGGTCTCCGGGCTCCTCTCCCGCCGGGTGCGCGTCGAGCTCCGCAAGGGGCCGCGCATCTCCTCCGGCGTGCGGCTGGTCATGGCGCTCCTCGGCGGCGCGCTGATGGGCTACGGCGCCCGGATGGCCCGCGGCTGCACCTCGGGCCAGGGGCTCTCCGGCGGCGCGGTGCTGTCGGTGGGCAGCTTCGCCTTCCTCTTCGCGATCTTCGTCAGCGGCTACGCGGTGGCCTGGTTCTTCCGCCGCCTCTGGACCTGACCGGGAGACACGCCATGGCACCCTTCGACCTCTCGACCCTGGGCGGCGCCGTCGTCTCGGCGCTGATCTTCGGCGCCTTCGGCTTCGGCTTCGGCTTCGTCCTGGAGCAGGCCGGCTTCGGCGACACCCGCAAGCTGGCCGGCCAGTTCTACCTGACCGAGATGACGGTGGTGAAGGTGATGTTCACCGCCATCGTCGTCGCCGCGATCCTGGTCGCCGGCGCGGCCAACCTCGGCCTGCTGGACATGAGCCGGGTGTTCGTGAACCCGACCTTCCTCTGGCCCGGCATCGTCGGCGGCCTGATCATGGGCGTCGGCTTCGTGATCGGCGGCTACTGCCCGGGCACCTCGCTCGCCGCCGCCTCGACCTTGAAGGTCGACGGCATCGTCTTCGTGCTCGGCGCCCTGGTCGGCGTCTGGCTCTTCGGGGAGACGGTGGGCGGCTTCGAGCCCTTCTGGATCTCCTCGGCCATGGGGCGCTTCACCGTCCCCGACTGGCTGGGCGTCTCCACCGGCACCGCCGTCCTCCTCCTCGTCGGCGTGGCGCTGGCCATGTTCGCGGGGGCCGAGTGGGTGGAGCGCTGGAAGGCGCGCCGGGACGCCGCCCGGGGCCAGGCCCCGTCGGTCCCGGCGGCCCCGGGCCGCGTGCGCGCGGCCCGGCTGGCCGGCGCCGGCGCGCTGGTGGTCGTGGCCGCCCTGCTCGCCGTCCGCGGCGAGCCGACGGCGGAGCAGCGCTGGCGCTGGACCTCGGCGGCGACCAAGCAGCTCCTCGCCGACCGCACCGTCCTGGTCCACCCCGCCGAGGTGGTGGCCCTGCGGCAGGACGTGAACGTCCGGGTGCAGATCCTCGACCTCCGGCCGGAGCGGGAGTTCAACCTCTTCCACGTCGGCGAGGCCCGCCGGGTGGAGGCGGCCGCGCTGGAGCGGCCCGAGGAGCTGAAGGCGCTCCTCGACCGCCCGGCCACCACCGTCACCTTCCTCATGGGCACCGGCGACAACCGGGCGCTGGCCACCTGGCAGCGGCTCGAGGCCCGCGGCGTCGGCAACCTCTACGTCGTGGACGGCGGCGCCAACCGCTGGCTCGAGCTCTACCCGGCGCCGGCCTGCGTGGCCGAGCGCGACATGGCGAAGGTGGAGGGCGCGGGCGCCGAGGCGCCGGAGTGGCGCTTCGTCTACGCCACCGGCGAGAGCCTGCCCTCGGCCTGGCCGGAGCTGCCCCGGTCGCACATGTTCCGGTTCCCCTGCAGGTCGCCCGAGCCGGCCGCCGAGGGGCACGCCGGCGGGGGCGAGTCCCACGGCTTCACCTGGCCGGCCTACGCCTACACCAAGCACGTGAAGCTGCAGCAGAAGACGGTGGTGAAGGGCGGCTGCGGGTAGGCCCGGCCGCGGGGGAGGGGCGGAGCGCCGCTCCCCCGCCGGCGCGGTGCGTCGCGGCCCGGCGCGCGAGGGGCTGGCCCCCGGGCGCGCCGGGCGGCAGACTGTCGGCTCCCCGAGGAGGAACGCCTTGTCCACCGAGCCCACCGTCGCGCCCTCGTGCGCCGACTGCAGCGCCGTCTTCCGCAAGAAGGGCACGACCAGCTGCTGGAGCGCCGACCCGACCGCCGCGCCGCCGCGCCCCGGCAACTGCCCCACCACCCACCACGCGGACGTCGTCGAGTCGGCGCTGGAGCGCTACGCGCCCGGCGGCCCCGACGAGCGCCTGGCCCGCACCGCCGCCGAGGTCGAGGGGCTCTGCTACGAGCAGCAGCCCGGCGGCGACGTCCACGCCCGCTGGACCCGGGTCGAGGACACCGTGGCGCTGGCGAAGCGCATGGGCTGGAGGCGCGTCGGCATCGCCACCTGCATCGGCCTGCTCGACGAGACGGCGCGCCTGGCGGCGGTCCTCGAGGCCCAGGGGCTGGAGCCGGTCTCGGTCTGCTGCAAGGTGGGCTCGGTGGACAAGAGCCGGCTGGGGATCGCCGACGAGCTCAAGGTCCGCCCCGGGACCTTCGAGCCGCTGTGCAACCCGGTGGCCCAGGCCCGCATCCTGAACCGGGCCGGCACCGACATGAACGTCATCATGGGGCTGTGCGTGGGCCACGACATGCTGTTCACGCGCCACGCCGACGCGCCCACCACCACCCTGGTGGCGAAGGACCGGGTCACCGGCCACAACCCGGCCGCGGCCCTGTACGGGAGCACCTTCTACTACCGGCGGCTCGCCCGGCAGCCGATCCGCGGCGCGGATCCGTCCGACCGGCGGCGCCAGCCGGGCGGGCGATGACCCTCCTCCGCCCCGCGGCCCTGGCGCTCCTCGCCCTCGCCGCCTGCGACCCGCTCCACACCGGCTTCGCCCCCGTCGAGCCGGCGGTGCGCTACCGGTCGGCGGTTCCGTCCGGCCCCGACGGGGCCGGCTCCGCCGCCACGCCCCCGGGCCGGATCCGGGTGATGACCTGGAACCTGAAGTTCGGGGCGGCGCGCGTCCGCTTCTTCTTCGAGTGCCGGGGCACGCGCACCCGGCTCACCGGGGCCGAGGTGAAGGCGAACCTCGACGCCATCGCCGCGCGCATCCGGGCCGAGGCGCCCGACGTGGTGCTGCTCCAGGAGGTGGACACCGGCAAGTCGCGCCGGGTGGCCCACGTGGACGAGGTCCAGTACCTGCTCGACCGCTCCGGGCTGCCCTTCGCCGCCTACGCCTCCCAGTGGAAGGCCGACTGGGTGCCCTCCGACGGCATCGGGCCGGTGGACAGCGGCAACGTGGTGATGTCGCGCTGGCCCATCCTCCGCGCCACCCGCCACGCCCTGCCGCTCCAGACCGACCGCTGGTGGCTGGAGCGCTACTTCTACCTGAAGCGCAACCTCCTCGAGGTCCACCTGGCGGTGCCCGGGGTGAAGGACCTCGCGGTGGTCGCCACCCACGCCGAGGCCTTCTCCAGGGACGGGACCAAGCGCAAGCACCTCGAGGCGCTGAAGGCGCTCATGGACCGGCTCGCGGCCGGCGGGGCGCTGGTGATCGGCGGCGGGGACCTGAACGCCATCCCGCCGGGATCGCCGGCCTGCCGCGCCTTCCCGGAGGACGCCGGCTGCACCAGCTCCCGCTTCCCCCCCGACGACTACTGCGGCGAGGAGCCCTGGCTGGCGCCGCTCCAGGCCGCCTACCGGCCCGACGTCCCGCCGGCGGAGTTCGCCGCCCGGCCCGGCCCCTGGCTCACCTTCACCGGCGACGAGCACTTCCCGCCCAACCGCAAGATCGACCACCTCTTCACCAGCGGCCGCTGGGCCGGCGCCCGGGTGCTGCAGGACGCGGTGATGCTCTCCGACCACGTGCCGGTGGTGGCCGACCTGGAGCTCCCCTGACCGGGGCCGGGCCCGCGCTCCCGCCGCGCATCGTCCTCTACGACGGCACCTGCGTCCTGTGCCACCGGGTGGCGGGCTGGGCGCTGCGCCACGACCGGGAGCGGCGCCTCTGGTTCGCCCCGCTGCAGGGCGAGACCGCCGCCCGGCTGCGCCTGCTCCATCCCGGAATCCCCGCGGCGCTGGAGGGCGTGGCCTTCGTCGAGGACGGGCGGCTCCACCTGCGCGCCCGGGCGCTGCTGCTCGCGGCGCGCCACCTCCCGCCGCCGTGGCGCTGGGCGGGGCCGCTGGCGCGCCTGCCGGCGTGGCTGCTCGACCCGCCCTACCGGCTGGTGGCGCGGGTGCGCTACCGGGTCTGGGGGCGCTTCGACGCCTGCCGCCTGCCCGGCGCTCCCGACCCGGAGCGCCTGCTGCCCTGACGGGCTACGACGGCCGGGGCTTGGCCGCCGGGGAGCGCGGCTGCTCCGGGCGGAAGTGGCGGGCGGTGAGGTACTGGCCCAGCGGCACGTCGTTCACGCCGATGTGGAACTTGACCCACTCCGGGACCCGGACCGTGAGCCAGTGAACCGCCAGGTCGGAGAGCCCCGCCTCCAGCTCCCCGCCGAGCTGGGCGAAGTCCTGCAGGAAGAGGTCGTGCGCCGCCTTGTGGCGGCCGCGGTCCGGGTAGAGGGTCTCGGCCATGAACCCCTCCTCGGACGAGAAGTGGGTCACCAGCTCGTCGCCCAGGGCGGCGACGGCGCCGCGGGCCCCGGCCAGGTCGCCGGCACGCGCCGCCGCGGCCGCGGCGTCCATCAGGTCGATCAGGCGGCGGTGCTGCCGGTCGATCTCCTCGAAGCCGACGGTCAGCTCGGGGGGAAGGCGCGCGCTCATCGATTCGGTTCTCCGCTCGCTCCGGTCCGGGGACGCGGCGAGAAGACCACGCGGTCCCGGCACCGGCAAGTCGGTTGTTCGAGGTGTCAGCGGTCGCTTTCTGCGTATCCACCCGCGGTGAACGACCGGGGGCGAGGTGGGTGCGGGTGCGACGGCGCGCCGCGATCAGCGGCGGCGCCCCGCCCGGATCGAGGCGTCGAGGATCTCCACGGGGTGGGCCGCCTCCACCGCGGCCCCCCGCTCACGGAGCATCTTCTGGATGTGCAGCGTGCAGCCGGGGTTGGCCGACACCACCACCGGCGCGCCGGTGGACAGGACCCGCTCCGCCTTTCGCCGCCCCAGCTCGTCCGCCGCCTCGGGCTGGACCAGGTTGTAGATGCCCGCCGAGCCGCAGCACTCCTCGGCGTTCGGGACCTCCACCAGGGAGAGGCCGGGGACGGCCTGGAGCAGCTCGCGCGGCTGGCGGGTGATCCCCTGGGCGTGGCCCAGGTGGCAGGAGGAGTGGTAGGCGACCTTGGCCGGGTAGGGGCCGCGCGGCGCCACCGCCGGGAGGGCGGCCAGGAACTCGTTCACGTCCTTCACCTTGCGAGAGAGGGCCCGGGCCCGCTCCGCCAGGGCCGGGTCGCCGGGGAAGAGCGGCGCCAGGTCCTTGAGGTGCGAGCCGCAGCCGGCGGCGTTGACGATCACCGCGTCCAGCTCCAGCCCCTCGAAGCGCTCGAGGAGGGCGTGCGCCAGCCGCGCCGACTCCTCGGGCCGGCCGGCGTGGGCGGAGAGGGCCCCGCAGCAGCCCTGGCCCTCCGGGACCACCACCTCGACCCCCTCGGCGGCGAGCACCCGCAGGGTGGCCTCGTTCACCGCGGGGAAGAAGACCTTCTGCACGCAGCCGCCCACCAGCCCCACCCGCGCGCGCCGCGTCCCCTCGGCGGGGACCAGGGCCGGCAGGCGGGCCACGACGTGGTGCCAGGTCACCGGCGGCGCCAGCGACTCCAGCTGCGCCAGCCGCCGCGACAGGAGCTTCAGGATCCCGCTGCGGCGCACCAGCCACTGCAGCCCGATCGCCCGGTAGGCCCAGAGGAAGAAGGCGGCCACCCGGAGCCGCGCCGGGTAGGGGAAGAGGGAGAAGAGGAAGCCGCGGAAGAGCCGGTCGCCCGCCGGGCGGGCCCCGGCGCGCTCCACCGCCGCCTTCGCCTCCTCGATGACCACGTCGTAGCGGACGCCGGAGGGGCAGGCGGCCAGGCAGGCCATGCAGCCCAGGCAGCGGTCGAGGTGGGAGACCACCGCGGCGGAGAGCGGGAGCCGGCCGTCGGCGAGCCCGCGCGCCAGGTCGATGCGCCCGCGGGGCGAGTCGGCCTCGGCCGACCAGGCCACGTAGGTGGGGCACACCGGCAGGCAGAAGCCGCAGTGGACGCAGTCGTCGGCGGGGCGGCGGTCGGCCACGGTCAGATCCCTCCGACGAAGCGGCCGGGCGCCAGGCGCCCGTCGGGGTCGAGCTGCTCCTTGAGGCGGCGCATCACCGGCAGCGAGGCCGGCGCCGGGCCCCAGGCGTCGAGCCGGGCGCGCAGGTCGGCGGGCGCGTCGTTCACCGTGAGGGAGCCGCCCAGGGCGCCCAGGGCGGCGCGGGCCGCCTCGACCGCCGCCGCGGTCCGCTCCGCCCCGGCCGGCGGGCCGCCGGCGAAGCCGAGCCCCAGCGTCGGGTACCAGACGGCGGCGCCGTTCGGCAGCACCTCGCGCAGCCCGGCGAGCGCGGCCGCGGCCGCCTCGACGGCC
>JAKAEO010000236.1 GCA_021818285.1 Myxococcales bacterium
CGATGACGCGCCGTCCGGACCTGGTCGACCACCCGTTCATCGGTGACGAGGCCTGGGTGGGGATCATGCGCCAGTTCTGCGGGCTCTCGCCACCACCGACCTCCGACCCGCTTCCCTCGTGACCGACGGTCCCCCGCGGCATCCGCCGAAGGTGCCGCAGTCGCGTGGCGACGGTAGCTCGCGCCGCTCGTAGCCGTCCGGTCCGGTCACCGGTCCCCGATCGACGCGCCACTGCCCGGCGACGACACGGGTTCTAGGACTGCCGCTCGGTTCGGGCCTCCCTATCGTCGAATCTCTGAAGACCCGGACGAGGTAAGCCTGCGCCGTGCCTAACGATCGTGCCCGGCACCAATCCCAATCACTCGTTCGTAGAGCGCCTCCAGCCGCCGCACCTGTTCCTCGAAGCCGAAGCGCGCCGCCAGGTCCAATGCGCCGGCGCGCGCGGCCTCCAGCTCCGCCGGGCGCGCCAGCAGCGCGTCCAGCTTCCGCGCGAGGTCGCCGGGGTCCCCGGCGCGGAACAGGAACGCGGGCGACAGCGCGAACTGCCGTGCGGCGCTGGCCGGCGCGTCGGCGACGAGCGCCGGCGTCCCGCAGCCGAGCGCCTCCAGCACCGCCATCCCCTCCAGCTCCACCTCGGAGGCGTGGATCAGCAGGTCCGCCGACGCCAGCATCCGCGCCAGCTCCTCTTCCTCCAGGAAGGCGATCTCCGGGCGGACCGGGAGCCTCGCGCAGGCGCACTCCACGCGCTCCCGGTCGGGCCCGCGGCCGGCGATCACCAGCCGGATGCGCCCCGCGAAGCGCGAGCGCCGGATCCCCTCGGCGATCACGTCGTGCCGCTTCTCGCGCGCGAGCCGCCCCACCACCGCGACGCGGAACGGCCCCCCGCCGCCGGCGACCCCGTCCCGGGGCAGCGGCCGGAACCGGCCGGTGACGCCGTTCGAGATCACCTCGGCGGGCGCCCGCAAGCCGTGCCGCCGCAACTCCTCGCGGGCGAACTCGCTGGGGCAGACGACCGCATCGGCGCGGTCGAAGAGCCCCCGGCGGAAGAGCCGGTAGGCCGCGGCGGCGAGCGGGGCGGAGCGGACGCCGACGTTCCGCAGCATGTTCTCCGGCTGGACGTGGAACCCGGCCACCAGCGGCGTGCCCAGCCGCCGCGCCAGCGCCGCCGCGCGCATCCCCAGCCAGAACGGGAACTGGACGTGGAGCAGGTCCGCCTCCCGGAGGAGGGGCTCCAGCACCGCCCGCCGCGGCACCGCGAAGGCGAAGCCGTTCTCGCGCATCACCCGCCCGAAGCCGGGGAGGGTGATCGCCGGCAGCGTGACCCGGCCGGGCCCCGCCGCCCCGGTGGTGATCACGGTGACGTCGTGGCGCGCGGCGAGGGCCTCGGCGAAGCGGCGCGCCGACACCGTCCCGCCGTTCCGGCCACCGTCGAAGACGTCGACGGCGAAGGCGATGCGCAGCCGGCGCGAGCCGCTCACGGTCTCCGTCAGCCGAGCCGCTCCAGCAGCAGCTCCCGCACCAGCGCGGCGTCGGCCGCGCCCTGCGCCTGTCGCATGGCCGCGCCCAGGAGCACGCCGAGGAGCTTCTTCTCCCCGGCGCGGTAGCGCGCCACCTCGGGCGCCTGCGCGGCCAGCGCCCGGTCCACCGCCGCGGCGACGGCGCTCCGGTCGCCGACGCGCTCCAGCCCCAGCTCCCGCATCCGCTCCTCGGGCTCGCCGCCGCGGGTCACCAGGTCGGCGAGCAACGTCTTGCCCGCGGCCGGGGTGAGCCGGCCGGCGTCGACGAGCGCCACGAAGCGGCCGAAGCCCGCCGCCGACAGGGGCAGGGTGTCGAGGGATCGCTCCCGCGCCAGACCGAGGAGGTCGTTCAGCAGCCAGCGGGCCACCGACGCGGCGTGGCCGTGCGCCGCCATCGCCTGGCGGTGGAAGGCGGCCAGGACGGGATCGGCGGCGATGCGCTCGTCGTCGGAGCGGGTGCGCCCACCGCCCGGTGGCGCGGCCGCCGGCGCCGGGGCGCGGGCCTTCGCCGGCCGGGGCGGCTCGGCCCGGACGGCCGGCCGGGCCCAGGCGTCCTTCAGGGTGATGGTGCGGTTGAACACCGGCGCGCCGGGACGCGAATCCACCGGGTCGGCGAAGAACCATCCCTGGCGGAGGAACTGGAAGCGGTCGCCGGCGCGAGCCTCGGCCAGCGCCGGCTCGACCCGCGCGCCGCGGGCGACCGCCAGCGAGGCCGGGTTCAGGGCCGAGAGGAAGTCCTCCGCGGCGTCGGGCTGCTCGGCGGCGAAGAGCCGGTCGTAGAGCCGCACCTCGGCCGGGCGCGAGCGCCCGGCGTGCACCCAGTGCAGCGTTCCCGAGACGCGCTGCCGGTCGCCGGGGTCGGGCCGCGGCGAGGAGGGGTCGTGGGAGCAGCGCAGGCCGGCCACCTCGCCGGAAGGGCCGCGCACCACCTCGTCGCAGCGCAGCCGCCAGGCGCCGGCGAGCCGGACCTCGCGCCCGGGCGCCAGCCGCCTCCAGCCCTCGGGCGGCTCGAGGGCGAAGTCCTCGCGCTCGACGAGCAGCTCGCGGCCGAAGGGGACCTTGCGTCCCCCGCGCCCGGGCTCGGCGGGCCACCAGGGGATCTCGATCTCCTCCACCCGGTCCGCCGGCCAGGTGGTGACGGTCACCGGCAGCGGGTCGAGGACCGCGAGGCCCCGGGGGCAGCGCCCCTCCAGGTCGGCGCGGATGGAGAACTCGAGCTTGCCGATGTCCACCACGCTGTTGTTCTTGGCCACGCCGATGCGCTCCGCGAAGTCGCGCAGCGCCTCCGGGGTGATCCCGCGCCGCCGCATCCCCGCCAGGGTGGGCATGCGCGGGTCGTCCCAGCCCGCCACCCGCCGCTCGTTCACGAGCTGGAGCAGCTTGCGCTTGGAGAGCACCGTGTAGCCCACCGCCAGCCGCGCGAACTCGTGCTGGCGGGGCCGGGGCTCCCATGGCCCGAGCGCGTCCAGGACCCAGTCGTACAGCTCCCGGTTGCTCTCGAACTCCAGCGTGCAGATGGAGTGCGTCACGCCCTCGAAGGCGTCCTCCAGCGGGTGGGCGTAGTCGTACATCGGGTAGATGCACCAGGCGTCGCCGGTCCGGTGGTGGTGGGCGTGGCGGATCCGGTACAGGAGCGGATCCCGCAGGAGCACGTTGGGGTGCGCCATGTCGATGCGCGCCCGGAGCACGCAGGCGCCGTCGGGGAACTCGCCGGCGCGCATCCGCCGGAACAGGTCGAGGCTCTCCGCGGCCGGCCGGTCGCGAAAGGGGCCGGCCACCCCGGGCCGGCCGAAGTCCCCCCGCTGCTCCCGGATGGCCTCCTGCGGCTGGCTGTCCACGTAGGCCTTCCCCTCGCGGATGAGCCGCTCGGCGCACCCGTACATGCGCTCGAACCAGTCGGAGGCGTAGTGGAGGGCCGACCACTCCCCCGCCAGCCACCGGACGTCGGCCTGGATGCCCTCGACGTACTCGGTCTCCTCCGTCTCGGGGTTGGTGTCGTCGAAGCGCAGGTGGACCCGGCCGCGGTAGCGGGCGGCGAGGCCGAAGTTCAGGAGGATGGACTTGGCGTGGCCGAGGTGCAGGTGGCCGTTGGGCTCGGGGGGGAAGCGGGTGACCACCCGGCCGCCGTTCCGCCCGGCCGCGAGGTCGGCGTCGATGATGTCGGTGAGGAAGTTGGAGCCCCGGGGCGCGTCGGCCATGCCGGGGCGTGTATCGCAGCGGCGGCGGGCCCGCAAGCGCGCGGCGCCGCGCGCGGGGCCGCGTCCGGGTGGCCGGCCCGGGGCTACGCGGCGGGGCCCCGGAGCTCCGGGTGCGGCCCGTGCGCGCCGAGGTCCCGGGGTGGCGGCGGGCCGCCGTGCGCCGCCGCGAACTGCGGGTGGGCGCGCACGCGATCCAGCGCGTCCGGCGGCGCGTCGGGCGGCCAGGGGGCAGAGGAGCGGGCCAGCCGCTCCAGCCAGCGACGGTCGAGCGGTCGGGCGAGGCACCCCGGTCCCACCGCCGCCACGGTCGTCTCCGCCTTCGGCCCGGAGGCGTCGCCGGCCCCGACGTGGAAGCCGGCCAGCAGCAGGGCGCTGCGGGTCGAGGTGGCGCCGCTGTAGGTGAGGAGCAGCGCGGCGGGGGCGCAGCGGCCGAAGAGGACGCCGAAGGCGGAGGCGGTCCACAGCGCCGGGTTGGCCCGCGGCGAGAACGGGTCCCAGAAGACCAGCTCGGCGCGCCCCTCCTCGCGGGCGAGGGCCTCCAGCGCGTCGCCGGGGGCGAGGCGCCAGGTGGCCCGCTCCTCCTCGTGCGCGCCGCCCGCGAGCAGGGAGCCCGCCGCCCGCAGGTCGTCGGGCCCGAGGCCGAGCGCCGCGGCCCCGGCCTCCGAGACGGCGAGGCGCAGCGCGGCGAGGTCCCGCTCGAAGCTCACCAGCGCGAGCCGGCGTCCGCCGGCCGGGGCGGCGCGGGCCGCCCGAAGCGCCGCGAGGGCGTTGGAGCCGGCGCCCAGGCCGACGTCGAAGAGCACCAGCGGCGGGCCGGCCCGGGCCAGCCGGGCGGCGAGCCGCGACTGCGCGACGTAGAGCCGCTCCGACTCGGCGGCGGCGCCGATCACCGGGTGCATCACCTCACCGGCCTCCCGGTCGAGCACCGCCGCCGCCCCGGTGGAGGTGGTGACGAGCTCCAGGCGCGCGGCGCCGGGAGGCGTGGCGGGCGCCGACGGGTGCCGGCGGCCGCCGGTCCGTCCGTCCGCCGCCGGGGCCGGCCCGGCCGGCCCC
>JAKAEO010000237.1 GCA_021818285.1 Myxococcales bacterium
CAGGGCGGCGGCGGCCAGGGCGGCGGCGAGGCGGCCGGCCCTCATCGCGCCGCCTCCCGCGGGTCGGAGGTGAGGAGCCACACCCGGGTCGAGCCGTCGGGCTGGAGCGCCGCCAGCACCACGTCGTCGGCGCCGTCGCCGGTGAGGTCCCCGGCGGCGGCGGCGCGGATCGCCCCCGGGATCGGCTGGGACTGGAAGACCGTCTCCGGCGCAGGCGCCAGCCGCAGCACCCGCACCCGGTCCTCCGGGGCCGGCTCCGCCGACGAGGCCACGAGCTCCGGCTCGCCGTCGCCGTTCAGGTCGGCGAGCGCGAAGCCGGCGCCGACCCCCTCGACCCGGCCCACCGGCCCCAGGGCCGCGTCGAGCACCTCCGCGGCGTCGTCGGCGTGGAGCAGCGCGAAGGCGGCGCGGCCGGGGTGCGGGGCTGCGGCGGCGCCCTGGAGCACCCGCGGCGAGCGCAGCGGCCCGGGGTCGACCGTCGGCGAGAGGCGGTCCTCCCAGTCGGGCACGCCCGGGGCGAAGCGGCCGAAGAGCTTGCCGGCGCCGCCGGCCGCCAGCGGAGAGGCCGGGAGCGTCGCCACCGGCTCGAGCCGCCCGGCGTCGAGCGCCAGCACCTCCGCCTCGGGCGCGCCGGCGGGCTGCCAGGCGATCCGGCCGCCGCCGAAGTCGCCCACCGCCAGGGCGGCGGCGTCGTCGCGCAGCGCCTGGCCCGGCGGCGGGGGCGGCGCCGGCCGCGCCGCCAGCCGCTGGCCGGCGGTCGAGAGCAGGAGGAGGCCGCCGGGGGTCGCCGCCAGCACCGCGGCGCTGTCGCCGGCAGGCAGCACGGCCAGGGCCACCACCCGCTCCGGCACCGAGAAGAGCGGGACCAGGGCGGGCGCGGCCAGCCGGGTCGGCCCGGCGGGACGCGCCAGCGTCTGGACCACGGCGTCGGCCGGGACGGCCACCGCCAGCAGCCGGACGGGCGCGGCGTCCGGCGAGCGCTGGAGGAAGAAGTTCTCGCGGGCCGACATGAGCTCGGCCGTCGCCGCCAGCTCCCGGCCGCCCGCCGAGAGCGCGACGCGGACCCGGGCCAGCCGGTCGGCGCCGGCGCCGCGGGCCGCAGCCTCCGGGGACTCGCGGCCGCGCAGGGGCAGCGGCGCGAAGCCCCGCCGCGAGAGGGCGCCCGCCAGCGCCGCGGCGAAGGGCTCGGCGAGCCCCTCGGCCCCCGGGGCGGTGGCGGCGATGGCCACCCGGTCGGGCGCGGTCCCCTCGGCGATGCGGGCGGCCAGCTCGTCGGCGGCCTGGCCGAGCGCCCCGCCCTCGGCGGCGGGCGCCGCGCCGGGCGCCGAGAGGAGCAGCGCCGCGAGCAGCGCCGGGGCGAGGGGGCGGGGGAGCACGGGGGGGATTCTAGACGGCCCGGGCCGCCGCCGGGGGATGCCGTGGCGCGGGTGGGGCGGCCACCGGTCCCCGCTCAGCGATCGTCCTGGAAGAAGGTCTGCGGCGCCGAGCCGGGCGGCGGGCGGTCGGCGCTGCTGCGGGTCGGGGCGGTGCCGGCCAGGAAGGCCATGAAGGGGGCCTCGTCGGGCGAGGCGGCGTCGGGGGCCAGCAGGCCGGTGTGGGGGTCGATCCGCGCGAACTCCACGCCGGGCGGCACCGGGAAGGAGGCCGGCGGCTTCCCGGCCAGGGCCGCCTGCATGAAGCCCAGCCAGGCGGGGAGGGCGGCGCCGGCGCCGGTCTCGCCCTTTCCCATGGGATCGTGCGAGTCGAAGCCCACCCAGGCGCCGGCCACCAGCTCCGGCGTGAAGCCGACGAACCAGGCGTCGCGGTGGTCCTGGGCGGTGCCGGTCTTGGCGGCGGCCGGCCGGCCCAGGGCCTGCGCCGCCTGCCCGGTGCCGTAGTCGATCACGCCGCGCATCATCGAGGTGAGGACGTAGGCCACGTCGGGGCGCATGCCGGTGGCGGGG
The DNA here is from genome assembly GCA_021818285.1 of Myxococcales bacterium. Classification (GTDB taxonomy): domain Bacteria; phylum Myxococcota; class Myxococcia; order Myxococcales; family Anaeromyxobacteraceae; genus JACRMN01. Next base: position 1,944 of record JAKAEO010000237.1, read on the forward strand.
GGCGGCTCCGGGACCGGCGCCGTCTGCGGCGGGGCCGCCGCCGGGTCCAGGGCGGCGACGGAGGTCGCGCCGGCGTCGGAGGGGGCCACCAGCGAGGCCGGCGCGATGGGCGCGACCTCGGGCGGCGGGATCTCGGGGATGTGCTCCTCCAGCGTCTCGCCGTTCCGGTCGCGCACCCGCAGCACCATCACCGGCTGGGCCAGGGTCCCGCCCGAGGCGATGGTGGCGTAGGCGTTCACCAGCTCCAGCGGCGAGACCTCGCCGGTGCCGAGCGCCAGCGAGAGGCTCGGGGGCATCTCGCTCTCGATGCCGGCCCGGCGCGCGAAGGCCCGGACGGCGTCCACCCCCATGGTGTCCACCAGCTTCGCCGAGACGGTGTTCTTGGAGTGGGCCAGCGCCTGGGTGAGCAGCATCGCCCCGTCGTACTCGTTGCGCTCGAAGTTCTGCGGCTTCCAGTCCTTGCCGGTCCAGGGGTCGCGGTAGACGTCGGGGGTGTCGTAGACCACGCTGGCCGGGGTGAAGCGGCGCGACTCGATGGCGGCGCCCCAGACGAACGGCTTGAAGGCGCTGCCCGGCTGGCGCTTCGCCTGGAGCGCCCGGTTGAACTGGGAGGTCTGGAAGTCGTAGCCGCCGACCATCGCCCGCACCCCGCGGGTGACCGGGTCGATGGCCACCAGCGCCCCCTGGACCCGGGGCAGCTGCTCCAGCGCCACCGGGACCGGCTTGCCGGCCAGCGCGCGGGCCGCCGGCGCGACCTTGCCGGGGAGCGCCCGCACCAGCACCACGTCGCCCGGGACCACCACGTCCCGCATCCGGCGCGGCGTGGCGGTGGCGCTGGTGGGGTTCCACTTCCGGGCCCAGGTGGTCTCGGCGAGGGGGAAGGTGCCGCGGGCCCCGCCCATGTCCACGGTGGCCTGGCGGTCGGTCACCTCCGTCACCAGGGCGGCGTAGATCCGCTCCGGCTCGAGCCGCCGCACCCGCGCCATGCGCCGGATGTCCTCCTCCTTCTCCTCGCCGCCGTCGATCTCGTCGCCGGCGACCCGGGTGAGGTCCCAGACCAGCACCTCGCCCGGCCGCGGCCGCACCGCCGAGAGCCGCTCGCGCCACAGGGGCATGGCCTGCGCCAGCTGGGCCGCGTCGAGCCGCTGCAGCGGCCCGCGCCAGCCGTGGCGCCGGTCCACGGCGCGGAGCTGGGCGCCGAGCGCGTCCTCGGCGGCGCGCTGCATGGCCGGGTCCATGGCCACGTCCACCACCAGCCCGTCGGTCTCGACCCGGTCGGCGCCGTAGCGCTCGTCGAGGTAGCGGCGCACCGCCTCGGCGTACCAGGCGCCCGGCGGGTCGTCGGGCTGGCTCACCACGGCGATGGGGCGCGCCACCTCCTCCTCGGCCACCGCCGAGGAGATGAAGCCGTTCTCCGCCATCCGCCGCAGGACGTAGGTCTGCCGCCGCTTGGCGGCCTCGGGGTGGCGCACCGGGGAGAGGCGCATGGGGGACTGCACCAGGCCGGCCAGCATCGCCGCCTCGCCCACGGTGACGTCGCGGATCGACTTGCCGAAGTAGAAGCGGGCCGCCTCCTCGACGCCGTAGCGCAGGTGGCCGAAGTAGATCTGGTTCAGGTACAGGTAGAGGATCTCGTCCTTGGAGAGGCGGCGCTCCAGGCGCGGCGCCAGGAACAGCTCCTTCACCTTGCGCTTCACCCGCCCCTCGGTGGGCAGGAGGAAGGTCTTCACCACCTGCTGGGTGATGGTGGAGCCGCCGCAGGCGATGCGGCCGCGCAGGACGCCCTTGACGGCGCAGCGGGCGATGGCCACCCAGTCGAGCCCCTGGTGCTCGTAGAAGTGGGCGTCCTCCGCGGCCAGCGCCGCCTTCTTCATCACGTCGGGGATCTCGGCGAAGGGCACCACCGTGCGGCGCTCCCGCGCGAAGGAGAAGACCTCGCTGCCGTCCGCCCCGAAGACCCGGGTGGCGATGAGCGGGCGGTAGTCGCGGAGGTCGCCGAAGTGCGGCAGCTCCCGCGTCCAGGCGAGGAGCAGCGACCCGAGGACCAGGGCGGCCGCGGCGGCCGCCGCGGCGGCGAGCGGCAGCGGCCGGCGCCACCGGGGCGGCAGGCGCCAGGACGGCGGCGGGCGCCAGGTGGGCGGCCAGCGCCAGCGGCTCGGCGCGGAGGGGGCGGGAGACGGGTCCATGATCCTCGGGTCCGGGAGGCTGCCGGGCGGTCTAGCCCGTCCCGGCACCGGGGGCAAGAGCATCCCCCGTGCCGGGGACACGCCGGTGCAACCTCCCACGCGCGCAGCCGATTCCGTCCCCCGCGTCCCTCCGGCCACGCCGCCCGCGGAAGGTGGGACACGGTGGGAGATCGGGACCCAACCGGATGTCGTTGAACCGCGGCCTCGCCCTCCCATGTCCGCCGCGGTACGCTCCCCGTCCACAGGTCCGGACATCCACCCTGCGTGGACGCCGGAGGCCACACGCATCGTTCGCCCCGGCACGCGGGGTGAAGGGGGCACGACATGCTTCGAGACGTCCGGGGACACGCAGTCCGCTGGCTGGCCGTCCTCCTGGCCCTGGCGGGAGCCGCGGCCTGCGGGAGCCCCGGAGCGCGCTCCTCCGCCCCCACGGCGACCGCGCGCGCCGCCGCGACCGGCACGCTCCCGGGCGGCGCCGCCATCGGCGTGCAGCTGGACCTGCCGCTCCCCGGGGCGCTGGTGGCCTCCCCGCCCGGCGGCGTGGCGCTGGCCGGCACGGCCTCGGTCGGCGGCGGCGGCGGCGGCGCCGCGCCGGGGACGGCGCTGGTGGTGGTGATCGACGTGAGCCAGCACA
>JAKAEO010000028.1 GCA_021818285.1 Myxococcales bacterium
CCGGCCTCACCGCGCCCGCCCCCCGCCGGCCGGCCGGGTCCCCGGGGCGCCCCCGGTCCCGGGCGCGGCCGGGTGCAGCGCGGCCACCAGCTCCGCGAGCGCCGGCAGCAGCTTCGGGCCGGGGCGCAGCATGTCGTCGTTCGGCGCGCGGTGGACCGCGCCCCGCCGCACCGCCGGGATGGCGTCGAGCCGCGCCAGCCCGGCCGCCGGCTCGTTCACCGCCGCGTCCACCACCAGCTCCGGGTCGAGCGCCACGGCGCGCTCCAGCGGGAAGACCGGCCAGGGCCGCGTGCCCTGGACGACGTTCTCGCCGCCGGCGATGCGCAGCAGCTCGTCGGGGTAGCTCCCCGGACCGGCGGCCACCAGCGGCTCGCGCCCCACCAGGAAGAGCACCCGCACCCGGCGCAGCCCCGCGGTGCCGGCGCGGGCCCGATCCACCGCGGCCTGGAGCGCCGCCGCCAGCCGCTCCCCGGCCGGCGCGTCTCCCAGCGCCGCACCCACCAGCCGCGCCGCCGCCAGGGTGTCGGCGACGCTCACCACCGGGATGGCGCGCACCGGGATGCCCAGGGCGGCGATCTGCCGGACCGCCGGGTAGGCGCCGCCGTCGGTGAGCCAGAGGACGAGGTCGGGCTTCAGCGCGAGGACCGCCTCCGGCGACGGGTCGATGAAGCCGCCGACCCGCGGCAGGCCCGCCACCGCCGGCGCGTCGTCGTAGCGGGTGACGCCGACGAGGCGCGAGGCGAGGCCCAGCGCCACCACGGTGTCGGTGAGGCTGGGGGCGAGCGAGACCACCCGGCGAGGGACCGCCGGCGCCGGCGGCCCCAGCCACTCGGGCGCGCGCCTCCCGCCGCCCTGGGCGACCGCCAGGGCCGGAGGGAGGAGCAGCGCGAGGGCGGCGGCTAGGGCGCGCACGCCACGTCGGCGGCCCAGGCGAAGCCGGTGCCCGGCGGGTAGACCGGGCAGACCCCGGGCATGGTGAGGTTCGGCAGGGCACCCGCCGGATCGAAGCGCACCACGGTCCCGGACCATTGGTCGGTGACGTACCCCATCCCGTTGCAGATGGCGATCCCTCCGGACGTCACGCCGGTGGCGACCGGGGCGGCCGGCACCGGGACCGGACCGGAGAGGTCCACCGGCATCGCGGCGCCGGTGCCGCCGCAGGCGATCCAGAGCCGCGTACCGGCGGCGGCGATCGCGCCCGGGTTCTCGCAGCCGGGCAGCTGCACCACCGAGAGGGCGTCGCCGGCGGCGGTGTCGACGACCAGGAGCTTCCCCGGGCCGGCCGGCGTGCCGTAGTAGCCGCCGCCCAGCTTGAGGTTCGCGAGGGTGACGTAGACGCTGCTCCCCACCGCCACGGCGCCCGAGGGGAAGGGCAGGCCCGGGGCGTCGGCGGCCCCGGGGACGCCCTGGAGCGAGATGGTCTTCAGCACCGTGGCGCAGGGCGGGGTCGCGCAGGCCGCGGTCGGGAGCTGCACCACCGAGACGGCCTGACCGTGGGCGTAGTCGCCGAGGAAGGCGTCGCCGTACAGGGCCACGTAGGCCTTGCCGCCGGCGAAGGCGATGCCCTTCGGGTTCTCGCCGTTGCCGGCGACGCGGTGCAGGTCCACCTCGTCCACCACCGCCCCGGCCGCGCCGGCGAGGGCCGCCGCCGGGTCCACCACCACCAGCGTGCTCGGGGTGACGTCGGAGACGTAGAGCAGGGCGCCGGGCCGGCCGTAGGCGCCGGCGTGGGCGCGGACCATCTCCAGATCGCCGCCGCCGAGCGGGAGCGACGGGCTCACCGCGCCGGCGAGGTCGACGGAGCGGATCGTCGGGCTCGGGTAGGAGTGGGCCACCCAGGTCCGGCCGTCGAGCGGCGCCAGGGCCACCGGGCCGCCGTCCACGGCGCGGGGCGGCCCGACGGGGGAGAGGTCCCCGGCCAGCGCCTGGACGGCGCCGGAGGCGTAGCAGGCCACCTCCAGGTCCGGCAGGCACACCTCGTTCACGCAGCCGCGCGCGCTGGTGCAGGAGGCCGCGCACAGGGAGCAGCTCCCCGCGCTGCAGACCTCGCCCGCGGCGCAGGTGTGGCCGCAGGCCCCGCAGTTCGCCGGGTCGGTCTGGAAGGACCGGCAGCTCTCGCCGCAGGCCGTCTGGCCCGCCGGGCAGATCACCTCGGTCCGGCAACCCGGGAGCGCCGCCAGGGCCGCCGCCGCCACCACCACCACCGCGAGCATCCAGCTCCCCTTCGTCATCATCGTCCTCCTGTCGTTTGCGAGTTCGCCCGGAGCGTCACCGTCCACGACCGTCCGGGCAGCGGGTATCCGAAGCCGTTCTGCAAGGTCCTGTCGTCGGCGAGGTTCCGGGCGTCCACCTGGAGCCACAGCTCCGGCCGGCGCCAGAGGCGGACCCCTCCGCCGGCGTGGAAGGCCAGCGCCGCCGGGACGGCGGTCTGGTTGCGGGGGTCCAGCCACTGGCGGCCCACGTAGTGGACCTCGGCGTGCAGCTCCCAGGCGCCCGGCGCCACGCCCAGCCGCGCGAAGAGCCGCTGGCGGGCGCGGTGGGGGACGTCCCGGTGCAGCTCCTCGGGGGCGCCGCGCAGGGTCTCGGCCCGCAGCCAGGTCCAGGAGAGCTGCGCGGTGAGGCCGGCCGGGCCGAGCGGCGCCGTGGCCGCCTCCGCCTCCAGCCCGCGGACCCAGGCGCGGGCCTGGTTCACCGGCTTCACCCGGTCGACGCTGGCCGGCACGTAGACGATGAGGTCGTCGTACAGGGAACCGAAGACGCCGAGGCTGGCGAGCCCGAGCCGGCCGTCGAGCCGGAGCGCCGCGTCCGCCGAGAGCGCCTGCTCGGGCCGGAGATCGGGGTTGGGCTTGAGCGGCCCCTGCTCCAGGAAGAGCTCCCCGAAGCTGGGGGCGCGCCAGGTCCGGCCGGCGCTGGCCCGCAGCGCGAGCGGTCCCCAGAGGCCGGCGGAGGCGCCGAGCTTCCCGGAGAGCCCGGCGAAGCGGCCAAGCGACTCGCCCCGCACCGCCGGGGAGAGCCGCAGCCGCCCGTCGAGGAGCAGCAGCTCGTCGCCGGCCCAGGCGGCGCCGCTGGCGCGGCTCCGCGCGCCCCCCAGCCCGCCGGCCGACAGCCGCTCGGCCCCGGCGGAGAGCCCGGCCAGCACCAGGTGGGGCCCGGCGTCCCAGCGCAGCTCGGCGCGGCCGGTCCCGGCGAGGTCCAGCTGGCGGTCGGTGCCGCCCAGCGCGGCCTGGGTGGCGTCGAGCCCCTCGACGCGGCCGTCGGCGCCCGCCGTCAGCTCCAGCCCCCGCGCCAGCGCCCGGCCGTAGCGGACCGCCGCCAGGGCGCGCCGCTCGCGCATCGAGTCGTCCGGCGTCAGGTCGGCGGGCGGGCCCGCCAGCCCCCGGTCGGTCTCCGAGAGGAGCGCCAGCCAGTCGAGGCGTCCCGCCCCGGCGCGGGCCCACCCCTTGGCGAGCAGCCCGCCGGAGCGCGAGGCGTTGTTGGCGCGCACCCGCTCGTCCCACGCCGGCGTGGGGAGCGAGGGCAGGGTGTTCCACCGGTAGGGGAACCCGCCCCCGGTGCCGTCGAGGCTGGCGGCGAGGAGGCTGCCCCAGCCCGCGCCGCCGAAGCCGGTGTCGGCGGCGGCCGAGTAGCTGCCGAAGGAGCCGCCGGAGAGGCGCGCCGACCAGTCGCCGGCCGCGGCCTGCCGGGTGATCACGTTGACCACGCCGCCCAGCGCGCCGGCGCCGTAGCGGGCCCCCTCGGCGCCGCGCACGATCTCGATGCGATCGACCCAGCCGCGGGGGATGCTGGAGAGGTCCACGCCCCCGCCGGCGGCGGTGTCGAGCGGCAGGCCGTCGAGCAGCACCTTCACGCCGTCGGCGGCGGCGCCGCGGACCGAGACGGTGGCGAGCTGGCCGAGGCCGCCGTACTCCTGGACCGCCACGCCCGGCGCGGTCGCCACCAGCGAGGCGACGTCCTTGGGCTCGCCGGCGAAGCGGCCCGCCTCGACCACGGTGGCCGCCGAGGTCGGGTCGGAGGGAGCGGCCCGGGGCAGGATCACCACCACCTCGGGGAGCGTCATGAGCGGAGGCACCGGCGGCTCGCCGTCCGCCGCGGCGGGGCGCGGAGGGACGAGGAGCCACAGGACGGTGAGGCCCGCGAGGGCCGTTCCCCTTCGGATCACGTCGCCGCGTCTCCTTCGGACGCGCCAGGCGCTGCGTGCCGCGTGATGCGGCAGGCCCGAAGGGAGGTCTCCTGGCTCCCGGGGTGCGATGGACTTCCATCGCGGCACCCGCCGTCTTCCCACCGCGGGCTGCGCGCGGCAGTGACGACTGCGCTGCGGGTGCTTCACCCCGGCTACAGTGGCGGGACCGCGCCGGCGTTCGACCGGCTTCCCTGTCCTCCGGGCTCGATGCTGCCCGACACCCGTAGCGCCTCGCGGCGGCGGGTGTCAAGGCGGCGGGGGCCGGGGGCCGTCAGGAGTGGGCCTCGGCGGATCCGTTGGCGCCGGTGGGCGCCGCGGGGCGGTCCCACTCGCGCTGCTCGCGGACCTGCAGCCGGTGGGCGCCGGCCGGGTAGGCGTCGAGCAGCAGCGAGATGCTGCCGTCGCGGTTGGTGAAGGCCGCGCCGATCTTCATCCAGTACGGCTTCTGCCCCTCCTTGCGCTCGATGATGGCGTAGACGGCGAGGGGCTTCTTGCCCGGGGTGGGCTCGCTCATGGTTCCTCCGGTGTGTGGCCGCGACGGCCGCGGCACCGCGGGACCGGAGCAGGGCCCGTGCCGCGTCCCGGGGGCCGGGGAGCGCGGCACTGGACGGGCGTTCGGGCCGGGCGCCGGGCCGCCGGGCCGCGGCGCGGACCGTCCCGGCTAGTTGAAGGGCGGAGCGGGGAAGCTCGGGGCGTCGCCCAGGTCGATGGCGCCGAAGCGGGCCTCGTACTTGGCGATGTTCTCCTGGAGCGCGTGCAGGAGCCGCTTGATGTGCTTGGGCGTGGTGATGGCCCGGGCGCGCACCACCGCCCGCGGCGCCTGCGGCTGCAGGTAGATGAGGTCCAGCGTGAACTCGGTGTCGGTGTGGTTCACCATCGCCATGTTGATGAAGGCGCCGTTGGCGGTGGCCGGGTCGATCTCGATCTGGAGCTGGACGGCGGGCGGCTGCGGTGCGGCGGGCTTGTCGCTCATGGCGCACCGATACCCGAATCCGGCCCCGGGATGAAGGGGGTGCCGCGCCGCGGGCCGGGGTCGGCTATCATCGGGCCGTGCACCGACGGTGGGAGCGGCCATCCTGACGCCCGGCCCCGAGCCCGGCCCCGAACCCCCCGACCTCCGGGGGCGCCCCTTCGACCTGCCCGGCGGACCGGACGCGGTGCTCCTGCTGCACGGGCTGAGCGGCTCGCCCTTCGAGGTCCGGGCGCTCGCCGACCACCTCCACGCCCAGGGGCTGCGCTGCCGGGGCCCGCTGCTCCTCGGCCACGGGGGCGCCGCGGCGGCGCTGGGACGGGTGACCTGGGCCGACTGGCTCGCGCAGGCCCGCGCCGAGCTGGAGGCGCTCCAGGGAGCCCGCCGCACCTTCGTGGCCGGCTGCTCCATGGGGGCCCTCCTGGCCCTGGCGCTGGCGCAGGAGCGGCCCGAGCGCGTCGACGGCCTGGTGCTGCTCGCCCCGGCCCTGCGCCTGGCGGCCCTCCCCGCCCTGGCCGGCTGGCTGGCGCGCCGCACGCCGCTGGGGCGCCTGCTGCCGCCGGTGCCCAAGGGCGGCTCGGACCTGCGCGACGGGGAGATGCGCCGCCTCAACCCGGCGATGGCGGCCCTCCCCCTCTCCGCGGTGGGGCAGCTGCTGGAGCTGGCGGAGCACGTGGACCGCATCCTGCCGGGGGTGGTGGCGCCCGCGCTGGTGATCGCCGGCGCGCGCGACCACACGGTGCGGCTCTCCGGGGCGCGGCGCATCGCCGACCGCATCGGCTCGGCGCCGGCGCGGCTGCTGGTGCTCCCGGACAGCTTCCACCTGGTGGGAATCGACGTGGAGCGGGACCTGGTCGCCGACGAGGCGGCCCGCTTCCTCGCGAGCATCCCGGCCCCGGGCCGGGGAGGGTGACCATGGCCACGCACGTCCTCGCCATCGACCAGGGCACCACCGGCACCACCGTGCTGGTGATCGACCGGCGGCTCCGGGTCCAGGCCAAGGTCAACCTGGAATTCCCGCAGCACTTCCCGCGCCCCGGCCAGGTGGAGCACGACCTGGAGGAGATCTGGGGCTCGACGGTGAAGGCCATCGGCCGGGCGCTGGCCCGGGCCCAGGTGAAGGGCACCGCCCTCGCCGCGGTCGGCATCACCAACCAGCGCGAGACCACCGCGCTCTGGGACCGGGCGCGCGGCCGGCCGGTCCACCGCGCCGTGGTCTGGCAGGACCGGCGCACCGCCGACGCCTGCGCCGCGCTGCGCGCCGCCGGGGAGGAGGAGCGGGTGCGGGCCCGCACCGGGCTGGTGCTGGACCCCTACTTCTCGGCCACCAAGATCCGCTGGCTGCTGGACCACGTGAAGGGGGTGCGGGAGCGCGCCGAGCGCGGTGACCTGGCCTTCGGCACCATCGACACCTTCCTGGCCTGGCGGCTCACCGGCGGCGCCGCCCACGTCACCGACGCCTCCAACGCCAGCCGCACGCTGCTCATGGACCTGGCCACGCTCGCCTGGGACCCGGAGATGCTCGGCCTCTTCGGGGTGCCGGCGGCGCTGCTGCCGCGCATCTGCGGCTCCTCCGAGGTGGTGGGGACCACCCGCGGCGTGCCCGGCCTCCCCGACGGCATCCCGGTGGCGGGGATCGCCGGCGACCAGCAGGCGGCGCTCTTCGGCCAGGCCTGCTTCGCGCCCGGCGACGCCAAGTGCACCTACGGCACCGGCGCCTTCATCCTCCAGAACGTCGGGGCGAGCCCGGTGCCGTCGCGCAACGGGCTGCTCTCCACCGTGGCCTGGCGCATCGGCGGCGAGACCACCTACGCGCTGGAGGGGAGCGCCTTCATCGCCGGGGCGGCGGTGCAGTGGCTGCGCGACGGCCTGGGGATCATCCGCAAGGCCTCCGAGGTCGAGGCGCTGGCGCGGAAGGTGAAGGACTCGGGCGGCGTGGTCTTCGTCCCGGCGCTGGCCGGCCTGGGCGCTCCCCACTGGCGCCCGGCCGCGCGCGGCTTGATCCGGGGCATCGACCGCGGCACCACCGCGGCCCACCTGGCCCGGGCCACGCTGGAGGGCATCGCCTTCCAGGTCCAGGAGCTGGCGGCGGCGATGCGCGCCGACTCGGGCGTGGAGCTGCACGCCTTCCGGGTGGACGGCGGGGCCACGCAGAACGGCCTCCTCATGCAGTTCCAGGCCGACCTGCTGGGCGTGCCGGTGGAGCGGCCGCGGATGATCGAGACCACCGCGCTGGGGGCCGCCTTCCTGGCGGGGCTTGCCACCGGCTTCTGGTCGAGCCGCGACGCCATCCGCGAGGCCTTCCGCGTCGACCGGCGCTTCTCCCCGCGCATGGCGGCCGGGGAGCGCGAGGCGCACCTGGCCCGCTGGCGGCGCGCGGTGGAGCTCGCCTAGGCGCCGGGCGGGGGCGCCCGGCGGGACCGGGCCCGTCCGGCTCCCCTTCCTCAGAAGAGCCGGTCGAGGGTCTCCGCCACCGTCTCCACGCCCACCACCTCGAGCCCCGCCGGGGCCCGGAGGTGGCGCGCGCTGCCGGCCGGCAGGAGCGCCCGGGTGAAGCCCAGGCGCGCCGCCTCGGCCAGGCGGCCCTCGGCCTGGGCCACCGCCCGGACCTCGCCGGCCAGTCCCACCTCGCCGACCACCAGGGTGCGCTGCTCGATGGCCTTGTCGCGGAAGCTCGAGGCCAGCGCCGCCACGCAGGCGAGGTCGGCCGCCGGGTCGTCGAGGGCCAGCCCCCCGGCGACGTTGACGAAGAGGTCGCAGCCCAGGATGTCGAGCCCCACCTTCTTCTCCAGCACCGCGGCCAGCAGCGCCACCCGGTTGCCGTCGAGGCCGAGCGCGGTGCGGCGCGGCGTCCCGAAGCCGGTGGGGGCCACCAGCGCCTGCACCTCCACCAGCACGGTGCGGGTGCCGGAGAGCGCCGCCGCGACCGCGCTGCCCGGGGCCCCGGCCGGCCGCTCGGAGAGGAAGAGGGCCGAGGGGTTCGGCACCTCGACCAGGCCCCCCGACTTCATCTCGAAGACGCCGATCTCGCTGGCGGAGCCGAAGCGGTTCTTGTGGGCCCGCAGCACGCGGTAGGGGTGGGCGCCGCCGCCCTCGAAGTAGAGCACCGTGTCCACCATGTGCTCGAGCACCCGGGGCCCGGCGATGGCGCCGTCCTTGGTGACGTGGCCCACCAGGAACACCGGCGTCTCGGTGGTCTTGGCGAAGGCCATGAGCCGGGCCGCCACCTCGCGGATCTGGGTCACCGTCCCCGGGGCCGACTGCAGCTCCGGGAGGTACTGGGTCTGGATCGAGTCCACCGCCAGCACCGCCGGCCGGAGCTGCCCGGCGGCGTGGAGCACGCGCGTCGCGTCGGTCTCGGCGAGGAGCTGGAGGTTCGGGGCGGCTGCGCCCAGCCGGTCGGCGCGCAGCTTCACCTGCCGCGCCGACTCCTCGCCCGAGACGTAGAGCACCGGCCGGTCGCCCACCGCGCCCGCCAGCCGGTCGAGCGCCGCGAGCAGCAGCGTGGACTTGCCGATGCCCGGGTCGCCGCCGAGCAGCATGAGCCCGCCCGGCACCACCCCGCCGCCCAGCACCCGGTCCAGCTCGCCGACGCCGGTCCGGAGCCGCGCCTCCTCGCTGGCCTCGACCTCGCGCAGCGGCAAGGGCCTCGTCGAGCCCGGCGCCGCCGCGAAGCCCCGCGGCGCGCCGCGCGGCTCGGGGGCCTGCACCTCCTCGTGCAGCGTGTTCCACCGGCGGCAGGCGGGGCACTGGCCGAGCCACTTGGGCGAGGCGTGGCCGCACTCGGCGCAGGCGAAGACGGTGCGGGGGCGGGTGGCGACCTTCGACACGGCGGCGACCATAGCCGCACCGTCTGACGGGCCGGCCCGGCGGCGACCGCGGGCACTCGGCGCGGTCCTCGCCGCCGGTCGCGGAGGCCCAAACGAACGTCGTCACGTGGGGTTACGTTCGCGCGCGCACCCGTCAACCTGGTGCCCGGCACCGGGTTGACGAGTTCGACCGGGCTGCTAAGGTCGCCCCCCATGTCCACCGCCCCCCGGAGCCTCCCCCCTGGCATCGAGCCCATCTCCTCCGACGAGGCGCGCCGCCTCATCCGCTGCACCACCGAGCCGGAGCTGGCGGTCCTCATGGGCCGGGCCCGGGCGGTGCGCCAGGCGGTCCACGGCAACCAGGTGTCGCTCTGCGGCATCACCAACGCCCGGAGCGGCGACTGCGCCGAGGACTGCGCCTTCTGCTCCCAGTCGGCCCGCTTCGAGGGGACCGGCGCGCCGGTGTACGCGATGCGGGAGCCGCGCGAGATCGCCGACCACGCCCGCGCGGCCGAGGCGGCCGGCGCGCGCGAGTTCTCGGTGGTGACCAGCGGCACCCGGCTGGCCCGCGAGGCCGACCTGCGCCGCCTGGAGGAGGCGCTGCGCCTCGTCGCCGAGGAGAGCACGGTGATGCGCTGCGCCTCGCTGGGGCTGATGCGCAAGCCGGAGCTGGCGCGCCTGAAGGCCGCCGGCCTCCAGAGCTTCCACCATAATCTGGAATCGGCCCGCAGCCACTTCGGGAACGTCTGCTCCACCCACACCTTCGACGAGCAGCTCGAGACCGTGCGGGCGGCGAAGGAGCTGGGGCTGAACCTGTGCTGCGGGGGCATCCTGGGCATGGGCGAGACCCCGGAGCAGCGCGTCGAGCTGGCGGAGACGCTGCGGGAGGTCGACCCCGACTGCGTCCCCCTGAACTTCCTCGACCCGCGGCCGGGGACGCCGCTCGCCGGGCTCCACGCCATCACCGCGGAGGAGTGCCTGGCCGCCATCGCCGTCTTTCGCCTGATGATGCCGGCGGCGCACCTCTTCGCCATGGGCGGACGCGAGGTGAACCTCGGCGACCGGCAGCACCTGGTCTTCGCGGCCGGCGCCGACGGCACCATGGTCGGGAACTACCTGACCAGCGCCGGCACCGCGCCCTCCGAGGTGGTGGCGATGATCCGCGCCCAGGGGCTCGAGCCCCGGCCCACCGCCGAGCCGGAGCGCTGGGCCTTCCACGGCGAGGCGCCGGCCGGCGAGGCGCGGTGGAACCGGAGCGCCGCCGCCGGCGACCGCCGGGCGCTGCCGGTCCTGCCGTAGGGCGCGCCGGCGCGGACGTCCGGGACGGCCGGCGTCCCGGGGCCGGGCCGGTCACTGGAACAGCCGCTTGCGCGCCTTGTCGAAGCCCTGCTGAACGTCGTGGCCGGCGTCCCGCATCCGCTCCTCGGCCGTCGGGGCGTAGACGCGCCGGTAGTAGATCCCGGCGGCGAAGCCGACCACCAGGGCGATGAGGATCCAGACGGGGGTGGGGAGGCGGCGCATGCGGGCTCCTCTCAGGAGGTGCGGCGGACCTGGTAGCCCCGCTCGCGCAGGGCCCGGAGGATCTCCTCGACGTGGTCCCGGCCCCGGGTCTCCAGGGTGAGCTGCAGGACCGTGTCGCCGAAGCGATCGGAGAAGGCGCGGGAGTGGTGCACCTCGATGACGTTGGCCTTGTGGCTGGCGATCACCTGGGAGACGCGGGCCAGTTGGCCGGGCTTGTCGAGCAGCAGCACGTCGATCCGCACCAGGCGGCCGTCGCGCACCAGGCCGCGCTCGATGACCCGGGCGACGACGTTCACGTCGATGTTGCCGCCGGAGACGACGCTGACCACCTGCTGCCCCTCGAGCCGCACCTTCTGGTTCATCAGCGCGGCCACGCCGACGGCGCCCGCCCCCTCCACCACCGTCTTCTCCCGCTCCAGCAGGTAGAGGATGGCGCTGGCGATCTCCTCCTCGGAGACGGTGACGATCTCGTCCACCAGCGCCCGGACGTGCTCGAAGGTGAGGTCGCCCGGGCGCTTCACGGCGATGCCGTCGGCGAGCGTGCTGGCCGGCTCGAGCGTCACCGGCTTGCCCTCCTCCAGCGACGCCAGCATGGAGGAGAGCACCTCGGCCTGGACGCCGATCACCTTCGTCCGGGGGCGCAGCGCCTTCACCGCCACCGCCACGCCGCTCACCAGCCCGCCGCCGCCCACCGGCACCAGCACGGCGTCGGCCGCCGGGACCTGCTCGAGGATCTCCAGCCCGATCGTGCCCTGGCCGGCGATGACCGCCGGGTCGTCGAAGGGGTGGACGAAGGTCAGCCCCTCGGCCGCCTCGACCCGGCGCGCCTCGGCGTAGGCCTCGTCGTAGTTGGTCCCGGCCATCAGCACCTTGGCGCCGTGGCTGCGGGTGTTGGCCACCTTGAGGAGCGGCGTGCCCTCGGGCATGACGATGGTGGCGGGGATGCCCAGCCGCCCGGCGTGGTAGGCGACCGCCTGGGCGTGGTTGCCGGCGGAGGCGGCGACGAGCCCGCGTCCCCGCTCCTCGAGCGAGAGCAGCGCCAGGCGGGAGAGGGCGCCCCGCTCCTTGTAGGCGCCCGTCATCTGCAGGTTCTCGAGCTTGAGGAACGCCTGGCAGCCGGTGGCGCGCGAGAGCGTCTCGCTGCGGGCGCAGGGCGACAGGTAGACGCGGTCGCGGATGCGCTCCCGGGCGGCGCGGACGTCGTCGAGGGTGACCATCGAGGGGCCGAAGGTATCGCCCGCGGCCCCGCGTTTCAATGCGTCTCGAGCCGCCGGGCCAGCTCGACGCGGTTGCGCACCCCGAGCTTGTCGAAGATGGTCTTCAGGTGGCTCTTCACCGTCTGGGAGGCGATGCCCAGCCGCTCGGCCACCTCGCGCGAGCGCAGCCCGTCGGCCACCAGCAGCGCCACCTCCCGCTCCCGCTGGGTGAGCCCGTCACCGGCCGGGGGGGTGGGCGGCAGCTCGCCGTCGATCACCGGCGGCTGCTGCAGGAACTCGCGCCAGAGGTGGAGCTGGGTCTTCCCCTTGCCCACCGCGGTGGCCTCGATGCGGAGCCGCTCGCCGCCGCGCTCCATGGTCAGGGAGCGCCGGACCCCCGGCGTGCCGACCTGGGCGCCGTCGGCCAGCCCCTTCAGCTCGGGCGGGAGCTGGGCGCCGTCGGCCAGGTCGTTCCAGAAGTCGCGGAGCAGCTCCTCCGCCTGCCGATCGCACTTGATGAAGCCGGCGACGTCGGAGTAGGCGGAAGCCCCGCGTGGCATCGAGGCGCGAATCTGTGCGCGCATCATGTCGGACCCCGTTGGGCGTGCAGCGAGTGGTGGAAGAAGCCTTGGTGCACCGCTTGCGCGGGGCGACCTCCGGAGCCTGGGTCGCCGCGCTGACCGATGATGGATGCTCCGGTTGGGTGCGAAATTATCCTGCTTACCCCCCGATAGTTCAAGGCGTTAGGGTGTGACGCAATGCGACTAGCGCGTCAACCGCTTGATTTGTCGGGCGAAAACACATTGCCGAAAAGAAATGTTTGCGCGCATTCTATGCGCAAGACGTCGTGTCTCAGGCAGGGGCCGAGGGATGAAGCGCTCCCCGGGAGACCGGGTCCCGGCCGCTATCGCAGCTCGACCTCGAAGCCGAGCCGGCGGGCGGACTCGATCAGCTCGTCGCCCGGGGCCACCTTCGCGGCAAGCCGGAGGGTGGTCTCGCTCTCGGCCGGGATCACCGCGCGGACGGTCACGACGCAGCTCCCCGGGTGCCGGCCGACCAGCGCCTTCAGCGACCCGGCCCGGTCGGCGGTGAGGTGATCGGCGTCGATCCGCAGCGCCACCTCGCTGGTCTTCTGCCGGCGCACGGCGGAGAGCGGCTCGATCTCGGCGGCGATGATCTCGCGCTTGGGGTGCTCCTCGTCGCGGGTGTCGATCCGGACCTCGCCGTGCACCAGGAGCGGCTCGTCCGCCTTCACCAGCCCCTCCCAGTCGGCCCACCCCTTCTGCGCCGGGCGGTTGCCCTGGGCGGCGCGGCCCGCCCAGCAGATCACCTCGGCGGTCCCGGTGAGGTCCTCGAGGGTGAAGAAGCCGAAGCGGGTGCCCTTCTCCTTGTTCATCCGCTCGCGGAGGCTCGCCACCACCCCGACCACCGCCACCTTGTCGCCGGCGCGCTTGCCCGGCACCTGCGAGCAGGTGGCCGAGGCGTAGCGGCGCGCCTCCTTCTCGTAGCCCGCCAGCGGGTGGCCGGTGATGTAGAAGCCCAGCGCCTCCTTCTCGAAGGCCAGCCGGACGCGCTCGGGCCACTCCTCGACCACCAGCTCGCCCACCGTGTCGCCGGCCCGCGGGTAGCGCGGCGCCGCCGCGGCCGCGGGCAGCGCCCCGAACAGGCTCGACTGGCCGGAGAGCCGGTCGGCCTGCGCCGACGATCCCGCCGCCAGCGCCGCGTCGATGCCGGCGAGCAGCTGCCAGCGCGGCACGCCCTCGAAGTCGAAGGCGCCGCTCTTCACCAGCGCCTCGACCACCTTCTTGTTCACCTTGCGGCCGTCGATGCGGGCGCAGAAGTCGAAGAGGCCGGCGAAGGGCCCCTGCTCGCCCCGCGCCGCGAGGATGGCCTCCACCGCCATCTCGCCGACGCCGCGCACCGCGCCGAGGCCGAACCGGATCCGGCCCTTGCCCGCCTCGCCGGCCCGCGCCGGCAGCGCCGAGAACTGGAGCCGCGACTCGTTCACGTCGGGCGGCAGCACCTCGATGCCGGTCCCGCGCGCCTCGGCGATGTGGGCCACCACCTTGTCGGTGTCGGCCGCCTCGCTGGAGATGAGCGCGGCCATGAACTCGACCGGGTAGTGGGCCTTGAGCCAGGCGGTCTGGACGGTGAGCAGGCCGTAGGCCGCCGAGTGGCTCTTGTTGAAGCCGTAGTCGGCGAACTTCTCCATCAGGCTGAAGATGCCGTCGGCGACCTTGGCGTCCACCCCGCGGGCCACCGCGCCCCCGACGAAGCCGACGCGCTCCTTGGCCATCTCCTCGGCCTTCTTCTTCCCCATGGCGCGGCGGAGCAGGTCGGCGCGGCCCAGGCTGTAGCCGGCCAGGACCTGCGAGATCTGCATCACCTGCTCCTGGTAGACGATGACCCCGTAGGTGCCCTCCAGCACCGCCTTCAGGGCCGGGTGGTCGTAGACGACCTGCTCCCGGCCGTGCTTGCGGTCGATGAAGGCGTCCACCATCGAGCGGCCGTCGTCGAGCTTCTGGCCCAGGGCGCCCGGGCGGTACAGGGCGCCGGCGGCGATCACGTCCTCGAAGTGGGACGGCTTCATCCGCGTCACCATCTCGGTGAAGCCCTGCGACTCCATCTGGAAGACGCCGGCGGTGTCGCCGCGCCCGATGAGCTCGTAGACCGCCGGGTCGTCGATGGGGATGTCGGCGGCGGCGAGCCCCTCGCGCTCCGGGTGGTTGGCGCGCACCAGCCGGATGGCGTCGTCGATGACGGTGAGCGTCTTCAGGCCCAGGAAGTCGAACTTCACCAGGCCGGCCTTCTCGGCGTCGTCCTTGGCGAACTGGCTCACCAGGGTGCCGGACTCGTCGTCCATGTAGACCGGCACGTGCTCCCAGAGCGGCTTCTCGGCGATGACCACGCCGGCGGCGTGGAGGCCGGCCTGGCGGTTCAGCCCCTCCAGGCTCATGGCGATGTCGAGGATGTCGCGGGTGGTGATCCGCTGCTGCTTCCCGGCGCCGTCCACGAAGGACTGGACCACCTGCGGGTCGGACCAGAGCGCCTGGAGCCGCGGCTCCTTCTCCAGGCACTCCTTCAGCGGCGGGGTCTTGCCCTGCACCGGCTCGGGGACCAGCTTGGCGATGCGGTCCCCCTCGGCGAAGGGGAGCCCCATCACCCGCACCACGTCGCGGATCACCGAGCGGGCCTTGAGCGAGCCGAAGGTGATGATCTGCCCGACGTGGTCCTGCCCGTACTTGCCGGCGACGTACTTGATCACCTCGTCGCGCCGGTTCTGGCAGAAGTCCACGTCGAAGTCGGGCATCGAGACCCGCTCCGGGTTCAGGAAGCGCTCGAAGAGCAGGTTCCAGCGGATGGGGTCGAGGTCGGTGATGCGCAGCGACCAGGCGACGATGGAGCCGGCGCCCGAGCCGCGGCCCGGCCCCACCGGGATGTCCCGCGCCTTGGCCCAGTTGATGAAGTCCTGGACGATGAGGAAGTAGCCGGAGAATTCCATCTTCCGGATGACCGACAGCTCCAGCTCCAGCCGCTGCCGGTAGCCGTCCCGGTCGTGGGGGTACCTCCCCTCGATCTCCCGGAAGCGCCGGTCCAGCCCCTCCCGCGCCAGCTTGGCGATGTAGTCGTCGGCCCCGAAGCCCTCGGGGAGCTGGAAGGCGGGGAGGTGGGTCTTGCCGATCTCCAGCTCGACGTCGCAGCTCGCGGCGATGCGCTGGGTGTTGGCGATCGCCTCGGGGAAGCCGGGGAGCGCCGCCGCCATCTCGTCGGGCCCGGCCACGAAGAGGCCGTCGGTGTCGTGGCGGATGCGCTTCGGGTCGGAGAAGGTCTTGCCCGAGGCGATGCACATCAGGACGTCGTGGGCCCGCGCCTCCTCCCGCTTCACGTAGTGGGCGTCGGCGGTGGCGACCAGCGGGATGCCCTCCGCCTCGGAGAGCTCGGCCAGCTTCTGGTTCACGTCGAGCTGGTCCTGCATCCCGTTGGACTGGACCTCCAGGAAGAAGGCGCCCGGCTCGAAGATGTCCCGGTACTCGCGGGCGGCGCGGCGGGCGCCATCCATGTCCCCCTGGCGCGCCAGCCGCGGCACCTCGCCGCCCAGGCAGGCGGTCAGGCCGATGAGGCCCCGGGAGTGCTCGCGGAGCAGCCCCTTGTCGATGCGCGGGTCGTAGTAGAAGCCCTCGGTGAAGGCCATCGAGGAGAGGTAGCGGAGGTTGGCCCAGCCCTCGGCGTTCCGGGCGAGGAGGATGAGGTGGCGGCTGACGCGCTCGGAGCGGTCCTTGCGCCCCTTCTCCCCGGCGACGTAGGCCTCCATCCCCAGGATGGGCTTCACCCCGGCCTTCCTCGCCTGCTGGTAGAAGTCCAGCGCGCCGAAGAGGTTGCCGTGGTCGGTGACCGCCACCGACGTCATCCCCTTGGCCTGGACCGTGGCGAGCAGGTCCTTGATGCGGATGGCGCCGTCGAGGAGCGAGTAGAGGGTGTGCAGGTGGAGGTGGGTGAAGTCGGCCATGGCCCGCGGGCGCCGCGAGGGAGGGAGGCTCCCATAGCAGGCTCCCCTGACGGCGGCCACGGGGCGCGCCGGGCCGGCCGCCGCGCCCCGTCCCGGCTGGGCCGGGGCCGCCGCGCCCGGTCACCCCTCGTCCGGGATCCGGAAGGGCGGCACCCGGCGGCCGTCCACGTCGGTGAAGCGGTAGAGCCGGGCCAGGTCGCCCACCGCCCAGGTCGAGCCGGTGCGGCCGATCACCTTCGGGTCCGCCGCCAGCATGGCCACCGCGCGCCCCACGTACTCGGGGGACTCGGTCTCCGAGAGGTCGAAGGGGGCGCGGGCGTGCGCCGCCATCACCCGCTCGGTCCGCATGAAGCCCGGCGTCACCGCCAGCGCGGCGACGCCGCGGGGGAGCAACTCGCGGGCCATCCCCATCGCCGCCCGGGAGACGCCGTTCTTGGCGACGTCGTAGAAGAGGCTGCCGAGGTAGCGGCCCCGGTCGCCGGCGGCGGTGAGGACCACCAGCCCCCGGCCGCGCCGCAGCATCAGCGGCACGCCGAAGAAGGCGGTGGCGAGCTGCGAGCGCAGCCCGCCGGTCATCATCCCGTCCCAGCGGCGCAGGCTCTGCTCCCAGAAGGGCGCGGCGAAGCGGGTGCCGTCGTCGAAGGTGGTGCCGAAGTAGTGCTCGTAGCCCGACCAGGCGTTGCACACCAGCAGGTCGAGCCGCCCCTGCTCGCGCCGCACCCGGGCGAAGAGCGCCTCGACCTCCCGGTCCACGCCGTGGTCCACGCGCACCGCGACGCCGGTGCCGCCGCGCCGCGACACCTCGTCGGCGGTGTCGTCCACCGTGCCGCCGAGGTCGTCCACGCCGGTCTCGCCGCGCATGGTCCGGCCGGTGACGTAGACGGTGGCGCCGCACTGGCCGAGCACGCAGGCGATGCCGCGCCCGGCGCCGCGGCTCGCGCCGGTGACCACGGCGACGAGGTGGCGCAGCGCCGGCGGCTTCCAGCGGTCGGGAGGCGGGCGGCGCGCGGGCGCGGCGCCGCGGCTCGGGTGGGGCAGCGCCTTCCGGGGAGCACGGGCCATGCGCCGAGGGTAGCCGGAACCGGCGCCGGTTCAACCGGCCCGCGCCGCCCGCCGCCCCGCCCGGGGAGCGGCGGCGCCCCGGCGCCGTGCCAGAATGCGGCGTGCTCCCCGCGCGCCGCGACGTCGCGCTGCTCTTCCTCACCCGCTCGGTCCGGCTCTTCGCCTACGGCCTGCTCTCGGTGGTGCTGGCGCTGCACCTCGCCGCCGCCGGCCTCTCCAGCGAGCGCATCGGCCTCCTCTTCACGCTGACCCTGGCCGGCGACGCCGTCCTCTCGCTCTGGATCACCACCCGCGCCGACCGGGCCGGGCGCCGCGCCATGCTGCGGCTCGGGGCGGCGATGATGCTGCTCGCCGGGCTGATCTTCGCCGGGACGCGGAGCTTCTGGCTGCTCCTCGCGGCCGCCACCGCCGGCATCATCAGCCCGGCCGGCAACGAGGTCGGCCCCTTCCTGGCCATCGAGCAGGCGGCGCTGTCGCAGGCGCTGCCCGACGGCGCCCGCACCCGTGCCTTCGCCTGGTACGCGCTGGCCGGCTCGCTCGCCACCGCCCTGGGCGCGCTGGTGGGGGGCGGGATGGCGGCGGGGCTCCAGCGCCTCGGCGTCGCGCCGCTCGCCGCCTACCAGGACGTGGCGCTGGCCTACGCGGTCCTGGGCGGGCTGCTCTTCCTGCTCTTCGGCCGGCTCTCGCCCGGCGCCGAGTCGGCGGCGCGCGACGGCGGCCGGCCCGCCTTCCTGGCGCCGAACCTGGGGCTCGCCCGCTCGCGCGGCGTGGTGGCGCGCCTCTCGGGCCTGTTCGCGCTCGACGCCTTCGCCGGCGGCTTCGTGCTGCAGAGCTTCGTCGCCTGGTGGTTCCACCGGCGGTTCGGGGTGGAGGAGCAGTGGCTCGGCGCGCTGCTCTTCGGCGCCAACCTGCTGGCCGGCCTCTCGGCGCTGGCCGCCGGCTGGCTGGCGAGGCGCTTCGGCCTGGTGAACACCATGGTGTTTACCCACCTGCCGTCGAACGTGCTGCTGCTGCTGGTCCCGCTGATGCCGGCCCTGCCGCTCGCCGCCGGCGTGCTGCTGCTGCGCTTCTCCATCTCCCAGATGGACGTGCCGACGCGCCAGTCCTACACCATGGCGGTGGTGGACCCGGCCGAGCGCAGCGCCGCCGCCGGGGTCACCGGCATCGCCCGGACGGTGGGCGCGTCGCTGGCGCCGCTCGCGGCCGGGCCGCTCTACGCCAGCGCGGCGCTCTCGGGCGTGCCCTTCCTGGTCTCCGGGGGGCTCAAGATCGCCTACGACCTGCTGCTGTGGCGGGCCTTCCGGGCGCGGCGGCCGCCGGA
This sequence comes from Myxococcales bacterium, assembly GCA_021818285.1. Classification (GTDB taxonomy): domain Bacteria; phylum Myxococcota; class Myxococcia; order Myxococcales; family Anaeromyxobacteraceae; genus JACRMN01. The sequence goes on from JAKAEO010000028.1 coordinate 18,567, forward strand.
GGAGCGGGGCGGCTGATCAGTGCTTCAGCCCCGGCTTCTCCGGCTCCTCGTCGAGGCCGTGGGCCAGGAGGAAGTGGTAGACGGGCCCGGGCTCGCCCGCGCCGCCCATGAGCTCGAAGAGGATCTGGCCCTCGCCGCCGTCCGGGTCGGGCACGGCCTGGACGAAGAGCACGTCGCGGACGTCGAGCACCATCTCGCCCACCGTGTGCTTGCCCCAGACCAGCTGGACCACCGGGCTGCGCTGGTCGTCCTCCTCCAGGTGCCAGTGGAAGGCCTCCTGGTCGAGCAGCCAGGTGTCGGCCGTGCCCGCCCGGACGATGCAGTTGGCGTGGTGCTTGAGCCAGCGCCAGAAGCGATCGAAGGGCAGGGTGGTACCGGACTCGACGGACACGGGCATGGTCCCGGGGAATATCCCCCGGGCCGGTTTTCGACAAGGGCCGGGGGCGGCCGGGCCGGGCTCCGGAGCGCTTGCCGGCGCGCCGCCCGCGTGGTTTCCTCCGCCGCCGTGACCCTCGACGACCGGGCCCGGGCCGCGCTGGCGGCCGTGCGCGTGAAGGCCACCGGCCTCCGCTACGCGGTGGAGCACCACTGCGGCGCGAAGCGCGGCCGCCTCTCGGTCTACTACCGCGGCGCCGGCTACCACGGCGCGCCGGGCAGCGACGAGTTCCGGCTGGGCCTCGCCTACTCGGAGGACGACGCGGCGCTGGAGCGCCTGCGCGCCGCGCTCGAGGCCGAGGAGCGGGACCGCCGGGCCTGACCCGCCCGCCCCGCCGGTGCGCCGGATCCTCCGGCGCGGCGGCGGCTTCCGCGACATTGCGAAACCGTAAGGTCCGCTCCACGGTCCGCCAACCCGCGGATCCCCATGATGTGGCTCGTCGGCGGCCATCCCGGCCGGCGGCCACCGCGAGGGTACCGGACCATGACATCGCACGACGCCTCCCGGGACGTGCCCCAGGTCCTGCTCGACGTCCACCACCTCGCGCTCCGGATCGGCGAGGCGGAGATCCTGCGGGACGTCTCCCTCTCGCTGCGGCGCGGCGAGGTGCTCGGGCTGCTCGGGCCGAACGGCGCCGGCAAGACCACCACCATCGCCGCCGCGCTCGGGCTCCTGCCCCGGCACGCCGGGACGGTCCGGCTGCTGGGCCGCGACCCCGCCGGCGCCGGCGCCGCGGTCCGGGCCCGGGTCGGCGTCCTCCCCGATCCCAACGGCTTCCACGACGGGCTCACCGCCGAGGAGTCGCTGGCCTTCTTCGCCGGCCTGTACGGGCTCGCCCCGGGCGCCGCCGAGCTGGGCCGCCGGCTCGCCCAGGTCGGCCTGGAGCGGGTGCGGGCCGAGCCGGTCTCCACCTTCTCCCGCGGGATGCGGCAGCGGCTCGGGCTGGCCCGGGCGATGGTGGCCGATCCCGAGCTGCTGGTGCTGGACGAGCCGACCGCGGGCCTGGACCCGGGCGGACGCCGGGAGATGCACGACCTCCTGCTCGCGCTCGCGGCCGACCGCAGCACCGGGATCCTGCTCTGCACCCACCAGCTCGACGAGGTGGAGCGGCTCTGCGGCCGCGTGGCGGTGATCGTCGAGGGGCGCACCGCCGCCGAGGGGGGGCTCTCCGAGCTGCTGGCGGCGCGCGCCTCGCCCCACCGCTACCGCCTGCGGCTCGCGGGGCCGCCGCCGGACGGCGCGGGGTCGCCCCGCCACGTCCGGGTCGCCGGGCGCGTGGGGGACTGGACCGCCGTGGACGTCGACCCCGCCGTCCCGCCCGAGGCGGCCTGGCGCGAGCTGCTCTTCCTGGGCTGGCCGGTGGTGGAGATCGAGCGCGGCGGCGGGGGGCTCGAGGAGCTCTACCTCGACCTCACCGCCGGGGGGGCGCCGTGACCCCCGCGGCCCTCGTCGCCCGCATCGAGGCGCGCGAGCTCCTCGCCAGCCCGCGGGGCCGGCTCTGGCTGCTCCTGCTCTCCGCGGCCCTCTCCGCCTTCGCCCTCCTCCTGGTGTCCAGCACCGAGCTGGGGCTCCTCGACCGCGCCCAGGTCCTGTACGCGCAGCTCGGCCTGGTCACCGCCCTGGGGGCGCTGCTCGCGGTGGTGCAGGGAGCCGACGCCGTCGCCGGCGAGCGGGAGCGCGGCAGCCTCCTGCCGCTGCTCGTCGCCCCGGTGTCGCGCGGGGCCATCCTCCGGGGCAAGCTGGGCGGCCAGGCGGCGGCCTGGGGGGCGACGGCGCTCCTGGCGCTGCCGTACCTCTGGGCCGGCGGCGCCTCCGGTGCCGGGCTGCTGCGGGCCGGCGCGCTGCTCCTGCTCCTCGGGACCCCGGTGGTGCTCACCTTCGGGTTGCTCGCCACGGGGCTCGGGGCACGGCTCCGGACGGTGCGGGCGGCGCTGCTGGCGGCGCTGGTGGTGCTGCTGCTCTCGGCGAGCCCCCTGCTCCTCGGCCCGGGCCTGCGGCAGACCGCCGCGGGCAGGGCCTTCGACCTGGTGAACCCGTTCTCCCACGCCCTGAACGGCTTCGACGAGGTGGTCGTCGACTCCGCCCCGCTCGCGGCGCAGGTGGTTCACCTGGGCGTGGTCGTGGCATGGTTCGCGCTGGCCCTCCGGTACGCGCTCGCGGGCGTCCGGAAGGTCGCGCGGTGAGGGAGGCATCCATGGTCCACCTCTTCCTGGCGGCCTGCCTGGCCTTCGCGGCGCCCCCGACGGCTGCCGCTCCGCTCGCGCCGGCCCCGGCGGCCGGGCCGCTCTCGGTGGCGCTGGTCCCGGCCCCCGGGGCCCCGGTCCGGCCGCGGATGGGCGACCGGCTCTCCTTCCACTCCGTCATCCGGAACGGCGGCGAGGCGCCGGTGGAGGGGCTGGTCGCCTGGGTGAGCCTGGTCCGGGTGGATCGGGGCCAGGAGGCGCCGGTGGACCTGGAGGACTGGAGCGCGCAGAAGGCGGTGACCCTCCCGTCGCTGGGGCCCGGCCAGTCGCTCGAGGCCGACTGGCCGATGCGCCTGATCCAGGCCGGCGACTACCGGGTGGTGGTGAGCGCCGCCTCCCGGGACGGGTCGGCGCTGGCGGCGAGCCCGCTCCGGCCCTTCACCGTGGCGCGGCGCCCGGTGGTGGAGTCGCGCCGGGTGGTGCCGGTGGCGCTGGGCCTCCCCGGCCTCCTCGCCGCCAGCTTCCTCCCCTGGCGCCGGCTCCGGAGGCGCCGCCCGTGAAGATCCTGGTCATCGAGGACGACGCCGCCACCGCGGCCTACCTGGCGAACGGGCTGCGGGAGCTGGGGCACGTCGTCGACGTCGCCGCCGACGGGCGCGACGGGCTCATGCTGGCGGCCGGCGGCGGCCACGACGCCCTGATCGTGGACCGGATGCTGCCCGGGCTGGACGGCCTGGGGGTGGTGAAGACCCTCCGCGGCGCCGGGGTGAAGGCGCCGGTGATCTTCCTCACGGCGCTGGGCGGCATCGACGACCGGGTCGCCGGCCTGGAGGCGGGCGGCGACGACTACCTGGTGAAGCCCTTCGCCTTCGCGGAGCTGGTGGCGCGCCTGCAGGCGCTGGCGCGCCGGCCGCCCATCACCGGGGAGGTCACCTCGCTGCGGGTGGCGGACCTGGAGATGGACCTGCTCCGGCGCACCGTCTCGCGGGCCGGGCGGCGGCTCGAGCTGCAACCGCGCGAGTTCCGCCTGCTCGAGGTGCTGATGCGCAACGCCGGCCGCGTCGTCACCCGGACCATGCTGCTCGAGCAGGTCTGGGACTTCCACTTCGACCCCAGGACCAACATCGTCGAGACCCACGTCAGCCGCCTGCGCGCCAAGGTGGACCGCGGCCAGGCGGTGGAGCTCATCCACACCGTCCGCGGCGCCGGGTACGTGATCCGTGAAGCTCCCTAGGCTCCTGCGGACGACGAGCTTCCGGCTCGCCGCGCTCTACCTGCTCCTCTTCGGGGGCTCGGTCCTGGCGCTCGCCGCGGTGGTGCGCTGGACCGTGCGCGCCGCCCTGGAGCAGCAGATGCGCGGCCGCATCGAGGCCGAGGCGGCCACCCTCCAGGTCGAGGCGCGGGAGGGAGGCGCGGCCCGGGTGGCCGCGCTGGTCGCGGCGCGCGGCCGGGGCGCGCGGGCCCTCGACTTCCGGGTGGAGGCGGCCGACGGCCGGGTGCTGGCCGGCGACCTGCCGTCGCCGGGCGGGCGCGACGGCTGGGTGGAGCTCGGGGCCGAGGAGCCTCGCCGCTCCGACGGCGACGGCGGGCTGGAGCGCATCCGGGCCCTGGCGGTGCCGCTGGAGGGCGGGGGAAGG
>JAKAEO010000238.1 GCA_021818285.1 Myxococcales bacterium
GGCCGCGGCCCGGCGCTACCTGCTGCTCGCCGTCGGCGACGGCCTGGCGGCGCAGCTGCCGGGGCTGCTGGTGGCGGTGGCGGCCGGCGTCTCGGTGACGCGCGTGGCGGGCGAGGAGGAGGGGAGCGGCCTGGCGGGCGACCTCGGCCGGCAGCTGCTCGGCGACCCGCGCGCCCTGGGCGCGGTCGCGGCGCTGGGCGGGGCGCTGGCGCTCCTGCCGGGCCTCCCCGCCGTCCCCTTCCTGGCCATCGCCGCCTCGGCGGGGATCGCGGCGCGGCACGCGGCACGGCGCCCCGCGCCCGCCGAGGAGCCCGGGGAGGCAGCGGCCCCGGCGCTCGCCCACCCCGAGCGGTTGCTCCTCGAGCTCGCGCCCGACCTCCACGCGCTCGCGGCCGCGGACGGCCGCTTCCTCGCCGAGGCTGGTCCGCTGCTGCGCGACGCGGTCTGGCGCGAGCTGGGCGTCGCCGTCCCCGAGCCGGCCCTGCGCGAGGGCGCGCTCCCCGCCGGCTGCTGGCGGCTGCTCCTGGACGAGGTGCCCGCGGCGTCTGGGCGCGCCGAGGCCGGCCGCGCCCTCGCGCTGGCGCCCGCGAGCGAGCTCCGGCTCGTCGGGCTGGACGCGGAACCGTCGTCCCACCCGCTCACCGGCGCCCCCGGCGCCCTCGTCGACGTGGACGCGTCGCCGCGCGCCGCGGCGCTCGGCCCGGTGCTGTCGCCGCTCGACCGGCTGCTCGCCGGCGCGGCCGCCGGCATCTGCCGCGGCGCCCACCACCTGCTCGGCGTCGAGGAGGTGCAGGCGCTCCTCGCCTCGCTGGAGGAGCAGGCGCCGGCGCTGGCGCGGGAGGCGGCGCGCCTCGTCCCCCCGGCCCTCCTCGCCGAGGTGCTGCGGCGGCTCCTCGAGGAAGGAGTGCCGGTGCGCGCCCTGCGGACGGTGATCCAGGCGATCCTGGAGGCGGGCGCCGGGACGCGGCCGGCCTGGCAGCTCGCCGAGCACTGCCGGCGCGCCCTGGGCCGCCACCTCGCCCACCGGCTCGCCGGCGGCGCGCCGCTCGAGGCGCTGCTCCTCGACCCGGAGGCCGAGGCGCGCATCCGCGCGGCGCTGGCCGCGGGCGGCCCGGCGCTCGACCCGGGCTCCGCGGAGGCCCTGCTCGCGCGGATCGACGCGGAGCTCGGAGGCGCGGGGGGCGCCCCGGTGCTGCTCACCCAGCCCGACGTCCGGCGCGCGGTCCGCGACCTGGTGGCGCCGCGCCACCCGCGCCTCGCCGTCCTCTCCTACGAGGAGCTGCCGCCGGAGTGGCCCGTCCAGCCGCGGGCGCGCATCGCGCTCGTCGCCTGAACGCGGGCCGCCCCGGGGGCAAGCCGCCGTCGACGCGGGAGTGAACGGGGAGGCTACGCGCCGGACGGGGCCGGAGGGGTGCCGCCGCCCTCGCCGCCCTCGTCCTCGGTCCGGTTGACCCGGTCGCGCAGCTCCTTGCCGGTCCGGAAGAGGATCCCCCGCTTGGGCTTCACGGGGATGACCTCGCCGGTCTTGGGGTTGCGGCCCTGGTAGCCGTCGTAGTGCTTCACGTGGAAGGCGCCAAGCCCGCGGATCTCGATGTTTTCCCCGTTGCAAAGCGCGGTCTTCATCGACTCGAAGATGTTCTCGATCGTGGCTTCCGCCTGCTTCTGCGTCACGCCGCGCTTCACGACCAGGATGTTGATGAGATCCGACTTGAGCATGGAGTCCCGTCCCCGGAGCCTGAGCTGACCGGGGAAAAGCCTAGCCCAGGCCTCCGAAATCAGCAAGGGTTCCACCGGGTTCGGTCAGGCGGCGGCCGGACGCTCCCCGTCCAGGCGGCGGCAGAGCTCGGCGTAGCTCACCCCCGACAGGGTGCGCGACGCGATGTCGTCGGCACCCGCCAGGACCGACGCCACCAGGGCCTCGGCCGGCTCCTCGCCCGCCTTCGGGCTGCCGCCCGAGAGCACGCGCCGGACGTCGGCGAGCGTGATCTGCTCGAGCGGCCTCGCCGGCAGGAGGCCGCCCGCCGCCGCGTCCACGATCAGCCCCCCGGAACGGAGCTGGCCCAGGGCGTCGCGCACCGGCTCGTCGACGACCTCGAGCCGCCGCGCCACGTCGTCCGGCTCGGGCGGCCGCGCGCCGGCGTGGAAGGCCCGCGCCACCGCGAGCAGCGCCCGCGCCGCGAGCAGCTCGCGCCCGAGCGGCGTCCGCTCGGCCTCGTGGGCGCGCACCAGCTGGCGCGCGTGCTGCACGACGAAGGCCACCCGCGCGCCGAAGAGCAGGATGGTCCAGGAGATCTGGAGCCAGATGAGGAAGATGGGGATCGCCGCCAGCGAGCCGTAGATGGCGCTGTAGTGGAAGAAGCGCGCCACCACCCAGGCGTAGAGCCCCTTGGCCAGGTCCAGGGTGACGGCCGCCAGCACGCCGCCCACCAGCGCCGCCCCCCGCCGCACCCGGGTGAAGGGGACGATGACGTAGAGGACGGTGAAGAAGAAGGTGGTGAGCGCCAGCGACGCGGAGCGGGCCATGGCCCGGCCCGAGCCGGCGCCGAGGTGCCGCTCCACCTGGTGGGCGATGGCCAGCGACGCGGTCAGCAGCACCGGCCCCAGGGTGAGGGTGGCCCAGTAGATGAGCGCCCGCTGCACCACCGGCCGCTTGCGGCGCACCGCCCAGAGGTCGTTCAGCGCCTTCTCCACCTGCTGGAGGAGCCCCACCGCCGAGATCACCAGCAGCGCCGCGCCCACCAGCCCGGCGCCGGTGGCGTGGGCGTTGTTCACGAAGCGTTCCAGGTAGGGGACGACGCTGGCCCGCGCCCCGACCGCCAGGTTGGCGATGAGGAAGTCCTGGGCGCGGCGCCAGAGCTCCTCCATCCCGGCGAAGGCCTGGAAGAAGGAGAAGGCAACCACCAGCGCCGGCACCATCGCGAAGAGCGTGATGGTGGTGAGGGCCAGCGCCCGGAGGCGCAGGTCCTCCGCCAGCAGCGCCCGCAGGACGTTGCGGGCACCCAGCCGGACGAGGCGCGCCAGCTCCCGCAGCCGCTCGCGCCCCTCCACCCGGCTCCCCCTAGGCCTTCTCGGCCGCCGGCTCGGCCTCGGGCCGGTCGCCCTCGCGCCGGGGCGCCGCGCCGCCGCGCCGCGGGTCCTTCTCGGCCCGCTCCTGCCGCCCGTAGATGTCGAACTGCTCCTGGTGGTAGTGCTGCTGCGGCTTCACCTGGATGGTCTTGTTGAACCGGTCCATCAGGTAGCGGGTCTCGTCCCGCTCCGGCCCCTGGAGCACCCGGGCCACCTCGGGGTGGCAGTTCACCACCAGCACCGGCTCGGGGAAGTGGGCCGCCTCGCGGCGGATGTCCCGGAAGATCTCGTAGGCCACGGTGATCTTCGACTTCAGGTGCCCCTTGCCGTCGCAGTAGCCGCAGGGCTCGACCATCATGCGGGTCACCGACTCGCGCACCCGCTTGCGGGTCATCTCCACCAGGCCCAGCTCGGAGATCTTCAGGACGTTGGTCTTGGCCTTGTCCCGCCCCAGCGCGTCCTGCAAGGCCTTGAAGACCTTGTCGCGGTTCTGCGGTTTGTCCATGTCGATGAAGTCGATGATGATGATGCCGCCGATGTTGCGCAGCCGGAGCTGGTAGACGATCTCCTTGGCCGCCTCGGTGTTGATCTTGGTGATCGTCTCCTCGAGGTTCTTCTTCCCGACGTAGCGCCCCGAGTTCACGTCCACCGCGGTGAGCGCCTCGGCCTGGTCGATGATGATGTAGCCGCCGCTCTTCAGCCACACCTTGCGCTGGCTGGCCCGCTTCAGCTCCTGCTCGATGCCGTAGGCGTCGAAGATGGGCTCCTCGCCGGCGTAGAGCTCGATCTGCGACTCGAGGTGCGGCGCCTGCTCGCGCACGAAGCGCAGGATGCGCTCGTGCTCGTCGCGGTCGTCGATCACCATCTTCTGGATGTCGGCGGTGAAGAGGTCGCGGGTGGCCCGCAGGATCAGGTCCAGGTCCGGGTGCAGCAGCGCCGGCGCCCCCACCTTGTCCTTGGTGCGGATGATCTCGTTCCACACCTGGATGAGGAAGCGGATGTCCGCCTCCAGCTTCAAGGCCTCGACGTTCTCGGCCACGGTGCGGACGATGAAGCCCGTCCCCTCCGGCCGCATCTTGTCCACGATCTCGCGCAGCCGGCGCCGCTCCCCCTCCTTCTCGATGCGGCGCGAGATGCCGATGTGGTCCACCGTCGGCATGAACACCAGGTGGCGGCCCGGCAGCGAGATGTGGCTGGTGATGCGCGCGCCCTTGGTGCCGATGGGGTCCTTGGCGACCTGGACGATGACCTCCTGCCCCTCCTTGAGGAGGTCCTGGATGTTCTTCGGCTCCTTCTGCTTGCGCTCGTCGTCGCGCCGGCCGTTGCGGCGCCCGTCGCCGCCGTTCCGCTCGCGATCGCCGCGCTCGCCGCCGCGATCACCGCGGTCGCCGCGCTCGCCGCCGTTCCGCTCGCGATCGCCGCGCTCGCCGCCGCGATCACCGCGGTCGCCGCGCTCGCCGCCGCTCCGCTCGCGGTCGCCGCCGCGATCGCCGCGGTCCCGCTCGCCCCGCTCGCCCCGCTCTCCCCGCTCTCCCCGCTCGCCACGCTCGCCACGCTCGCGGTCGCGGCCGCCCCGCCGGCCGCGGTCGCGATCCCGTTCGCGGGGCTCGCGCTCGCGGGTCTCGCGGGCCGCCTCGGCGGGCCGCGCCGCGATCTGCCCGGTGGCGGGCTCGGCGGCCGGG
>JAKAEO010000029.1 GCA_021818285.1 Myxococcales bacterium
GGCCACCGGGGCGCGGGCGGCGGCGCGGAAGGCGGCGAAGGCGTCGCGGTCGGAGGGGCCGCCGGCGAGGACGATGCTGGCGCCTCCCGCGGCCAGGCCGTCGGCCACCGCGGCGAAGCGCTCCGCCGGCCACCGCTTGGTGGCCCAGCGCGCCCCCGGGGCGATGGCCACCACCGGGCCGCGCACCCGCGCCAGCGCGTCCTCGGCCACCGCCCGGGCGGTGCGCGAGAGGTGGACGCGCATGGGGCCGGGCCCCTCCACCCCCAGCGGCGCCAGGGCCTCGGCGTAGAGCCGGGTGGCGTGGGCGCGGACCAGCGGCCGGTCGCTGCCGAGCAGCGCCAGCAGCGCCCGCCCGGCGCTGCGGCGCCGGAAGGTGATCCGCTCCGGCGCGGCGGCGCGCGCCACCACCCGGCTGCGCAGCTTGTTCTGGAGGTCGACGGCCAGGTCGAAGCGGCGCCGCAGCCGGTCGGCGAGCAGCACCGCCGCGCCCATGCCGCCCCGCTCCAGCCGGTGGACCTCGGCGAGCTCCGGCAGCCCCTCGAGGAGCGGCGCGTAGGCCGGGTCGGTGACCCACTCGATGCGGGCGCCGGGGAAGCGGGCCCGGAGCGGCGCCAGCACCGAGGTGGCCAGGACCACGTCGCCGAGCGCGCTGTAGCGGACGATGAGGATGCGGCTGGGCATGCCCCCTCAGGCCCGGCGCGGCAGCAGCCGCAGCATGTGGTCGACGTTGCGGGCGCTGGCGCCGCGGATGGCCCCGACCGCCTGGCGCGCCAGCTGGCCCAGCTCGGCGATCTTCTCCGGCCGGGCCAGCAGCTCGGCGGCGACCCGGGTGAGCTGCTCCGGCGAGGTGACCTGGATGCCGCCGCGCCCCACCAGCACCTGGACGCTGTCCTTGAAGTTCTCCATGTGCGGGCCGAAGAGCACCGGCTTCCCCTGCCCGGCCGGCTCCAGCACGTTCTGGCCGCCGCGGGTGACGAAGCTGCCGCCCACGAAGACCAGGGTGGCGAGCCGGTAGGCGGCCGCCAGCTCCCCGATGGTGTCGAGCACCGTCACCTGCGCGGCGCCGGCGGAGGAGCCGCCGCTGCGCAGCCGCGCCGAGAAGCCGGCCTCGGCGGCCATCGCCAGGATGCGGCCGGAGCGCTCCACGTAGCGCGGCGCCACCACCAGCGCCAGCTCGGGCCAGCGCCGGCGCAGCTCGCCGTAGACCTCGAGGAGCAGCTCCTCCTCCCCCTCGTGCGTCGAGCCGGCCATGAGCACCGGCGCCCCCTCGGCGAGCCCCATCTCCGACCGCAGCGCCGCGTCCCGCTCCGAGGGCAGGTCCAGCACCAGGGCGTCGAACTTGGTGTTGCCGGTGACCCAGACGCGGTCGGGGGCGGCGCCGAGCGCCAGGGCCCGCTCCGCCTCCTCGTCCGACCGCATCAGGAACAGGTCGATGGACTCGAGCGGGTTGCCGATGGCCCGGAACAGGGCGCGGTAGCGGGAGAGCTTGCCGGGGTTGAAGCGCCCGTTGGTGAGGGCGATGCGGGCGCCGCCGCGCCGCGCCGCCCGGATCAGGTTGGGCCAGATCTCGGTGTACTCCAGCACCAGCAGGTCGGGCTGGAGGCGCCGCACCGCCCGCGCCGTGGCCAGGCCCACGTCGAAGGGGGCGTAGAGCAGCACGTCGGCCTCGGCCAGCTTCTTGCGGGCCATGGCCAGGCCGGAGTTGGTGATGGTGGTGACCACGATGCAGCAGCCGGGCATCCGCGCCTTCAGCTCCCGCATCATGGGCTGCAGCGAGAGCAGGTCGCCGGCGCTGGCGCCGTGGAGCCAGATGCGCGGCCGGCCCTTCCCGGCGTCGAAGGAGGCGCGGTAGAGCCCGAAGCGGAAGGGGATCCCGTGGCGCAGCTTGGGGTGGGTCAGCAGGACCGGGAGGAGGGCCACCAGGGCCACCCAGCTGGCGATGGCGTAGAGCAGGTGCACGCGTCGCGCGGGCCTCAGGCGCCGGCGGGCAGCCCGGCCGGCTCCCCCTCGTAGACGGCGTGGAGCCGGGCGTACTCGCCGCCGCGGGCCACCAGCTCGTCGTGGCGGCCCATCTCCACCACCCGGCCCCCGGCCAGCACCACGATCTGGTCGGCGTGGCGGATGGTGGAGAGCCGGTGGGCGATGACCAGGGTGGTGCGGGGGGCGGCGGCCTCGTCGCCGAAGCCCATCAGGCCGTCGAGCGCCTTCTGCACCTCGCGCTCGCTCTCGGCGTCCAGCGCGCTGGTGGCCTCGTCCAGCACCAGGATGGGGGCGTTCTTCAGGAAGGCCCGGGCGATGGCCAGCCGCTGCCGCTGCCCCCCGGAGAGCAGGGTGCCGCGCTCGCCGATGACGGTGTCGTAGCCCCGCGGCAGGGCGGCGATGAAGTCGTGCGCGTGGGCCAGGCGCGCCGCCCGCTCCACCTCCGCCACCGCCACGCCGTGGCGGCCGTAGGCGATGTTGGCCCGCACCGTGTCGTTGAAGAGCACCGTCTCCTGGGTCACCAGCGCCATCTGGGCCCGCACCGCGGCGAGCGGCGCCTCGCGCAGGTCGACGCCGTCGAGCGTGACGCGGCCCGCGGTCGGGTCGTAGAAGCGCGGCAGGAGGTTGGCCAGCGTGGTCTTGCCGCCGCCCGAGGAGCCCACCAGGGCCACCACCTGCCCCCGCCGGATGACGAGGTCCACGCCGTCCAGCACCTTCCGCTCCCCGTCGTAGCTGAAGCCCACGCCCTCGAAGCGGATCTCCCGCGCGAAGGGGGGCAGCGGCGCCGTGCCGGTGTCGGGGACGGAGGTGCGGGAGTCGAGGATCTCGAAGATGCGCTCCCCGGCGGCGGCCCCCTGCAGCGCCACCTGGCCCACCTTCCCGATCGACTTCACCGGCTGGTAGAGCATGAGGATCGCGGCCACGAAGGAGAAGAACTTCCCGGCGGAGAGCTGGCCCGAGAGGATCTGCCCGCCCACCCACCAGATGGCGAGCGACAGGCCCGCCGCCGCCATCAGCTCCATCAGGGGCGAGGAGATGCCGCGGACGACGAAGCTGCGCCGGACGATGCGGACCAGCCGCCGGTTCTCCTCGCGGAAGCGCTCCGACTCCCAGGCCTCCATCCCGAAGGCCTGCACCACCCGCACGCCGATGAGCGCCTCCACCACCATCTCGCCGATGCGCCCCAGCTTCGCCTGCGAGTCCACGGTGATCTTCTTCAGCCGCTTGGCGAAGCGGACCACCGGCACCAGCGTCACCGGCACCGCCACGAAGGCCATCAGCGAGAGGCGCCAGTCGAGGATGAAGCAGTTCACCAGCATCACCACCACGGTGAGCCCGTCGCGCAGGTAGCTGGCGACGGCGTTGGTGACGGCGTTCTCCACCGCGGCCACGTCGCCGCCCATCCGGGACATGAGGTCGCCCGAGTGGCGCCTCGCGTAGAAGGCGGGCGGCAGGCGCAGCAGGTGGTCGAAGAGCGCGCTGCGGATGTCGGCGGTGACCCGCTGGCCGATCATCGACATCAGGTAGTACTGGCCGAAGGAGGCCAGCCCCTTCACCAGCGCCACCCCCGAGATGACGATGGGCAGGGCGGCGAGGACCGTCATCCGGTCCACCGCGTGGAGCCAGCCCACCAGGTCGAGGCTCCGGGGCAGGACCCGGGCCAGGGTGGCGGCCCCCTTCCCCGGGTCGTGGGTGAAGAGGAACTCCAGCACCGGCCCGAGCAGCCAGACGTAGAGGGCGCTGCTCACCGCCAGCACCACCATGCAGGCCAGCGCCGCGGCGAAGCGGAGCTTGTAGGGCGCGACGTACCGCAGCAGGCGCAGGTAGGTCTTCCAGGTCACTCGTGCTCCCGCGCCGGGGCGCGGCTACTCCTCGACGCCCTTCACCTTCCCCTCGGCCCGGCGCCGCTCGATGATCTTCTGGGCGATGGGCGGGGGGACCGGGTCGTAGTGGCTCGCCTCCATGGTGAACCAGCCGGCCCCCTGGGTCAGGGAGCGCAGCTCGGCGTCGTAGCTCATGGCCTCGGCGTGCGGGCAGAGCGCCCGGACCAGCACGCCGCGGGCGGTCGGCTCCATGCCCTGCACCTTGGCGCGGCGGCTGTTCAGGTCGCCCATCACCGCGCCGACGTAGTCCTCCGGCACCCGGACCTCCAGCTTCATCACCGGCTCGAGGAGGATGGGCCGGGCCTCCAGCACCGCCTTCTTGAAGGCCATCGACCCGGCCACCTGGAAGGCGTTGTCGGAGCTGTCGACGTCGTGGTAGCTGCCGAACACCAGCTTGGCCAGGAAGTCCACCACCGGGTAGCCGGCCAGCGGGCCGGCGCCCATGGCCCCGCGGATGCCCTTCTCCACCGAGGGGATGAACTGCCGGGGGATGACGCCGCCGACGATGGCGTCCTCGAACTCGAAGCCCTCGCCGCGGCTCCTGGGGTGCAGCTCGACGTGGGCGTCGCCGTACTGGCCGTGGCCGCCGGTCTGGCGCTTGAACTTCCCCTGGGCCTTGGCCGCGGTGGTGATGGTCTCGAGGTAGGCCGGCGTGGGGGGCGCCAGGGTGATGTCCACGCCGTGCTTGCGCTTGGCCCGCTCCACCGTCACCTCGATGTGGGCCTGCCCCATCCCCCGGAGCAGCATCTCCCCGGTCTCGGGGCTCCGCGCCAGCTCCAGCGACGGGTCTTCCTCGATGAGCTTGTGGAGCGCGGCGGCGGCCTTGTCGTCGGCCCCCTTGGTGTGGACCGCGAAGGCCACCGGCCGGTTGGGGGCGCGGAACTCGGGCAGGACGATGGGGGCGTCGCGGTCGCAGAGGGTGTCGCCGGTGCGCGCGTCCTTGAGCTTCATCAGCACCACCAGCTCGCCCGGCCCCGACTCCTTCACCTCGGCGGTCTGGGCGCCGTCGGTCCGGTAGAAGTGGGAGATGCGCTCCTCGGTGCGGGTCCGCGGGTTCATCACCGTGGACTCCGGCTTCAGGGTGCCGGAGAAGACCCGGAGGTAGTCGATGCGCCCGGCGAAGTGGTCGATGGTGGTCTTGAAGACCTGGCCGCAGAAGGGGGCGGTGGGGCTGCCCGGCAGGGTCAGCTCGCCGCCCTTCAGGTCCACCCCCTTCACGGCGCGGGCCTCGGGGCCCGGGAAGAGCTGCACCAGCAGCTCCAGCGCCTCGCGCACCCCCAGGCCGGGCTTGGGCGCGGCGCAGGCCACCGCCAGGAACTTCTGGCGCGCGGCGCCGGCCGCCAGCCCCTTCATCACCTCGGCGTCGGTGAGCGGCGTGCCCTCCAGGTACTTGCCCAGCAGCTCGTCGTCGTTCTCGGCCGCCGCCTCCACCAGCGCGGTGCGGGCCGCCTCGGCCTCGGCCTTCATCCCGGCGGGGATCTCCGCCTCGGTCCACCTCCCGAAGGTCTTGTCGAGCAGGTGGGCCTTCATGGAGAGCAGGTCCACCAGCCCCTTCAGCGCCGGCCCGGCGCCGACGGGCAGGTGCAGGGGAACCGCCTTCACCTTGAGCGAGGCCTCGACGTCGGCCAGCGCCTTCCCGAAGTCGGCCTGCTCGTGGTCGAGCCGCCCCATCACCGCGAAGGCGGGCCGGCCCGACTCGGCGAGCAGGTCGTAGGCCCGCTCCGCCCGGTTGTGCGCCCCGTCCACCGCCGAGACGGTGAGGATGGCGCCGTCGGTGACCTGCAGGGCCCACTCCACCTCGGCCAGGAAGGCGGCGAAGCCGGGGCAGTCGACGGCGTGGAAGAGCCGGCCGCCCTCCTCGAAGCTCTCGGGGTGGAGCGAGAGCGAGAAGTTCCGTTTCTTCTCCTCCGGCTCGGCGTCGAGCCGGGAGGTGGAGCCCTCCGGGCTGGCGCGCTTGGAGTCGGCGAGCCGCAGGAAGGCCTCGACGAGGGCGGTCTTGCCCGAGCCGTCTGCGCCGAGGATGGAGAAGGTCCGGATGACGCGGCCGTTGGCCATGGGGGATGGTCTCCCTCGGGGAAGGGGTGCACCTCCGATGCGCCGGCGCACGGGCGCCGGGCGACGCGGGCTTCGCGCCCACCTTTACCACGCCCCGGGGAGGGCGGGGCGGCTCTCGGACGCGAGCGCCCGCCCGGCGCGGGCCGGGCGGGCGCGGGGCGGGCTCGCCGTGGGGGCTGGTCCCCCGCCGCGCTAGAAGTAGTAGATGGCCGCGACGTTCCCGACGATGAAGTCGGCGGGCCGCTCGGTGCCGAAGCGCCACCCGGAGACGGTGGTGTCGACGCCGCCGATGGTGGAGGTGGCGGAGGCGTAGCGGAAGGCGGCCCCCACCGTCCCCTGGACCGAGAGCTGGGGCACGTCCCAGAAGCCGAAGTGCAGCTCGAAGCCGGCGCGGGCGCCGAGGTCGAAGGCCCAGCCGCTCCAGTCGGTGGAGGTCGGGCCCGGAGCGTCGTTGGAGCCGGAGGCGCGGACCAGGTCGATCTCGGGGATGACCAGGAAGGTGGCGTGGCGGGTGCGGGCCAGGGCCAGCGGCAGGCCGCCGTGCAGCCCGAACCCGAAGCCCGAGGCCTCGGTGGTCAGGGTGCCGCCGGGGACCGGGACCTTCACCTTCTGGTCGTTCCAGCCGAAGCCGACGCCGAGGTCGAGGCCGATGCCCTTCAGGGCGCCGGTGGAGGGGCCGGTCAGCCAGTGGCGCACGCCGATGACGTGGACGTCCACCGGGTTCCCGAGGGCCGGGGCGCCGAAGTCGAAGCTGTGCTGGCCGAAGTAGGCGACGCCCCAGAGGCCGACGACCTTGTCGCCGTCGCTCTCGTCGCGGGCGCCCTTCCCCTGGGCGGCGGCGGGACCGGCCAGGGCCAGGGCCAGCAGGGCTGCGGCGAGGCGGGTGGATGCGGTGCGCATGTCGGTCTCCTCCTGCTTCCGGTTTCGAGAGGCGGGCAGTCTGTCACCGCGCCGCGTCGCTCTCCACGGAAAAGCGGGGGGCGTGTGCGCGCCGCCCCTACACCGTCTCCTTCAGCTCGGGGAAGTCCTCCTGCCAGAACTCCCGCTCCCCGCGCCCGGCGCCGGAGGGGCGCTTCTCCTCCTTCTTGCGCAGCTCCACGCGGCGGATCTTCCCGGAGATGGTCTTGGGCAGGTCGGAGAACTCGAGACGCCGGACGCGCTTGTAGGGGGCGAGGCGCCGGCGCAGGAAGCGGAAGATGTCGAGCGCCAGGTCGCGGCCGCCTGCGGTGCCGGGCTTGAGGATGAGGAAGGCCTTCGGCACCACGCCGCGGACCGGGTCGGGGCTCGGCACCACCGCCGCCTCGGCCACCGCCTCGTGCTCGATGAGGGCGCTCTCCAGCTCGAAGGGGCTGATGCGGTAGTCGGAGGACTTGAAGACGTCGTCGGCCCGGCCCACGTAGCTCACGTAGCCCTCGGCGTCGCGGGCCGCGACGTCGCCGGTGTGGTAGTGGCCGCCGCGGTGGACGAAGGCGTCGAGGGTGGCGTCGTCCTGGTAGCCGGCCATCAGGCCGGCCGGCCGGTCGCCGAGCGGCAGGCAGATCTCCCCCTCGTCGCCGGCCACGCCGTCGTCGTTCACCAGCGCCACCGTGTAGCCGGGCATGGGGCGGCCCATCGAGCCGGGCTTCAGCTTCTGGCCGGGCGAGTTGCCCACCTGGCAGGTGGTCTCGGTCTGGCCGTAGCCGTCGCGGATGGTGATGCCCCAGGCCTGCTGCACCCGCTCGATGACCTCGGGGTTGAGCGGCTCGCCGGCGCTGAGCGCCTCGCGCAGGAAGATCTTCCGCTTCGAGAGATCCTCCAGGATCAGCATGCGCCACACCGTGGGCGGGGCGCACATGGTGGTGATGCGGTGCCGCTCCAGGACCTCCAGGGTGCGGCTCGCCTGGAAGCGGGCGTAGTTGTGGATGAAGACGGTGGCCCCGGCGTTGAACGGCGCGAAGAAGTTGGACCAGGCGTGCTTGGCCCAGCCCGGGGAGCTGACGTTCATGTGCACGTCCCCCTCCAGCAGGCCGATCCAGTACATGGTGGAGAGGTGGCCCACCGGGTAGCTGGTGTGGGTGTGCATCACCAGCTTGGGCTTCGAGGTGGTGCCGGAGGTGAAGTAGAGCAGCATGGGATCCTGGCCGGTGGTCTCGCCGTGGGCCAGGAAGAAGCCGATCTCGGCGTAGGACTGGTCGTAGGGGATCCAGCCGGGGACGCGCTCGCCGGCGCAGATGCGGGTGAAGCTGCCGGGCACGCCGCGCAGCTTCTCGGCGCCGGTCGGGTCGGTGACCACGTGGCGCACCTGGCCGCGCTCCAGCCGGTCCTGCAGGTCCTCGGGGGTGAGCAGGTTGGTGGCCGGGATCAGCACCGCCCCCAGCTTCATCGAGGCCAGCATCACCTCCCAGATGGGCACGGCGTTCGGCAGCATCATGAGGATGCGGTCGCCGCGCTGCACCCCGTGCCGCCGCAGGAAGACCGCCACCTGGTTGGAGCGGCGCGCCAGCTCCTGGTAGCTCAGCTCGACCTCCCGGCCGTCCTCCTCGACGATGTGCAGCGCCGGCCGCGAGTTCCCGTCGGCGAGGACGTCGAACCAGTCGAGCGCCCAGTTGAAGCGGTCGAGGTGGGGCCAGCGGAAGTCGCGGCTGGCCTTGGCCCAGTCGTCCCGGTGTGCCTGCAGGAAGTCGCGAGCCTTGCGGAAGGCGTCCGTGGGGTTCATGCGTGGGCCTCGCTGGAGTGGAGAGCGCGCATCTTGTCAGCCCCGCCCGGGGATGGAAAGCCACCGGCAGGATGCTTCCTGACGCCGCGTGTCGCGCCGGGTCCCGGGAGGGCGCCTGGCCGGAAACGCCCGGTCCCGGGGTATCATCCTGCCATGGAGATCACCGTCCGCTTCGCCTCCTCGGAGAAGGACCGGGACGCCGGCTACGCGCTCCGCCGCGCCGTGTTCGAGGTGGAGCAGGGAGTGCCGCGCCCCCTCGACCGCGACCCGCACGACTTCAACGCCGACCACGTGGTGGCCTTCGACGAGGCCGGGAACTGCGTCGGGACCGGCCGGATCGTCCGGCTCGACAGCCGCAGCTGCCAGGTGGGCCGCCAGGTCACCGCCGCCTCGGTCCGCGGCCAGGGGGTGGGCGCGCAGGTGCTCGACACCCTGGAGCGCATGGCCTCGCTGCGCGGCCTCGCGGAGCTCCTCGTCCACGCCCAGCTCCCGGCCGAGCCCTTCTACGCCCACCGCGGCTACGTGAAGGAGGGCGAGGTCTTCCTGGAGCAGGGCGTGCCCCACGTGCTCATGCGCAAGCGGCTGGCGCGGTAGACCGGGCGCCTCGGGCCGTGCGCGCCACGCTGGCCCTCACCCGGTCCCGGCCGCGCACGATCGGTACGCGCGTGCAATGTTGGCCCTCGCCCCGGTTCCGGCCGGGGAGAGGGCAGCTGGGTTCACCGGCAGCAATCGCGGGTGAGGGGTGTGCTCCTCCCCTCTCCACCGCCCCGGCTCGCCTCCGGGCGCGGGGTCCTCGCCGCGACCAAGGCCCGCACACCGCGCGCCGTCCAGGACCCGAGCGCGCCGTCCGCACGCCGGGCGCGCGAGTCGCGGAGGACACGGCTCATTGGCGCGCCACGGCGGGGCTACCGGCGGCTGCGTGGTACCCGCGTCGCGCGCCGACGTGAAGTGCCCGGCGGCTGCGGACGCGCCCGTCGGCGAGCCGGGCGGCTGCGCGGGGATCGTTCAAGGCGCCCCAGGAGCGACGTGCGTGCGACGAGCGGGGGCGATTCGAGCGGCGACGGCGGGCCCGTCGAAAGCACGGGGGACAATTCGGCTGGGGGAAGCGGCCTGCTCTTGCCGGGGCGCACAGCCCGTGAGAACGTCTCCATCGAGGACGGGCGACAAGCGTGATCGGGTGCTGGCAGGATCCCATCGGGCGCCGATTGCGGGGGCCGCAAGACGGCGACGCCCGCACGACCCTCCGAGTCTCGCGGTGACTAGCCCCCGTCGCCTGGTTTCGCGCCACAACGCAACAGCCAAAGAGTGAGGAGCGCACCGTGCGAAGACTCATCCAGGCAGTCGCGGCAATCGTGCTCTCGACGGGATGCGTGGAGATGCGCAGCCGGGAAGTGGCGACACGCAGCTGGACGCCCGGGGCACGACTCAAGGTATCTCCGGGCACCGTCCTGACCACGGAGTCGAAGTGTGTCTACCGGTTTCCGGAGAGTGATACGTACAGTCGTCTCGTTGGCACGAAGGCTTCCAGTCAGGACTTCTTGAAGTGGTGGAACGTGGAGCGGGAGCGGAACGCCCAGTTCTACCCGTTGCCGGACTGCATGTACTTTGATCTCACCTACTGGGGACGCGGCCACCTTTGCGGGAGCGGCTTTCTCCGCGTCAAGTACCGTGAATCCCAGTCGGACCACCTTACTGGAGGCGCACTGGTGCGCCCCCTCTTCGACGCCGAGGTGTGTTACCCCTCCGACGGCCATCTCATCGCCTTCCGCGAGCGCCGGATGCGCATCGTCGATGTCGCCGATGACGGCCTTACCGTCGAGTTCCTCGGTGAGAAGTAAGTCCGGATCTTGAGCCTGGTGCCGGTGGAACGGGACGTGCGCCCTGTGGCGGGTGCCCGGCACCCCGGGGAAGTCGCGCTCTTCTCGCGCCCGGCGCGAATGGCGCTGCGCGCGCCTGCGCAGCGCAGCCGCCCGGCTCGCCGACGGGCGCGTCCGCAGCCGCCGAGCGTCCCTCCTCGGCGCGCGGTCCGGGTCCCGTGCAGCCGCCGGGAGCCCCGCCGTGGCGCGCCAATGCTCCTCGTCCCCCTCGGCGCGCGCGCCCGGCGTGCGGACGGCGCGAGGGGCGGCCGTTTAGGCGTGCGGCCGGAGGGCCCTGGTCGCGGCGAGGACCCCGCGCCCGGAGGCGAGCCCGGGCGGTGGAGCGGTGACGGTACGCGCCCCTCACCCACGCTTGCTCACAGTGAATCCAATTGCCCTCTCCCCGGCCGGAACCGGGGCGAGGGCCAACGTGGTGGCCGAGTCCCGAGGTGCACGGCCGGGACCCGAGCGAGGGCCGCCACGGCGGCAGCGTCCCGCGCGCCTTTGGCCGGAGCCGGAGCCGGAGCGAGGGCCGGCGCGAGCCCGCCTACCCCCGCCCGAGGATGGTGGGCATGGCCTCGGCGAGGCCGTCGATGACGAACTGGATGGCGATGGCCGCGAGCAGGATGCCGGCGACGCGCTCCAGGATGTTGAGGCCGGTCTTCCCCAGCATCCGGTCGATCCGCGAGGCGCCCGCCAGGATCAGGTAGGAGAGCCACGCCGTCAGGGCGATGGAGAGCAGCACCGGCACCGCCAGCCAGAAGTGCTCGGCCCGCGCCCGGCCCATGAGCACCACCACCGTGGCCATCGAGCCGGGGCCGGCGAGCAGCGGCATGCCCAGCGGCACCACCGCCACGTCCTCCTTGGCCTCGCCCTCGCGCACCTCCCCCTCGGTGATGCGGGTGGAGGGCGGGCGGGTCCGGATCATGTCGGTGGCGGTGAGCAGCAGCATGGCGCCGCCGGCGATGCGGAAGGCGGCCAGGGTGACGCCGATGAGCTGGAAGATGACCGCGCCGGCCAGCGCGAAGCCCACCAGCACCGAGCCCGCGACCACCGCGGCGCGCCGCGCCGTGGCGCGCTTGCGGGCCGGGTCCCCGCGGGCCGTCATCGACAGGAAGAAGGGCACGGCGGCGAACGGGTCCACCACCACGAACACCGCCGAGAAGGCGACGAAGCTGAACTCGAGCAGCTCCCTCATGCGCCCCGCGCGAACCTGGAGAAGCGGATGGACCAGACGCGCCGCAGCGCCTCGAGGACGATGCGCCGCGACATCTTCGACTGGCCGACCCGCCGGTCCTCGAAGACGATGGGGATCTCCCGCACCCGGAAGCCCCGGCGGAAGGCGCGGAAGGTCAGCTCGATCTGGAAGGTGTAGCCGGTGGACTCGACGCTGGGGAGGTCGATGGCCTCCAGCACCTCCCGCCGGAAGCACTTGAAGCCGCCGGTGAGGTCGCGCACCGGGAGCCCGAGGATGGTCCGCGCGTAGAGCGAGCCGCCGCGCGAGATGAGCTTCCGCCCCAGCCCCCAGTTCACCGTCCCGCCGCCCTTCACGTAGCGCGAGCCCAGCACCAGGTCGGCCTCCTCCGCCGCCCCGAGCATGCCCGGCAGGTACCTCGGGTCGTGGGAGAAGTCGCAGTCCATCTCCAGCACCAGGCCGTAGTCGCGCGCCAGCGCCCAGGCGAAGGCGGCCAGGTAGGCCTTCCCCAGCCCCTCCTTGCCGGCCCGGTGCAGGACGTGGACCCGCGGCTCCCGCGCCGCGATCTCGTCGGCCAGCCGGCCGGTGCCGTCGGGCGAGTTGTCGTCCACCACCAGGATCTCGACCTGCGGGACCGCGGCCAGGATCGCCTGGACCATGGGGCCCAGGTTCTCCCGCTCGTCGTAGGTGGGCAGGCAGACCAGCGCCCGTCGCCCCGTCCCGCTCATGGCTCGGCCATCCTCGCGACCTCCTCCGCCACCCTCCCCGGCGCCCCCGGCTCGCCCAGGCTGGCCCGCACCTCGCGCAGCCCGGCGAGCTGCGCCTCCCGCGCCCCGGGGTCGGAGAGCAGCCGCTCCAGCTCCTCGGCCATCCGCGCCGGGCTGGCCTGCCGCTGCAGCAACTCCGGGACCACGGTGCGCCCCGCCAGCAGGTTCACCAGGCCGAAGCTGGTGAGCTTCACCAGCAGGCGGCCCACCAGGTAGGTGATCCAGGAGAGCTTGTACACCACCACCAGGGGGCGCAGCATCAGCGCCGCCTCCAGCACGCTGGTGCCGGACTTCACCAGGGCGGCGTCGCTCGCCCCCACCACCTCGTCGGCGCGCCCCCCGACCAGCTTCACCTCCAGCGTCCGGTGGGCGGCGAGGTAGGGGCGCAGCGCCGCCTCCTCCAGCGTCGGCGCCACCGGCACCACGAACTGGGCGTCGGGGTGGACGAGCCGGATCCGCTCGGCGGCCTCCAGCATGGCCGGGAAGATGCGCTTCAGCTCGGAGCGGCGGCTGCCCGGCACCAGCGCCACCGTGGTCCGGCCCGGCGGCAGCGCCAGCCGCTCCCGGTAGGCCTCGGCCGGCGCCGGGAGCGGCCGGTCGGCGAAGGGGTGGCCGACGAAGCGGGCCGAGACGCCGGTGCCCGCGTAGAAGCGCTCCTCGAAGGGCAGGATGCAGAGCATCCGGTCCACCACCCGGGCGATGGTCTTCACCCGGCCGCGCCGCCAGGCCCAGACGGTGGGCGAGACGTAGTAGACGACCTTGATCCCGAGCCGCTTCAGCCGCTCGGCGAGCCGGAGGTTGAAGTCGGGCGAGTCCACCAGCAGCGCCACCCGCGGCCGGCGCTCCCCGGCGGCGGCCGCCAGGTCCCGGAGGATCCGGAGGATGACCGGGATCTTCGGGAGCACCTCGGCGAGCCCCATCACGCTCATCTCCTCGGCGCGGTGGAGCGGCTCCAGCCCGGCGGCCACCAGCCGGCTGCCGCCCATGCCGAAGGCGGCGACGCCGGGGCGCAGGCGGCGCAGCTCCTCCAGCACGCGGGCGGCGTGGAGGTCGGCGCTGGCCTCGGTGGCGACGATGAGCACCGGCTCGGACAAGGCGCCACCCATACCACGCGGGGCGCCGGCCCCCGGGAGCCCTTGACCTGAACGGCCGTTCCGTTATGCCAGGGGGGTGCCCCCGCGTCCGGTCCGCAACCCGCCGAACCCCTGGCTCTCCTCCGACGTGGAGTGGCTGGAGCCGCAGCGCGCCCGGCTGGAGATCTACGAGGAGCGGCTGCGCGAGGCGCTCCCGGAGCGGGCCGGGCGGGTGCTGCACCGGATCCGCGAGACGCGCGGCGGGGAGCTCGACGACCGGCGCTTCGGGGTGCGGATGCGGGGCACCGGCCCCTACGCCCGGGCCATCGGCGACCTCTTCGACGCTGCGGCCCGCCGGCTCGGGCTGGAGGGCGGCCGCGGCGGCGACGAGGCCGCCAGCACCTTCCGCCGGCCGGCACACGGGCAGCTCCAGCTGCTCTGACCCGCACCCCCTTCGGGGAGGCGGGCTCCAACCGATCGCGCTAGATAGGGGACCCCATGGAGCCCACCACCTCGTCCGCCCCCGCGACCGCCGCGTCCGCCGCTCCTCCGCCCCGCGACCCGGTGTGCGGGATGCTCGTCGACCCGGAGAAGCCGGCGGGCGGCACCGTCGAGCGCGGCCGCTACCGCTACCACTTCTGCAGCGCCGGCTGCCGCGAGAAGTTCCTCGCCGAGCCGGAGCGGTACTTCGCGCTCGACCCGGTGTGCGGCATGGAGGTGAACCCGAAGTCGCCCAAGGGCGGCTCCTGGGAGCACGGCGGCCGCACCTTCCACTTCTGCAACCCGAAGTGCCTGGCGAAGTTCCAGGCCGACCCGGAGGGTCACCTGGCCCGCGGGCCCGGCGGCATGGCGAGCACGGCGGCCCCGGCGGCGCCGCCGGTCGCCCCGCCCGGCGCCCAGGTCTGGTGGGTCTGCCCCATGGACCCGGAGGTGAAGGAGAAGGAGCCGGTGCCCTGCCCGGTCTGCGGCATGGCGCTGGAGCCGATGGTCGAGGGCGGGGCCGCCGTCGCCGCGCCCAACCCGGAGCTCCGGAACATGGGCCGGCGCCTCTGGTGGGGGCTGGCGCCGGCGGCGGCGGTGCTGCTCCTCGCCATGAGCCACTGGCTGCCCATGGCCTTCACCGCCGACCACCTGCTCGGCTGGCGGGCGAACGCCCTGCTCCAGCTCGCGCTCTCGGCGCCGGTGGTGCTCTGGGGCGGCTGGCCCTTCTTCGAGCGGGCCTGGCTGTCGCTGCGCACCCGCCGCTTCAACATGTTCACCCTCATCGGGCTCGGCACCGCCGCCGCCTTCGGCTTCAGCGCCGCCGCCGCGCTCCTGCCGGTCTCGGCCTGGCCGGCCGCCTTCCTCGGGCCGCACGGCCAGCCGCCGGTCTACTTCGAGTCGGCGGCGGTGATCGTCGAGCTGGTGCTGCTCGGCCAGGTGCTGGAGCTGCGGGCGCGGGCCCAGGTCTCGGGCGCCATCCAGGCCCTGCTGCAGCTCGCCCCGCGGACCGCCCGGCGGATCGAGGGGGGCACCGAGCGGGACGTCCCGGTGGAGGAGCTGCGGGCCGGCGACCTGCTCCGGGTGCGCCCCGGCGAGAAGGTCCCGGTGGACGGCACGGTGGTGTCGGGCTCCTCCAGCGTGGACGAGTCGATGGTCACCGGCGAGCCGCTGCCGGTGGAGAAGCGGGAGGGGGACCCGGTCACCGGCGCGACCCTGAACGGGACCGGCGGCTTCGTCATGAAAGCGGCGCGCGTCGGGCGCGACACCCTGCTCGCCCAGATCGTCCGGATGGTCTCCGAGGCGCAGCGCAGCCGCGCCCCCATCCAGCGGCTCGCCGACGTGGTCTCCGGCTGGTTCGTGCCCGGGGTGGTGCTCTCGGCGGCCCTGGCCTTCGCCGCCTGGTGGGCCTTCGGGCCGGAGCCGCGGCTGGCCTACGCCCTGGTGAACGCGGTGGCGGTGCTGATCATCGCCTGCCCCTGCGCGCTGGGGCTGGCCACGCCCATGGCCATCATGGTGGGCACCGGCCGCGGCGCCACCGCCGGCGTGCTGGTGAAGAACGCCGAGCAGCTGGAGCGCTTCGAGAAGGTGGACGCCCTGCTCCTCGACAAGACCGGGACGCTCACCGAGGGCAGGCCGCGGCTCGGCAAGGTGGTGTCCTTCGCGCCCGGCGGCGAGCGGGCGCTGCTGCGGCTCGCCGCCAGCCTGGAGCGCGGCAGCGAGCACCCGCTGGCCCACGCCATCGTCGCCGGCGCCGAGGCCCAGGGGATCGCGCCGGCGGAGGCCGCCGACTTCCGCGCGCTGCCGGGCCGGGGCATCACCGGCACGGTGGACGGCACGCCGGCGGCGCTCGGGAACCGGCTGCTCTTCGCCGAGCTGGGCTACCCGCCCGGCGACCTGGCGGAGCGGGCCGAGACCCTGCGCGCCGAGGGCGGGACGGTGGTGGCCGTCGGGGCCGGCGGACGGCCGCTCGGGCTGATCTCGGTCATCGACCCGGTGAAGCCCTCGGCGGCCGAGGCGGTGCGGGCGCTGGAGGCGGAGGGGCTGCACCTGGTGATGGTCACCGGCGACGCCTGGTCCACCGCCAGCGCGGTGGCCGCCGAGGTGGGGATCGCCGAGGTGGAGGCCGAGGTGACGCCGGCCCGCAAGGCGGAGGTGGTGGCGAAGCACCGCGCCCGCGGGCGGGTGGTGGCCTTCGCCGGCGACGGCATCAACGACGCCCCGGCCCTGGCCGCCGCGGACGTGGGCGTGGCCATGGGCACCGGTACCGACGTCGCCATCCGCAGCGCCGGCGTCACCCTGGTGAAGGGCGACCTGCTGGGCATCGTCCGGGCGCGGCGGCTGTCGCGGGCCACCATGCGCAACATCCGCCAGAACCTGTTCTGGGCCTTCGCCTACAACGCCCTGGGCGTCCCGCTGGCGGCCGGCGTGCTCTTCCCCTTCACCGGCCTGCTGCTCTCGCCGATGATCGCCAGCGCCGCCATGAGCTTCAGCTCGGTGACGGTCATCGGGAACGCGCTGCGGCTGCGGCGGGCGCGGCTGGGGTAGGCCCCGCGGCGGGGGGCGCGCCGCCCCCGCGCGCGACCGAGGCGGCGCCGGAGCCGCGCCCGGTCAGGTCTCGTCCGTCCCCAGCCAGGGGCGCAGGCCGGGCGGCTCCCAGGCCGCCAGCCGGTCGAGCAGCGACGCCGGGTCGCGCTCCAGCAGGCAGAGGCGGCGGTGCTCGGGGCGCAGGAAGCCCTCGGCCACGGCGTGGTCGAGGAAGCGCACCAGCGGCTGCCAGAAGCCCCGGACGTCGAGCAGCCCCACCGGCTTCTCGTGGATGCCGAGCTGCGCCCAGGTGAGGGCCTCGGCCGCCTCCTCCAGCGTGCCCAGGCCGCCCGGCAGCGCCACGAAGCCGTCGGCCAGCTCGGCCATCTGCGCCTTGCGCTCGTGCATGGTGCCGACCACCCGCAGCTCGGTGAGCCCCTCGTGGCCGAGCTCGCGGCGCTGCAGCCCGCGGGGGATGACGCCGATCGCCTCGCCGCCCGCGGCCAGCGCCGCGTCGGCCAGGGCGCCCATCAGGCCGACGTGGCCGCCGCCGAAGACCAGGCCGACGCCGCGCGCCGCCAGCAGCCGCCCGAGCACCGTGGCGGCGGCGCGGTAGTCCGGGTCGATGCCGGCCGACGACCCGCAGAAGACGCAGACGCGCTTCAGCGCCATCGCTCCCCCTCCTCCGGCGCCGTGGCGCGCCGGGAGATCGCGCACGACGCGACGCGGCAAGGCGCGCGCGACGCGGCGGAATTGACGCGGGAATGCAATAAAGCCTTGACCAATTCGGGGCTGCTCGCTTTCATGTGCGCCCAACCCCGGCACCCCACCCACTCTCCCCGCACCCCTGTGCCGGACCCAGCGGAGGCTTTCACTCGATGAGCGTCGCCACCAAGACCGTCACCGCCCCGCCCAGCTTCAGCCGCGTGGGCGTTCTCTGGGCGAGCACCGTCGGCAAGAAGGCGCTGATGGCCCTCACCGGCATCCTGCTCTCGCTGTTCGTGCTCGGCCACCTGCTGGGGAACCTCCAGCTCTACTTCGGCAGGGACTCGACCGGCGCCTACCTCATCAACAAGTACGCCGAGTTCCTCCACCACAACAAGCCGCTGCTCTACGGCACCCGCACGGTGCTGCTGGTGGCGGTGCTCATCCACGTGATCGCCGCCTTCCAGCTCCAGCTCGGCAAGGGCGCGGCCCGGCCCGTCGAGTACCACCAGAAGGAGAGCGTGAACTCCACGGTCTCCTCCCGCTACATGTTCTGGACCGGCGTCGTCATCTTCTTCTTCGTCATCTACCACCTGCTCCAGCTCACCCTCGGCGTCGTCAACGTCCCCGGCTTCCGCGAGGGCGACGTCTTCCACAACGTCACCGTCGGCCTGCGCACGGGCGTGGCGCCGCTCTTCTACGTCGTCGGGATGATCGGCCTGGGCCTGCACCTCCGCCACGGCCTCTACTCGACGTTCCAGTCGCTCGGCGCCGGCAACCCGGCCGTCTCCCAGTGGGCGCTGAAGTGGGCGGCGGTCGTGGCCACCGTCATCGCGCTGGTGAACCTCTCGTTCCCGCTCGCGGTCCTCGCGGGCCTGGTGAAGGGCTAACCGACATGTCCCTGAACTCTCGGATTCCTTCGGGCCCGCTCGACCAGAAGTGGTCGACCGCCAAGAAGGAGATGAAGCTCGTCAACCCGGCCAACAAGCGCAAGCACACCGTCATCGTGGTGGGCACCGGCCTGGCGGGCGCCTCCGCCTCCGCCTCGCTGGGCGAGATGGGCTACAACGTCCTCTCCTTCGCCTTCCAGGACTCGCCGCGCCGGGCCCACTCCATCGCCGCGCAGGGCGGCATCAACGCCGCCAAGAACTACCAGAACGACGGCGACTCGGTGTACCGGCTGTTCTACGACACCATCAAGGGCGGCGACTTCCGCGCCCGCGAGGCCAACGTCTACCGGCTGGCGGAGATCTCCGCGAACATCATCGACCAGTGCACCGCCCAGGGCGTGCCCTTCGCCCGCGAGTACGGCGGCACGCTGGCCAACCGCTCCTTCGGCGGCGCCCAGGTCTCCCGCACCTTCTACGCCCGCGGCCAGACCGGCCAGCAGCTGCTGCTCGGCGCCTACTCGGCCCTGTCCAAGCAGATCGCGGTCGGGACGGTGAAGCAGTTCTCCCGCACCGAGATGCTGGAGCTCATCGTGGTGGACGGCCGCGCCCGCGGCATCGTCACCCGCGACCTGGTCTCGGGGAAGATCCAGTCGCACCTGGCCGACGCGGTGGTGCTCGCCACCGGCGGGTACGGCAACGCCTTCTACCTCTCCACCAACGCCAAGGGCTCCAACGCCACCGCCGCGTGGCGCGCGCACCGCAAGGGGGCCTTCTTCGCGAACCCCTGCTACACGCAGATCCACCCGACCTGCATCCCGAAGTCGGGCGACTACCAGTCGAAGCTCACCCTGATGTCCGAGTCGCTCCGCAACGACGGGCGCATCTGGGTGCCGAAGAAGAAGGGGGACACCCGCTCGCCCGACCAGATCCCCGAGGCGGAGCGCGACTACTACCTGGAGCGGGTCTACCCCTCCTACGGCAACCTGGCCCCGCGCGACGTCTCCTCGCGCCAGGCCAAGTACCGCTGCGACGAGGGGCTGGGGGTGGGCCCGTCCGGCCTCGGCGTCTACCTCGACTTCTCCGAGGCCATCGGCCGGCTCGGCCAGAAGGTCATCGCCGAGCGGTACGGCAACCTCTTCGACATGTACGAGAAGATCACCGGCGAGAACCCCTACCAGGTGCCGATGCGCATCTACCCGGCGGTCCACTACGCCATGGGCGGCCTCTGGGTGGACTACGAGCTGATGAGCAACCTGCCCGGCCTGTTCGTGCTCGGGGAGGCCAACTTCTCCGACCACGGCGCCAACCGGCTCGGCGCCTCGGCGCTGATGCAGGGGCTGGGCGACGGCTACTTCGTGGCCCCGTACACCGTCAGCAACTACCTGGCGCAGGGCGGCCGGGTGAAGGTGGACGCCGGCGCCGCGGCCGTGAAGGACGCCGAGAAGGAGGCGACCGGGCGCGCCGAGAAGCTGCTCGCCGTGAAGGGCAAGCGCACCGTCGACTCGTTCCACCGCGAGCTCGGCAACGTGATGTGGGAGAACGTCGGCATGGCCCGGAGCGCCGAGAGCCTCAACAAGGCCCTGAAGCGCATCCCCGAGATCCGCGACGAGTTCTGGAAGAACGTCTCGGTCCCGGGCACGGGCGCGGAGCTCAACCAGGAGCTGGAGAAGGCCGGCCGCGTGGCCGACTTCCTCGAGTTCGCCGAGCTGCTGGCCTGGGACGCGCTGCAGCGCAACGAGTCCTGCGGCGGCCACTTCCGGGTCGAGTACCAGACGCCGGACGGCGAGGCGCTGCGCAACGACGCCGACTACGCCTACGTCGCCGCCTGGGAGTGGAAGGGCGAGGGGAAGCGGCAGGAGCTGAACAAGGAGCCCCTGGTCTTCGAGAACATCCACCTGGCCACCCGGAGCTACAAGTGAAACTGACCCTCGACATCTGGCGCCAGAAGGGCGCCTCCGACGCCGGGCGCTTCGAGACCTACACGGTCGAAGCCAACGAGCACATGTCCTTCCTGGAGATGCTCGACGTCCTCAACCAGGAGCTCATCGGCAGCGGCAAGGAGCCGGTGGCCTTCGACTCCGACTGCCGCGAGGGCATCTGCGGCATGTGCGGCTTCGTGGTGAACGGCGTGCCGCACGGCCCGGTGGACAACACCACCATCTGCCAGACGCACATGCGCCACTTCCACGACGGCGAGCGGCTCCGGCTGGAGCCCTGGCGCGCCGCCGCCTTCCCGGTGCTGAAGGACCTGGTGGTGGACCGCAGCGCCTTCGACCGCATCATCCAGGCGGGCGGCTTCATCTCGGTCCGCACCGGCTCGGCGGTGGACTCCAACGCCATGCTGGTCGAGAAGAACAAGTCCGACCGGGCCATGACCAACGCCGCCTGCATCGGCTGCGGCGCCTGCGTGGCCTCCTGCCCCAACGCGGCCGCGGCGCTCTTCACCGGCGCCAAGATCGCCCACCTGGGCCTGCTGCCCCAGGGCCAGCCGGAGCGCACCGACCGGGCGCTGAACATGGTGGCGCAGATGGGCAAGGAGGGCTTCGGCCACTGCACCACCATCGGCGAGTGCGAGGCCAACTGCCCCGCCCACATCAAGCTGGAGGCCATCGCCCAGATGAACGGCGACTTCCTCCGGGCCGTCTTCGCCAAGCGCGAGGAGTCGGCGGGCGGCGGCGCGGGGTAGGCACCTCCGGCATCTCGACGTCTCGCGCGGGCGCCGTGGTCTCCACGGCGCCCGCTTCGTCTTCCGGGGCCGCGGCCGGAGATGCGGTCGAGGCCGGGGCCGCGGAGCCCCGAGGGAGTAGACTCGGCCCGTGCGCCTCTCCCGCCCCCGCGTCCTCCTCCGCGCCGCGCTGCTGGCGGTGGGCGCCGGCTTCATGTGGTGGCGCTCGGCCGTGGCCTGGCGGGCAGCGCGGGAGCTGCCCGGCGACGCCGGGCTCCTCCAGGGGCGGCTGGCGCTGGTCTTCGCGCTCATGGGGCTGCTCGCCCTGCTCACCGCCGGAGCGGCGGTCGCCGCCCTGCGCCGCCGCCGCCGCCAGCCGACCCTCCGGTTCCCGCCGCCGCCGGGACGGGCCTGAGGCCGGCGCCGGGCCGGGTCACTTCCCGTTCTTCATCGACTTCATCAGCTCCTCGAGCTGCTTGCGCTGCTCGGGCGACATCTTCTTCATCCGCTCCTCCCGCTGCTTCGCGGCCGCGTCCATCTTCTTCTGCATCTCCGGCGAGAACTCCATCTGGTTCATGGCCGCCGATCCGTGCTCGACCTTCTTGTAGCCGGAGAGCGAGAAGAGCGAGGACGGAAGCGACCGCCGCTCCACCTTGACGGTCTCCCAGACCACCTCACCGCCGTTCTGCGGCCGGGTCTTCACCTTCAGCGGCCAGCCGTCGAGGCCGGCGTCGCGGAGGCTCTTCGCCATCGCCCGGCCCCTCTGGCCGCCCTGGCTCTCCTCGGCCATCTGGGCGGCCCAGAAGGTCTCGGCGCCGCCCAGCTCCCTGGTCACCCACAGATCGTTCTGGTCCCCCTCCTCGTCGGTGACCAGGGCGTGGACGCAGTCGTAGCCGGCGATCCGCTCGTGGCCGAGCTTCTTCACGGTGAACTTCTCGGGCTTCTCCTGGCCGTGGCCGGTGGCGGCGTGGATCACCATCTCGGTGTAGCTCTTCGTCTTCTCGTTGATCGCGAAGCTCACGCCGGGCCTGGCCTTGAGGTTCAGGATCGTCATCTTCATGTGGCCCACGGGCGTCGCCATGTCGGTCTCCAGGCGCGTTCCCTGGGCCGAGACCTGCAGGCGCATCGTGCCGCTCCCGCGGTCCTCCTCGCCCTTCTGCTTCATGGTGATGCGGGACTCGACGACCCCCTCGAAGTCCCGGGCCGCGGCCGATGCGGCGAGGGAGAGAGCGAGGGCGGCGACGAGGACGTGGCGCATGGGTTTCCCTCCGGTGGCGTGAAGTCGCAGGTTCCCGGGAAGCGCCGCCGAGGTCAAGGCCGCGCCCGCGCCGAAGTTGGGGCGTGTCGGGCCGCCGCGGAGATCCTGTCCCTCAGTGCTGGTACCAGACGCTCGCCTGCGGCGTCCCGGTGCCCACGTCCTCGCCGCCGATCACCAGGACGTGCGGGGCGGGGGCGGGGGCGGCGTCCACGTAGTAGGCGGCGGCGTGGTTGAAGAAGGCGTAGCCGCCGGACGCCAGGCTGGCGATGGTGTGGGCCCCGGTGGCGCCGTTGAAGCTCCCCACGCTCCCGTCGTTGGCGAGCGCCGCGTACGTCTGCTCGCTCGACCCCGACGGCCCGACCCCACTGTAGAGCCCGCCGCTCACCAGGAGGTAGCTCCCGGC
>JAKAEO010000030.1:0-20000 GCA_021818285.1 Myxococcales bacterium
CCACGGGCGGCGCCGCGGCGGGCGCCGGCAGGGGCTCGCCGCGCTGCTGGGCCTCGAAGATCTCGCGGTCGCTCGGGCCGCTGCGCGCGGCGCGCGCCTCGCCCTCGCGGCGCGGTGGCCGCTCCTCCCGGTCCCGCCGCGGGCGGTCGCCCCGCTCCCCGCGCTCGCCCCGGTCGCGGCGGGGCCGGTCGCCCCGCTCGTCGCCGCGCCCGCGGTCGCGGTCCCGCCCGTGCCGGCCCTCGCCCTTCTCCTCGGCGCGGTGCTCCTTGCGGACGTGCTCGACCAGCTTGTGCTCGGCCTTGTTCAGGTCCACCACCCGCTCCATCCGGTGGTGCGTGAAGAAGTACTTCAGCGCGAAGGAGACCAGGTAGTCGCCGTCGGGGCGGGTCTTCAGCTCGGCCGCGAGCGGCAGGAAGGCCTCGAAGATGGAGCTGCTCATCGCCTCCTTGAGCTCGGCGACGTGGCGGTCCGCCCACAGGCGGCGCGCCTCCTCCGGGCTGGGGAGCGTGCGCTCCTCGAAGGGGATGCCGTACTTCGACTTCAGCGCCTTCAGCGTCATCATCTCGGAGCCCGACACCAGCGACAGCGCCACCCCCTTCTTGCCGATGCGCCCGGTGCGGCCGACGCGGTGCAGGTAGACCGCCGGGTCCTCGGGCAGGGAGTAGTTGATGACGTGGGAGAGGTCGGAGATGTCGATGCCGCGGGCGGCGATGTCGGTGGCCACCATGAAGCGGACCTCGCCCCGCTTCACCTTGGCCATCACCCGCTCGCGCTCCTTCTGCGGCAGGTCGCCGTTCAGCAGTTCGGCGTCGTAGCCGTTGCGGTTCAGCACCGCGGTGACCAGCTGGCTGTCGGCGCGGGTGTTGGCGAAGACGATGGCGGCGGTGGGGTTCTCGATCTCCACCATGTAGAGCAGGTTGCGCGGCTTCGGGTAGGCGTCCACCGTCGCGTAGGTGACGTTCTGGATGTTGTCGACCCGGTACTCGTCGCCGGAGAGGAGGATGGTCTCGGGGTCGGAGAGGTAGGACTGGATGATCTGCTCGATGTCGGCCGGGACGGTGGCCGAGAAGAGCAGCTGCTGGCAGTCGTCGGGCAGGCCGTCGAGGATGCGCGTCACCTCCTCGAAGAAGCCCATGTTCAGCATCTCGTCGGCCTCGTCGAGGCAGGAGACCATCACCTCGTCCAGCTTCAGGGTGCCGCGGCGGATGTGGTCCCAGATGCGGCCCGGGGTGCCGACGACGATCTCGGCGCCGGCCTTGAGCCTGTCCAGCTGGTCGCCCATCGAGGCGCCGCCGTAGATGGTGACCACCGAGAGGTCCTTGTGCTTGCCCAGCGCCGCGATCTCCTCGGCCACCTGGATGGCCAGCTCGCGGGTGGGGCACATCACCAGCGCCGAGGGGCGGCGCCGGCCGGCCGGGATCCGCTCCAGCATGGGGATGCCGAAGGCGGCGGTCTTGCCGGTCCCGGTCTTGGAGCGGACGATGAGGTCCCGCCCCTGCATCGCCGGGCGGAAGGCGGCGGCCTGCACCGGCGTGGGCTTCTGGTAGCCCTTCTCCGCGATCCCCAGCCGCACCGGCTCGGAGAGCTCGAAGCTGTCGAAGGTGACCTCGGCGACGTAGTCCGAGACCGTCGGAGCGGCCTCGAGGCCGCTCCCGTTCAGCGATTCCATGCGTACTCCCTCTGGCAAAGGGCGCATGGCGGACGGCTCGTCGGATGGCGTGGAGCCCCTTCGAAACCCGGTGCGGAGGGGGCCCCGCGTCGTCCCGCGAGCCCGCCATGCGCCGCACACGCCTTGCATGCAAGGCGGCAGGGTATATATCACGGAAGCGGCAGAACGCCCGGAAATCCGGCGCACAATCCCGATGGCCGACGAACAGGACCAGCCCCCCCGCGGGGCGATCGAGCGCGCCGCGCCCCGCTCCGCCGACGGCGGGCTGGTCCGCTACGACCCGCTCCGGGCCTACATGGCCGAGGTGGCGCGCCACCCCCTGCTGACCCGGGAGGAGGAGCACGAGCTGGCGGTGCGCTACGCCGCCACCGGCGACGTCGACGCGGCCTACAAGCTGGTGGCCGCCAACCTCCGGCTGGTGGTGAAGATCGCCCACGAGTACCACCGCAGCGCCTTCCAGCTGCTCGACCTCATCCAGGAGGGCAACCTGGGGCTGATGCAGGCGGTGAAGAAGTACGACCCGATGAAGGGCGTGAAGCTCTCCTCCTACGCCGCCTGGTGGATCCGCGCCTACATCATCCGCTTCATCATGGACAACTGGCGCCTGGTGAAGCTCGGGACCACCCAGGCGCAGCGCAAGCTCTTCTTCAACCTGGCCAAGGAGCGGGAGAAGCTCCTGGGCATGGGCATCGAGCCCACGCCGCGGCTGCTGGCGAAGAACCTCGACGTGGGCGAGAAGGACGTGGAGGAGATGACGGCGCGGATGGCCTCCGACGACCTGTCGCTCGACCTGCCGGTCTCGGCCGGCGACGGCGAGGAGGGCCCCACCCGGCTGGAGCGGCTCCCCGGCCGCGCCCCCGGCGCCGACGAGGCCATGGCCGACGAGGAGCTGCGCCGCCTCTTCCAGGAGAAGCTGCGCGCCTTCGCCGGGGAGATCGCCGACGAGAAGGAGCGCTACATCTTCGAGCACCGGCTGCTGCCGCCCGAGGGCCGGGAGCCGATGACGCTGCAGGAGATCGGGGAGAGGTTCGGGCTCACCCGCGAGCGGGCGCGCCAGATCGAGGCCCGGCTCACCGGCCGGCTCCGCGAGCGGCTGCGCGCCGAGATCCCCGACTTCGAGCTGCTGACGCCCCCGGAGTGAGCGCCCGGGCCCGGCGCGCCGCCGTCAGGCGTGCTGCGGCTGGGCGGCGGGCTGCTCCCCGGCGCTGCTGCGGGGCGGCCGGGGCCGCCTCCCGCCGCCCCAGGCGAAGCCCACCTGGAAGGCGGCGCCGGCGACGGCGAGCAGCAGGACCAGCGCGGCGAGGAGCACCGGCCGCTCCTCGAGGATGCGCAGCTGCGGGAGGTGTCGCGCCGAGGCGAGCAGCGCCACCCCGGCGAGCGCGCCGCCCAGGAGCCCGGCCACGGCGGCGGCCACCAGCCTGGCCCCGAGCAGCCCCAGCCCGCCGAGGAGCAGCAGGCCGATGCCGGCGCCCAGCAGCGGGCCGCCGGGGAGCCCGAGCCGCGCGCCCAGGAAGGCGCCGGGGAGCGCGCCGGCGGCGAAGGGGAAGAGCGGCGGAAGCAGCAGCGCGGCGCCGGCGAGCAGCGCCGCGCCGACGGGGGGAAGGACCCGGCCCGGCAGCTCCAGCAGGCCGGCCGCGGCCATCCCGGCGAGCCAGCCGGTGGCGGCCCCGCCGGCGAGCGCCACCGGGCGGCGCCAGCGGGCGCCGGCGGCGGCCACCGCCAGCCCGGCGGCGAGCAGGAGGCCGTGCGCCCAGAGCGGCAGCGGCCGGAGCGGCCCCGCCAGCTCCGGGAAGCGCCCCGCCAGGCGGAGCAGGAAGCCGGCCGGGTCGGCGACGAAGGCGGAGGGGGTCATCGGTGCGCCAGGATGCCGAGGATGGCGGCGGCGGTGAAGACGGTGATCCCGATCGCCGCGGCCACGGCGGCGGCGCGCTCCGGCCGGGTGCGGAGCAGCGCCGCGCGGGCGGCCTCGCGGTCGGCCTCGGAGGCGTCGGGGGCGGCGAGCAGGGCGAGCGCCTCGGCGCG
The DNA here is from genome assembly GCA_021818285.1 of Myxococcales bacterium. GTDB lineage: Bacteria > Myxococcota > Myxococcia > Myxococcales > Anaeromyxobacteraceae > JACRMN01. Next base: position 3,692 of record JAKAEO010000030.1, read on the forward strand.
CAGCGCGCGGAGGTCTCCCAGGGCGTGGAGCGCCTCCAGGCGGGGCGCGGCTCCGGCGGATCTCGTCTTCTTGGCCATCTCGGGCGGAATGTAGCACGCGCCTCGCGGCGTTCCAGGTTCCGGACCCTGTAGTAGTCTCGCCACGCATGCGGCGCCGCACCTTCCTCCGTTGGGCCTCCCTGGGCGCGGGCGCCCTGGCGCTGCCCCGCGCCGCGCGGGCCCTGCCCGAGACCTCCCGGCTCACCATCGGCCAGCTCCAGCACGGCGGGCGCTGGAACCCGCGGCCCACCGCGCTGCGCCGGCTGCTCTGGGAGCTGGCGGCCAGGACCAGCATCGAGACCGCGCCCGACGGCGTCGCCCTCCGGGCCGGCCGCCCCGGGCTGCACCGCTTCCCCTTCCTCTACCTGGCGGGCGACGGCCCCCTCCCCCCCTTCACCGAGCCGGAGCGGGTGGCGCTGCGCCGCCACCTCCAGTACGGCGGCTTCCTGCTGGTGGACTCGGCCGACGGCTCCGACGGCGCCGGGTTCGACGCCTCGGCGCGCCGGGAGCTCGCCGCCCTCCTCCCCGGGTCCCCGGTGCTTCGCATCGCCCGCGAGCACGTGCTCTACAAGAGCTTCTACCTGCTCGACCACCAGGGAGGGCGCGTCCTGGTGAAGCCCTGGCTGGAGGGGCAGGTGGTGGACGGCCGGCTGGCGGTGGTCTACAGCCAGAACGACCTCGGCGGCGCCTGGGCCCGCGGGGCCCTCGGCGACTGGGAGTACGAGTGCACCCCCGGCGGCGAGGCGCAGCGGGAGACCGCCTTCCGGCTGGGCGTGAACGCCGCCATGTACGCCCTGTGCACCGACTACAAGGACGACGCCGTCCACCTCCCCTTCATCCTGAAGCGGCGGAGCTGAGGTGGGTGGCGGCGGCTTCAACGCCTGGCGCCTCGCCGCGCTCTCCCCCTGGCCCCGCTGGGCGCTGGGGCTCCTGGCCCTGGCCGCGCTCGCGGCGGTGCTGCTCGCCTGGCGCGGGCTGCGCGGCGAGCCGCGGCCCGGCCGGCGCGCCGCGCTGCTGGCGCTGCGGGCCCTCTCGGCGGCGGCCGCCCTCTTCCTGCTCGCCGAGCCGGCGGTGCAGCTGCTGCAGACGGCGCGGGTGAAGAACCGGCTGGCGATCCTGGTGGACACCTCCCGCTCGATGCGCTTCCCGGTCGAGCCGGGCGGGCCGAGCCGCGCCGAGGCGGCGGCCGCCTTCCTGCGGGCGCACCGCGCCGCCCTCGAGGCGCTGGGGGACCGGGCCACGCTGGAGTGGCACACCTTCGATCGCGACGTGGCGCCGGCCGACCCGGCGGCGCTGGCCCGCGGCGCCGAGCCGCGGGGCGGGCGCACCGACCTGCTCTCGGCGCTGCGCGCGGTGGGTGCCGGCTCCGCCTCCGGCCGCCGGCTGGCCGGCGCGGTGGTGATCTCCGACGGCGCCGACAACGCCGCGCTCGCCGACGGGCTGACCCCGGCGGCCCGCGCCGCCCTGCGGGAGCTGCACGCCCCGGTGACGGCGGTGGCGGTGGGGCGCGACGCCCCCAAGGACCTGGCGGTGGAGCGGGTGGCGGTCGACGACTTCGCCTTCGTGCGCAACACCCTCACCGTCGAGGCCACGCTCCACGCCCGCGGCTTCGACGGGGAGCCGGCCCAGGTGACGCTGCGGCGGGAGGGGCAGGTGGTGGCCTCGGCCACCGTCCGGCTGGAGGCGGGGAAGGAGCGCTACGTCGTCCCGCTCTCCTTCGCGCCCGACACCACCGGCACCTTCGTCTTCACGGTGCAGGCGCCGGTCTTCCCCGGGGAGGCGGTGGTCGAGAACAACGCCCGCTCCTTCGTGCTGCGGGTGATCCGCGACCGCGTGCGGGTGCTGCTGGTGGCCGGGCGGCCGAGCTGGGACGAGCGCTTCCTGCGGGGGCTGCTGAAGCAGGACCCCAACGTCGACCTCATCAGCTTCTTCATCCTCCGCACCGCCAACGACCGCTCCGGGCCGCAGGACGAGCTGTCGCTCATCCCCTTCCCGGTGAACGAGATCTTCGGCGACCAGCTGCGCATCTCAGACGCGGTGATCTTCGACGACTTCGGCTGGGAGCCCTACCGGAGCTTCGGCATGGAGGCGTACCTGCCGCGGATCCGCGACTACGTCCGCGCCGGCGGCGCCTTCGCCATGGTGGGCGGCGAGCAGAGCTTCGGGGAGGGGCGCTACGGCGGGACGCCCCTGGCCGACGTGCTGCCGGTGGAGGTGGTGGACGGGCTGGGCATGGCCGAGGAGGAGTTCCGGCCGCGCCTCACGCCCGAGGGGCGGCGCCACCCGGTCACCGGGCTGGCCGGCGGCGAGGCGCAGAGCGACGCGGCCTGGGCGGCGCTGCCGCCGCTGCCGCTCCTGAACCGGACCCGGGCGCTGCCGCCCGGCTCCGGCGCGCAGGTGCTGCTCGAGGCCCCCTCGGTGCCGGTGATGGGCCGGCCCGCCCCGGTGGTGGCGGTGCGCGAGGTGGGGGCGGGGCGGACGCTGGCCGTGACCACCGACTCCTCCTGGTTCTGGGGCTTCCTGGCGGCGGAGAAGGAGGGCGGCAACGCCCGCGCCTACCAGCGCTTCTGGAGCAACGCCCTGCGCTGGCTGGTGCGCGACCCCTCGCTCACGCCCATCCAGGTGTCGCCGGACCGGCCGGCGGTGGAGCCGGGCGAGGCGGTGGGACTGTCGATCCAGGCTCGCGGCGCCGACTGGGGACCGGCGGCGGGCGCGCCGGTGACCGCCGAGCTGGTGGGGGAGGACGGCAAGGTGGTGGCCCGCGGGCAGGCCGCCGCCGGCGCCGACGGCGTGGCCCGGCTCTCGCTCCTGCCCCCCGGTCCGGGCGCCTACCGGGTGGTGGCCACCGGGCCGCCCGCCGCGCCCGGGGCGCCGCCGGAGCAGGCCTCCAGCGCCGTGGCGGTCCGGGCCAGCGGCCCGGAGGACGCCGACGCCGCCCCGCGCCCGGAGCTGCTCCGGGCCGTCGCCGAGGCCACCGGCGGCGCCTTCACCGCCCTGCCCTCGGGCGGCCTGCCCGACGTCCCGCTGGCCGATCCGGAGGTGGTGGAGGTGGGCCGCCGGAAGGACGTGCCGATCTGGGACCGGGCCGGGTTCCTGCTGCTCCTCGCCGCCAGCCTCGCGGGCGAGTGGATCCTGCGGCGCCGCTGGGGGTATGGGTAGCGGGCCGGAGGCCCTCACCCCCGCCGGCGGAGGCAATGATGAAGATCGAGAAGGGCAGCGTGGTGGCCATCGACTACAGCCTGCACCTGGGCGACGGGAAGGTGATCGACGCCTCGGCGCCGGGCGACCCGCTCACCTACCTCCACGGCGAGGGGCAGATCGTCCCCGGGCTGGAGCAGGCGCTGGAGGGGCTGGCCGCGGGCGACGCCCGCCAGGTGGTGGTGGCCCCGGACCAGGGGTACGGCACGCACGACCCCGAGGGCGTGCAGGAGGTGCCCCGCACCGCCTTCCCCAAGGAGATCCGGCCCGAGGTGGGCATGGAGCTCATGGCGCAGGGGCCGGGCGGCGAGCCGGTGCCCTTCGTGGTCCGGGACGTGAAGCTGGAGACGGTGGTCATCGACATGAACCACCCGCTGGCCGGGAAGACCCTGCACTTCGACGTGACGATCCGGGAGATCCGCGCCGCCACCGCCGAGGAGCTGGAGCACGGCCACGCGCACGGCGGCGACGGGCACCACCACCACTAGGCGGCGGGGCCCCCTCCCCGGCCAGCGTCACTCCACCTGCTGGATCTGGCCGCGCGGCACCACCAGCAGCGCGCCGCCCGAGACGCAGAGGTCCTGGCCCAGCAGGTGGCCGGAGGCCTCGCTGGCGAGGTAGAGCACCGCCTGCGCCACGTCCTCCGGCTCGCCGACGCGGCGGTTGGGGAGCGCGCCGGCGATCCGCGCCCCCAGCGGCGAGTCGAGCTCCGCCTCGGCCATCGGCGTGCGCACCCAGCCCGGCGAGACCAGGTTCACGCGGACCGCCGGGGCCAGCTCCACCGCCAGGCTCATCACCATCGACTGCAGCGCCCCCTTGGTGGCGGCGTAGTGGGAGTGGCCGGCCTCGCCGCGCTGCCCGGCGGTCGAGCCGACGACCACCACGCCGCCCCGGCCCCGGGTCCCGGCGCGCAGGTGGGGCAGCGCCTCGCGCACCAGGGCGAAGGCGCTGAAGACGTTGACGCGGAAGATCTCCTCGAGCCGCTCCCGCTCCAGCCGCTCGATGGCGCCGTCGTTCCAGATCCCCGCCGAGTGGACCAGCAGCTCCAGCCCGCCGAGCGCCGCGACGGCGTCGCGCACCAGTCCCCGGCAGGCCGCCTCGCCGCCGAGGTCGGCGCCCAGGGCCACCGCCCGGCCCGGGTGGCGGGCGCAGAGCGCCTCGGCCGCGGCCCGGTTCCCGCGGTAGTGGACGGCGACGCTCGCCCCCTGCTCCAGCAGCGCCCCGGCGACGGCGGCGCCGATGCCGCTCGAGGCGCCGGTGACCAGCGCCCGTCGCCTGGCCAGGTCGGAGTAGCTCGCCCGGACCTTCACCGGCGCCTCCGCCGCCGGCGCGCCGGCGGCCGCGCCCAGCGGCGGCCGTCCAGCACGTCCAGCACCTGGCGGAAGCTGGAGATGGCGAGGGGCCAGCGGGCCGGCCGGCGGCCCGGCTCCTCGGCCACGTGGCGCCGGGTCACCGCGGCGGCGGAGATCACCGCGAGCCGCTCCCGGTACTCGGCCGAGACGTAGGTGCCGTACTCGGCCCAGACGCCCAGCGCGCCGCAGGCCTCGGCCACCGGCATGTCCTTCTGGGCGTTGTCGCCGACGTAGACCACCTCGCCGCCGCCGAGGCCGAAGTCGGCGAGGACGCGGCGCAGGCCGTCGGCGCTGGGCTTCTCGGCCTCGCGCGGCAGCTCCACCACCGGGGTGCGGGAGCGGTAGTGGCCCTCCGCCTCCCGGCGCCGGATGCGCGGATCGACGTGCTCGGGGAGCGGGTAGCCGGGCAGCGTGTAGAGCGCGTCGAAGTGGCCGTCGAGGCCGAGCCACTTCAGGCGCAGCTCGGCGGCGTTGCGCGGGGCGTCGGTGAGCGCCACGAGCTTCAGGCCCCGGGTCCGGATGGCGTCGAGGGTCTCGACCACCCCGGGGTACGGGCGCAGGTAGCGCTCCCGCGCCGCCTTGAAGGCGCGGGCGGCCGGGCGGATCACCAGCTCGTTGAAGGAGTCGAAGTCGGCGGCGTAGGGCGCGAAGAGCGCCGACTCCTGGATGGCGAAGGGGTACTCGTTCGACTCGTACGTGGTGTAGACGGCCTTCAGCGCCTGGACGATGCGGATGCGCGGCAGGGCGGTGGTGGCCACCAGCGAGTCCACCATCGCCTCCAGGCTGGGGACGACGTAGTCCACCCAGGGGTAGAGGGTGTTGTCGAGGTCGGTGACCACGGCGCGCAGGCGCGGCACGCGCGCCATGGTAGTCGACCTCACCCCCATCCGCGACCTCGACACCGGCGCGGCCGGGGCGCTACAAGCGATCGGTGCGCTTCGAGCACCACCTCTTCGTCTGCGAGAACCGGCGCGACCCCGCCGACCCCCGCGGCAGCTGCGCGGCGCGCGGCGGGGAGGCGGTGCGGGCCGCGCTCAAGGCGGAGATGAAGCGGCGCGGCCTGGAGGCCACCACCCGGGTGAACGCCGCCGGCTGCCTCGACGCCTGCGCCGACGGGCCCACGGTGGTGGTCTACCCCGAGGGCGTCTGGTACGGCGGCGTGAAGCCGGAGGACGCGGCCGAGATCGTCGAGAGCCACCTGGTGCGCGGCCACCCGGTGGAGCGGCTGCGCATCAAGCGCTTCCGCTGACCGTCCCGGAGCTTCCCCGGGCCCGCGGGGGAGCGGGCGGGCCCTTCAGTTGAGCAGCGTCTGCCGCTTCTCCAGCGCCGCCGCCAGCTCCCGCACCTCGGCGGCGTCGGCGGCGCCGGGCGCCGCCGCCAGGTAGGCGCGCAGGTCGGCGAGGGCCGCGGCGGTGCCGCCGAGCCGCGCCGACACCAGCCCCCGGTCGCGCCGCTCCTCCGGGTCGCCGGGCGAGAGCAGCAGCAGCCGGTCGATGACCCAGAGGGTGCGCAGGTCGTCGCCCTGCTCGCCGTAGATGCGCTTCAGGTTGTGGAGCATGCGGGCCAGGATCTGGCGCGGCGTGGCGGCCTCGAGGAAGCGGGGATCGAAGCTCCCCTTCCCGTGCGTCGCGGCGCGGTAGCGCTCGGCGCACTCCTCGGCGGTGAGGATCTCGCCCCCGCGGTACGGGTCGATGAACAGCTCGCGGCCGCCGGCCTCGTGCTTCACCAGGAAGTGGCCGGGGAAGCGCACCCCCTCGACCCGGAGGTCCACCCGCCGCGCCACCGAGAGGAAGAGGACCGAGAGGCTGATGGGGATCCCCAGCCGGCGGTCCAGCACCTCGTTGAGGAAGCTGTTGCGGGGGTCGTAGTAGTCCTCGTCGTTGCCGCGGAAGCCGGCCTCCTCGAAGAGCGTCTCGCGCAGGGCCCGCAGCGCCTCGGCGGCGCCGCGCCGGCCGGCGATCCGCACCCGGGCGCGCGCCGCCAGCCCGTCGATGGCGCGCAGGTAGGGCTCGGCCAGGAGGCCCGGGTACTCCTCCTCGGCGATGGCCAGCGCCGCCCGGTCGAGCGGGATCTCGGCCCCGCCGATGAGCTCGGCGAAGCGGCGGCGGGCGGGTGTCTCGGCGACCTCCACGGGCTTCCTCGGGGCCGATGATGGCGACCTCCGGGCGCGCGATGCAACCGCCCGGGCGCCGTTGACAACGGGGGGCGTCGTTCGTAGGATTCGCGCCCCGGAAATCGGGCTATTCCCCAGTAGCTCAGTTGGCAGAGCAGGTGACTGTTAATCACCGGGTCGCATGTTCGAGTCATGCCTGGGGAGCCACTCTCGACGGGGGCTCGGGGCGACCTGGGCCCCCGTCGTCCTTCTCCGGTCTGCCCGGCGTCCGAAACGCCCGAGGCCTGCACCGGCGCGATCGCCCGTCCCCGGGCGGCGCCGGCACGGCCAGGCGAACGGGGACCGCGGCCGTGGCGCTCCCTACCCCGCCGCCAGGCTCGCCCGCCCCGCCTCCAGGGCCTCGGCGAGCCGCCCCGCCGCGCCGCTGCCCTGGCCGAGCTCGGGGGAGCCGCCGCCCTTCCCGCCCAGCAGGGCCGCGGCGGCCCGAACCGCCTCGCCGGCCGACGGGCCGGGACCGGGGGGACGCGCGAAGCAGAGCGCGCCCCGCTCGCCGTCCCGCGCGCCGAGCACCGCCACCCTCCCCTTCGCGGCCAGGGCCGAGGCCACCGGCCGCAGCCACCCGGCCGCGGGACCGGACGGCGGCGTGAGCTCCGCGACCACCGGACCGGGCGGGCCCGCCGCCAGCCGCCCTGCCTCCGCCTCGGCGAGGGCGAGCAGCAGCCGCTCCGCCTCCTTGCGCGCGCGCAGCGCCTCCTCGGCGCCGCGGGCCGCCGCCTCCGGCAGCTCCGGCGGCGCGCAGCGGAGGGCGGCCGCGGCGCCCGCCAGCCGCTCCCCGGCCACCGCCAGCGCGGCCACCACCCGCGCGCCGCAGAGGAACTCGACGCGGGATCCCTCGCCTTGCCTCGAGGCCCGGAGCACCGCCACCGCCCCCACCTCGCCGGTGCGGCGCGGGTGGGTGCCGCCGCAGGGGCTGGCGTCGAGGGGCGACTCGAAGGCCCCGACCACCACCACCCGCGATCCCTTCACCGCCTCCTTGCGCAGCGGCAGCCGCGCCAGCTCCCCGGGGGAGAGGTCGCGGGCGGTGACCGGCAGGTCGGCGAAGACGGCCTCGTTGCAGGCCGCCTCCACCTCGCGCAGCCGCGCCGGCCCGAGCCGCGCCGCCGCCAGGTCGAGGTCGATGGTGCAGGCCGCCTCGCCGAGGTGGAAGGAGACGGTCCGCGCCCCCGCCACCCGCTCGAAGGCCGCCGAGAGCAGGTGCTGGCCGTGGTGCTGCTGCATGTGGTCGAAGCGGCGGGGCCAGTCGAGCTCGCACGAGACCGCGCCCGACGGCGCCGGGCCGCCGAGCAGGTGGAGGATCTCGCCGCCCTTCTCCTGGACGTCGAGCACCGCCACGCCGCCGATGGCGCCCCGATCGCCGGGCTGGCCGCCGCCCTCGGGGTAGAAGGCGGTGCGCGAGAGGAGCACCGCCGGCCGCCCGCCGGCCTGGCGGACCTCCGTCACCTCGGCCTCGAACCGCCGCAGGTAGGGATCGTCGAGGTAGAGCCGTTCCGTCATGCGCGGCGAGTCTAGCAGGGGCGCCGCCGCGGGATGGCGCGCGCCCCGGCCACGGCGGCGGTCCACGGTTGACCGGGGCCGGGGAAGGCCCCAGGCTGCGGATCGACCACCCTGGAGCGTCCGGCGATGACGACGGCCTGGAACGTCACCCGCCGCGCGCAGGTGCCCGACGACCCGTGACCACCGGCGAATCGCGCGCGCGGGCCCTGGCCTTCCTGGAGGCCCACCAGGTCGTCACCCTGGCCACCGGCGGCGCCGGCGGGCCCTGGGCGGCGGCCGTCTTCTACGCCAGCCGGGGCTTCACCCTGCTCTTCCTCTCCGCGCCGGCCACGCGCCACGCCCGGGCCCTGGCCGCGGATCCCCGCGTCGCCGCGACCGTCCAGGAGGACGTCGCCGACTGGCGGGCCGTCCGCGGCCTGCAGCTCGAGGGCACGGTCCGCGAGCTCGACGGCGAGGAGGCGGCCGAGGCGCGCCGGATCTACGGGAGGAAGTTCCCCGTCGTCGGCCGGCTCGAGGACGCGCCGCCGGCCCTGGTGGACGCGCTGGCGCGCGTCCGCTGGTACGAGCTCACGCCCCGCCGCCTCTTCCTGGTCGACAACGCGGCGGGGTTCGGCCACCGCGACGAGATCGATCTCGCCGGCTGAGGAGGGGCGCGGAGAGGGCCCATGCGTGGATCCCGGGCATGGGGTAGAACCGGTGCATGGCCCTTCCGCCCGCTCCCGCGGCCCGCGCCGCGCCGACAGGCCGCTCCCGGCTCATCCTCTGGGCGGCCGTCGCCCTCTACCTGGCGGCGATCTTCTACCTCTCGTCGCTGCCCAATCCCCTCCCCGCCCTCACCTCCCGGATGAGCGACAAGGTGCTCCACGGCGTGGAGTACGGTGGCCTGGGGCTGCTCCTGGGGCTCGCGCTCCGGTTCTCCGGGCTGCGGGCCGGGCGCGCGGCCGCCCTGGCGCTCCTCCTCGCCAGCCTCTACGGCGCCAGCGACGAGATCCACCAGGCGTTCGTCCCCCACCGCGACTCCGACGTGCGCGACTGGCTCGCCGACACCGGCGGCGCGGCGCTCGGGGCGCTGGCGGCCCTCGGCCTGGCCCGGAGGCGCGCCCCGGCGGCAGCGCCTGGCGCCGCCGGTCAGTTCAGGTAGCGCGGCTTCGACGGCGGCGCCGGGGCCGGGCGCTCTCCCAGCAACTCCAGCCCCTGGCGGGTCAGCAGGAAGCGCACCGTCCCCTTGCCGCGCTCGGTCTCGATCCGGGCCTCGAAGGCCGGCCCGGCGATGGTCCCGAGCAGCATGTCCTTGCGGAGGTTGGTGACCCGCCCGTGGAGGGTGTCCCCCGCCACCGGCGCGGCGCCCCCGTTCCGGCGGTAGAGGTCGTAGGCCGCCTGGTGCAGGGTCATCGCCAGCGCCGGGGTGAGCGGCAGCGAGCTGAAGAGCACCGAGATGAGGTGCCAGTAGGGGGTCTCCGACCGGGCGGCCATCGGGGTGATTGTACCGCCTCCCGGCGCCGCCCGCCCGGGCCGGTCCCGGCCGATCGCGCCGGTGGCCGCGTCGTTGACACACCCCGGATCGCAGCGTACACCCGCGATGTCCTCGTCCCTCTCCCCGCGGGAGCGCCCCATGCCCGAGACCACCGCGCCCGAGACCCGCTCCGACCCGCGCTTCCTCTTCTTCTCCGAGCTCCTCCGGCGTGCGGTGGTGACCTCCGACGGCCGCCGCCTCGGCAGGCTCTCCGACCTGGTGGTCGCCACCGGCGAGCCCTACCCGCCGGTGGAGAGCCTGGTGGTGAAGGCCGGGAAGCAGCGGCTGCAGCTCCCCTGGACGGCGGTGGAGCGGATGGCCGGGCGCGAGATCGTCGTCCGCTCCGGCGCCGGCGCGACCCCGCCCCCGGAGGTGCCGCCGCCGGACCGGATCCCGCTCGCCGAGGAGATCCTCGACCGGCAGATCGTCGACGTGGAGGGAGCCAAGCTGGTGCGGGTGAACGACCTGCACTTCCTCGAGGTGAAGGGACAGCTCCGGGTGGCTCACGTGGACGTCGGCTTCCGCGGCCTGGTGCGGCGCCTGGGGTGGCAGGCGCTGGTGGACGGGGCCCTGAAGGCGGTGCGGCCCGGCGCCGGGTACCTGGGATCCGACCAGTTCCTCTCCTGGAAGCTGGTCCAGCCGCTCGACGTCTCTCCCGGCAAGGTGCGGCTGGAGGTGGCGCAGCGCGCCCTCGCCGAGATCCACCCCGCCGACCTGGCGGACATCATGGAGGAGCTGGACCGCGACCAGCGCCGGGTGCTGCTCGACCGGCTGGACGTGGAGACCGCCGCCGACGCCCTGGAGGAGGCGCCGCCCGAGCTGGCGGCGGAGCTGCTGGAGAAGGTCGAGCCGGAGCGGGCCGCCGACATCCTCGAGGAGATGGCGCCGGACGAGGCGGCCGACGTGCTCTCGGAGCTGCCCGGGGACACCCGCGCCGAGCTGGTGGACGCGATGGAGCGGCCCGAGGCCCGGGAGGTCCAGGAGCTGCTCGCCTACCCGTCCGACTCCGCCGGCGGCCTGATGACGCCGGACCGGATCCAGCTCCGCCCGGAGCAGACGGTGGCCGACGCGCTGGCGGAGGTCCGGCGGCGTGCCGAGGAGGTGGCGCTGGTCTACGAGATCTTCGTCGCCGACGGCGCCGGCGTGTTGAAGGGAGTCGTCACGCTCAAGGACCTGGTCCTGGCCGACCCCGCCCTGGCGCTCGGCACCCTGCTCCGGGAGGCTCCGGCGACGGTGCAGCCCCACGACCGGCTGCGGGACGTGGCCCTGGCGGCCACCAAGTACAACCTCATCTCGGTCCCGGTGGTGGATGCGCTGGGGGTCCTGTGCGGCATCGTGACCGTCGACGACATCCTGGCCGAGGTGGTGGATGCCCGGTGAGACGACGGCGGCGCCGCCGCCCCGCCGCAGCCTCTGGCGCAACGTGATGGTGTTCCTGGCGGTGGTCGGGCCCGGCCTGATCACCGCCAACGTGGACAACGACGCCGGCGGCATCGCCACCTACTCCATCGCCGGCGCCCAGTTCGGCAACAAGCTCCTGTGGACGCTCGTCCCCATCACCATCGCCCTGATCGTCGTCCAGGAGATGAGCGCCCGGATGGGCGTGATGACCGGCAAGGGGCTGGCCGACCTCATCCGCGAGAACTTCGGCGTCAAGGTCACCTTCTGGATCATGCTGGCGCTGCTGGTGGCCGACGTCGGGAACACCATCGCCGAGTTCTCCGGGGTCGCCGCCAGCCTCGACATCTTCGGCGTCCCGACCTGGCTCTCGGTCCCGGCGACGGCGCTGGCGGTCTGGCTCCTGGTGCTCAAGGGCACCTACCGGCAGGTGGAGAAGGTCTTCCTGGTGGCGTGCCTGGTCTACCTCGCCTACCCCGTGAGCACCTTCCTCGCCCACCCCGACTGGGGAACGGTGCTGAGGGCCAGCGTCACGCCGAGCTTCCAGCTCGGCGGCGACTACGTCGGCATGCTCATCGGCGTGGTGGGCACGACCATCGCCCCCTGGATGCAGTTCTATCTCCAGTCCGCGGTGGTGGAGAAGGGCGTGAAGCCGGAGCACTACGCCCACTCCCGGCTCGACGTCATCGTCGGGTGCATCATCACCGACGTGGTGGCCTTCTTCATCATCGTGGCCTGCGCCGCCACCATCTTCCCGACGGGCATGGGGGCCCGGATCGAGTCGGCCGAGCAGGCGGCGGTGGCCCTGGGCCCCCTCGCCGGCCGGCACGCCAGCTGGCTCTTCGCCTTCGGCCTCTTCAACGCCTCGTTCTTCGCCGCCACCATCCTGCCGCTGGCCACCGCCTACTACGTCTGCGAGGCCTTCGGCTGGGAGTCGGGGATCGACAAGAAGTGGGGCGAGGCCAAGCAGTTCTACGGCCTCTACACGGGCATCGTAGCGCTGGGCGCCGCGGTGGTGCTGATCCCCGGCTTCCCGCTCCTGCGCGTGATCCTGGCGTCCCAGGTGGTGAACGGGATCCTGCTGCCGGCCATCCTGATCTTCATGCTGCTGCTGGTGAACGACCGGCGGATCATGGGGAAGCACGTCAACGGGCGGTGGTTCAACGGCATCGCCTGGACGACGACGGTGGTGATGATCGGGCTCACCGCCTGGCTGGTGATCGACAACCTGCGCAAGCTGCTCGGCGCCTGAGCCGGGGTCCCCCGGTCGGCGCCGCAGGGCCCGATCGGCCGGGACCGGCCCGGCCGGCCCCTACGCCGGCAGGTACTTCCCCACCAGCACCTCGAGCCGCTTGCGCACGTCGGCGGGGATGCGCGCCCTGTCCGACCAGATGCCCAGCGCCAGCGCCGACTGGCAGGCGCAGGGCTTCTCGCCCAGGCCGGCGATGGCCGGCAGGGCGCGCCGGATGAGCTCCAGGGCGTTCTGGGTGGCGGCCTTCACGTTCCCGAGGATCTCCTCGATGAGCCTCTGCTGGTCCACGTGGGCCGGGTGGGGCCGCCAGCAGTCGTAGTCGGTGGGCAGGGCCAGCAGCGCGTAGCAGAGCTCCGCCTCGCGGGCCAGCTTGGCCTCGGGCATGGCCGTCATGCCGATGAGCGCCCCGCCCCAGGACCGGTGCAGCTCGCTCTCGGCCCGGGTGGAGAACTGCGGCCCCTCCATGCAGACGTAGGTGCCGCCCTGGTGGACGCGGGTGGGGAGGCCGGTCCCGGCCTTCGCCAGGGCGTTGCGCAGGTTGGCGCAGAAGGGGGCGGCGAACTCCACGTGCACGGCGAAGTCGTCGAAGAAGGTGCCGGGGCGGCGGAAGGTGCGGTCGATGACCTGGTCGGGGATCGCCAGGTGACGCGGGGCGAGCTCCTCGCGCAGGCTGCCCACCGCGCCGCTGGCCACCACGTGGGTCACGCCCACCGCCTTGAGCGCGTAGATGTTGGCGCGGTAGGGGACGCGCGACGGGTTCAGCAGGTGGCCCTCGCCGTGGCGCGACAGCAGCGCCACCGGCACGCCGCCCACCTCGCCCAGCGTGACCGGGCCCGAGGGGGCGCCGAAGGGCGTCTCCACGGTGCGCACCTCGCCGCCGGAGAGCCCGCCGAGCGCCTCGCCCAGCCCGGTGCCTCCGATGACCCCCACCATGACGCGACCCATGCCGACCTCCGGGGCCCCGAGGCCCGGTGCCGGAGTCTATCCGGCTCCCGGCGCGACGCGCAGCCCGGAAAAGGAAATGGCCCGCCGGGTTCCGGCGGGCCATCTCGAAAAAATGCGGCGGCGACCTACTCTCCCACACGGCTTCCCGTGCAGTACCATCGGCTCTGGTGGGCTTAACTTCCGTGTTCGGGATGGGAACGGGTGTGACCCCACCGAAATAGCCACCGCAAACCTGAAAAAGAACGGACGGAGCACCGTCCGACACCGATACGAAGGGTAGAGAAAGCACGACCAGCCGGTCACTGCGGCCGGATCCCGTCAGGGACCTCGACCTTGACCTCGACCGCAACGCCTTGCGGCCTGAGAAAAGAGAGACCAAGCCTCACGCCCGATTAGTACCGGTCAGCTGAGCGCCTCGCAGCGCGTACACTTCCGGCCTATCAACCTCGTAGTCTTCGAGGGGGCTTCAGGGGCTTGCGCCCGGGAGAAGTCATCTCGAGGTTGGCTTCCCGCTTAGATGCTTTCAGCGGTTATCCGTTCCGCACATAGCTACCCAGCGATGCCTCTGGCGAGACAACTGGTACACCAGCGGTGCGTCCATCCCGGTCCTCTCGTACTAAGGACAGATCCTCTCACTTCTCCTACGCCCACGGCAGATAGGGACCAAACTGTCTCACGACGTTTTGAACCCAGCTCGCGTACCGCTTTAATTGGCGAACAGCCAAACCCTTGGGACCTGCTCCAGCCCCAGGATGCGATGAGCCGACATCGAGGTGCCAAACCGCGTCGTCGATGTGAACTCTTGGACGCGATAAGCCTGTTATCCCCAGAGTACCTTTTATCCGTTGAGCGATGGCCCTTCCATACAGAACCACCGGATCACTATGACCTGGTTTCCCACCTGCTCGACCCGTCGGTCTCGCAGTCAAGCTCCCTTATGCCATTGCACTCGCCGCCTGGTTTCCAATCAGGCTGAGGGAACCTTCGCGCGCCTCCGTTACTCTTTGGGAGGCGACCGCCCCAGTCAAACTACCCACCAGCCATTGTCCCCGGCCCCGATGAGGGGTCTAGGTTAGACACCAGAAATCGCCAGGGTGGTATTTCACCGTTGCCTCCCCCCGAGCTAGCGCCCAGGGTTCATAGGCTCCCACCTATCCTACACAAGCAATTCCTAGTGTCAGTGGCAAGTTGTAGTAAAGGTTCATGGGGTCTTTCCGTCTTGCCGCGGGTAAACTGCATCGGCACAGCTATTTCAATTTCGCTGAGTCCCTGGTCGAGACAGCGCGGAAGTCGTTACTCCATTCGTGCAGGTCGGAACTTACCCGACAAGGAATTTCGCTACCTTAGGACCGTTATAGTTACGGCCGCCGTTTACCGGGGCTTCGGCTCATCGCTTTGACTTGCGTCTGACGAATCACCTTAACCTTCCGGCACCGGGCAGGAGTCAGACCCTATACATCCACTTGACGTGTTTGCAGAGTCCTGTGTTTTTGTTAAACAGTCGCTACCGCCATTTATCTGCGACCCGGTTTCGCTCGGGGAGCAAGTCCCTTCACGGATCCGGGCCCACCTTCTTCCTAAGTTACGGTGGTAGATTGCAGAGTTCCTTGACCAGAGTTCTCTCAAGCGCCTGAGGATTTTCTCCTCGCCCACCTGAGTCGGTTTGCGGTACGGACACCTCGACAGCTCCACGCGGGGATTTTCTTGGAAGCATGGGATCACGCACTTCAGGACTTGCGTCCACGTCATCACCTCTCGGCTACGCGGCTCCACGTTTTCATCCTATGGAGCCAGCCTACGGGCTTGAACCGCCACGACCGTCGGGCGGCTGCGCTACCCTTCTCCGTCCCCCCTCGCTTCAACGCTACCGGGGTGGTACAGGAATATTAACCTGTCATCCATCGCCTACGCCTTTCGGCCTCGGCTTAGGTTCCGACTAACCCTGGGCGGATTAACCTTCCCCAGGAAACCTTGGGCTTACGGCGGGAGGGTTTCTCGCCCTCCTTGTCGCTACTCATATCGGCATCAGCTCTAGAACAGACTCCACCAGTCCTTGCGGTCTGGCTTCGCTGTCGGTTCTACGCTCCCCTACCGATCAGCTTGCGCTGATCCCGTGGCTTCGGTGCCATGCTTGAGACCCGCTACATTTTCGGCGCAGCCTCGCTTGATCAGTGAGCTATTACGCTATCTTTAAAGGATGGCTGCTTCTAAGCCAACCTCCTGATTGTCAAAGCGTTGCCACATCCTTTTTGTGATCACTTAGCATGGACTTTGGGACCTTAGCCGACGATCTGGGTTATTCCCCTCTTGCGAACGGATGTTATCACCCGCCCACTGCGTCCCGGGATAACAGTTTCAGGCATTCGGAGTTTGGTACGGGTTGGTAATCTGGTAGGACCCCTAGCCGTTCCAGTGCTCTACCTCCTGAACTGAATTTCCCGAGCCGATACCTAAATATCTTTCGGGGAGAACCAGCTATCACCAAGTTTGATTGGCCTTTCACCCCTACTCACAGCTCATCCCAGAAGTTTTCAACCTCCATGAGTTCGGTCCTCCACGCGGTTTTACCCGCGCTTCAACCTGGCCATGAGTAGATCACCTGGCTTCGGGTTATAATGATTGCGACTGGCGCCCATTTCGGACTCGCTTTCGCTGCGCCTCCGGCTATCGCCTTAAGCTCGCCACAACCATTAAGTCGCCGATTCATGATGCAAAAGGTACGCTCTCAGGCATTCCGCTTGCGCGGCATAGCCCTCGAACTGCTTGTAGGCATGCGGTTTCAGGTTCTTTTGACTCCCCTAACAGGGGTTCTTTTCACCTTTCCCTCGCGGTACTTGTCCACTATCGGTCTCTAGGGAGTATTTAGCCTTACGAGATGGTCCTCGCAGATTCAGGCAGGATTTCACGTGTCCCGCCTTACTTGGGTACGCAATCAGAGGATACGT
>JAKAEO010000239.1 GCA_021818285.1 Myxococcales bacterium
TGAACTGCTGGCTGGAGCGGGACGTCGACGGCCGGATGCGGCGCACCTGGGACCGGCCGCTGCCGGCCGGCCGCCTCGACCCGCGGGTGGCCCTGGCGCTGGGGCTCGGGCTCCCGGCGGTGGCGCTCCCGGCGCTGGGCTGGTTCACCAACGGCCTCACCGCGACGCTGGCGGCCCTGGCGCTCTTCACCTACGTGGTGGTCTACACGCCCCTGAAGCAGCGGAGTCCCCTGGCGCTCTTCGTCGGCGCGGTGCCCGGCGCCATCCCGCCGCTCATGGGCTGGACCGCGGTCACCGGCACCCTCGACGCCGGGGGGCTGGCGCTCTTCGCCCTGCTCTTCGCCTGGCAGCTCCCCCACTTCCTGGCCGTCTCCGTCTACCTGCAGGAGGACTACGCCCGCGGCGGCCTGCGCGTCTTCGCCCTGGTCCACGGGCAGCGGGCCGCGGTGCTGGCCATCGCGGCGACCACCGCGCTGCTCGTGCCGGTGGCGCTGGCGCCGGTCCCGCTGGGGCTCGCCGGCCCGGGCTACGGGGTGGCGGCGACGCTGCTCGGCGGCGGCCTCACCGCCCACGCCCTCACCGGGCTCCGGGCCACGGTCCCGGTCCGCTGGGCCCGCAGCTTCTTCCTGTCGACGCTCGTCTACCTGACGCTGCTGCTCGCCGCCCTCTTCGCCTGGTCGCGGTAGCCGCGTGGCCGCCGCCCTCCCCGCCCTGGCGCTGGTCCCGCCGCCGTCCGCCCCCCCGGCGCTGGCCGCCCGGGACCTCACCTTCCGGTTCGGCGACCGCGAGGTGCTCGCCGGCCTCTCCTTCGAGGTGATGCCGGGCGAGATCTTCGGCTTCCTGGGCCCGAACGGCGCCGGCAAGAGCACCCTGTTCTCCATCCTCGCCGGGCTGCTGCCGCCCGCCTCGGGCGCGCTGCTCGCCGGCGGCGCCCCGGTCGCGGCGCGCGACCCGGCGCTGCGCGCCCGCACCGGCGTGGTCTTCCAGTCGCCGAGCCTCGACCCCAAGCTCTCCTGCCGGGAGAACCTCCTGCTGGCGGCGTCGCTCTTCCGCGTGCCCCGCGCCGAGGCCCGGGAGCGGGTGGAGCGGCTGCTCGCCGGTGCCGGCCTCGCCGACCGGGCCCGCGAGCCGGCCGGCCGGCTCTCCGGCGGCCTGAAGCGGCGCCTGGAGCTGGCCCGGGCCCTGGTGCACCGCCCGGCGCTGCTCATCCTCGACGAGCCCACCAACGGCCTCGACGCCGGGGCCTTCGCCCGCACCTGGGCCACGGTGGAGGCGCTGCGGCGCGACGAGGGGCTCACCGTGCTCCTCACCACCCACCGGCCCGAGGAGGCGGAGCGCTGCGACCGGCTGGCGGTGCTGGCCCGCGGGCGGGTGGCGGCCTGCGCCACGCCCGAGGCGCTGCGGGCCCGGGTCGCCGGAGACGTGCTGGAGGTGGAGGCCGACGACCCCGAGGCGCTGGCGGTGCAGGTCCGGGCGCGGCTGGGCCTGCCGGTGCGCGTCCTGCCCCGGGGCATCGCCGTGGAGCGCGAGCGCGGCCACGAGCTGGTCCCGCGGCTGGTGGAGGCCTTCCCGCCCGGGCGGCTGCGCTCGGTGGCGGTCCGCCGCCCGACGCTGGCCGACGCCTTCCTCGACCTCACCGGCGAGTCGCTGGCCGTGGAGGAGGGCGGATGATCGCCTGGGACCTGGCCACCGCGCGGGTGCTCTGGAAGCGCGACCTGGTGCGCTTCTTCCGCCAGCCCTCGCGCCTCGCCGGCGCCCTGGGCCAGCCGGTGCTCTTCTGGCTGATCATCGGCTCGGGCATGGCCGCCACCTTCCGCATGCCCGGCACCGGCGTCGGCTACCTCCAGTTCTTCTACCCGGGCGTGGTGCTGATGGTCGTGCTCTTCGCCGCCATCTTCACCACCGTCTCGGTGATCGAGGATCGCCACCAGGGCTTCCTGCAGATGGTGCTGGCCGGGCCGGGCTCCCGCGGCGCGCTGGTGGCCGGCAAGTCGCTGGGCTCGGCCACCGTGGCGCTCTCCCAGGCGGCGCTCTTCCTGCTGCTCCTGCCGCTGGCCGGCTTCGCGCCCGGCGCGGTGAACTGGCCGCTCCTCGCCGCCGCCCTCTTCCTCTCGGCGCTGGGGCTGGCGGCGGTCGGCTTCGCGGTGGCCTGGGCGGTGGACAACGTCCAGGGCTACCACGCCATCCAGATGACGCTGCTGGTCCCGGCCTGGGTGATCTCGGGGGCGATGTTCCCGCCCTCGCCCGAGCACCCGGCCTTCGCCGCGCTGATGCGCTGGAACCCCGTGGCCTACGGCGTCTCCGCGGCGCGGCGCGCCCTCTCCGGCCCCGCCGCGCCCGGCGCCCTCCCCGGCTCGGCGGCCCACGACCTGCTGGTGCTGGCGCTCTTCGCCGCCGGCGCCCTGCTCCTCGCCGCCGCCGCCGCCCGGAGGCGGGCGTGAGCGGCCTCGCCGCCGCCCTGCCGTCCGTCAACGCCGGCCTCAACGCCCTCTCGGCGCTCCTGCTCCTGGCCGGGTGGCGGGCCATCCGCGCCGGGGACCGGGAGCGCCACCGCCGGCGGATGCTGGCGGCGGTGGCCTGCTCCGCGCTCTTCCTGGCGGGCTACCTCACGCGCTTCGCCCTCACCGGGGTCCACCGCTTCCCCGGCACCGGGGCCCTGCGCGCCGCCTACCTGGCGCTGCTCGCCAGCCACACCGTGCTCGCCGCGCTGGTCCCGCCGCTGGTGCTGGCGGCGCTGTGGCTGGCGCTGCGGGGCCGGTTCGAGCGCCACCGGAGGCTGGCCCGCGTCACCTTCCCCGTCTGGCTCTACGTCTCGGTCACCGGGGTGCTGGTGTACGTGATGCTGTACCACGTGGCTCCGCGCGCGCAGTAGGATGCCCGCCGAGGAGCCCGCCCATGCCCCCGCCCCGCCTCACCGCCCTGGCCCTGGCCGCGCTCGGCGCCTGCTCCGGCGCCGCCAGCGTCGAGGTGGACCCCGCCAGCGTGCAGCTCTGGGAGCCGGGCCAGACGGCCCGGGTCCAGGCCGTGGCGCTGGCCTCGAACGGCAAGGCGCTGCCCGACAAGGCCTGCGCCTGGACCACGGCCGACCCGGCGGTGGCCCGGGTGGCCGGCAGCGGCCGGGAGGGCACCGTCACCGCCGCCGGCGCCGGGAGCACCACGGTCCGCTGCACGGTGGGGAGCGTCGCCGGGGAGGTGGCGGTCGCGGTGCGGCTGGTGGGCCGCGTCGAGGCCGAGCCGAGCCCGGCCAGGCTCCGGCTGCTGGACCAGCCCCAGCCGCTCGCCCTCCAGGTCCGCGCCTTCGACACCGCGGGCCAGCCGGCGACCCCCCGGCGCCTGGTCACGCGCTGCCGCGACGAGGGCGTCTGCCGCGGCGACGACCGGGGCCAGCTCTGGCCGGTGGGGCCGGGGACCACCACCGCGGTGGTGGAGGCCGACGGCAAGGCGCTGGAGCTCCCGGTGACCGTGGAGGAGGCGCGCACCGCCGCCGGCCGGCCGCGCGCGGTCACCGGCAACCCCATGCTGGAGTACGAGAAGGCGGCGAAGATCCTGCAGGGCGAGCGGGACCGGGCCGCGGGGAAGCGGTGAGGGTGCGCGCCGGGCCCGCGCTGCTGGCCGCCGCCCTGGCGGCGCTCACCGCCTGCCCGGAGCCCCCGCCCTTCCGCGGACCGCTGGTGCTGGGGGGGCGGCGGGTGGCCCCGGAGGTGCTGAACCGGGGGCGCGCCGTCTTCGAGCGCGCCTGCAAGACCTGCCACGGGAACGGCGACGGGCAGGGGCCCACCGGCTTCCACCTCTCGCCCCGGCCGCGGGATTTCACCAAGGGTGTCTTCAAGTTCGGGAGCGTGCCCGCCGGGTCGCTCCCCACCGAGGAGGACCTGCGGCGGGTGATCCGCGACGGGCTGGCCGGCACCGGGATGCTGCCCTGGAAGCTCTCCCCCGCCGACCTCGACGCGGTCGTCCCGTACCTCATGACGCTCTCGCCGCGCTGGCGCGAGGAGCCGGCCGGCGAGCCGATCGTCCCCGGGCCCGATCCCTGGACGGGGCGCGAGGCGGCGGCGGCGGCGCGCGGGGCCCGCGTCTACCACGTGGTGGCCCGCTGCCAGTCCTGCCACCCCGCCTACGCCTCCCCCGCCGAGATCGCCGCCTTCGCCGCCGAGCTGGGGCGCCCCGTCCCCCAGCCCCGGCCCCGGCCCGGCGAGCCGGTCGCCACCGCCTCCGACTTCGGCGGCCCGATCCTGGCCCCCGACCTCGCGCGCGACACCCTGCGCTCGGTGCGTCCCGGCTCGCGGCTCGCCGACCTCTACCGGGTGATCGCCGCCGGCGTCGGCGGCACCTCCATGCCCACCTGGAAGGGCGCCCTCCCCGAGGAGGACCTCTGGGCGCTGGTGCACTACGTGGACCGGCTGCCGGACCGGAAGGCGGCGACGGCGTCGCGCTGAGGCCCTCCCGGCGGCGCGCGCCGCCCGGGGGTGGCCCGGGGCCGCGCCGCTACTTCAGCGCCGCCGCGAGCTTCTGGGCCTCGGCGGCGCGCGGGCCGCGCGGGCAGATGCGCAGGTAGTCGCCGAGGAGCGGCCGGGCGTTCTCCGGCTTCTTCTCCTCGTAGGCCTGGCGCCCCACCCAGAAGAGG